>CAZVNR010000006.1:0-45799 GCA_964628945.1 uncultured Alistipes sp. | reverse complement strand
GTCCTCGACCGACTCGGCATCGGTCTTCTCGATCCTGCGCTCGAAGAAGCAGGGGTTGAAGGAGAACCTCCGCCCGCTCTTGGAGTTGGAGAGTGGATCGAACGACCCGATGGCCTACATGCTGACGCTGCTGATGATCTCGATCCTCTCGCAAACGGGTAATACGGGGGTCGGTGCCAACATCTTCTACCTTGTCGTACAGCTCACCGTGGGTGCGCTGATGGGCTATCTGATCGGTCGCCTGACGGTTTGGTCGATCAACAAGATCAACCTGCAAAACACCTCGCTCTACTCGGTGTTGCTGCTGGCCTTCATCTTCTTCTCGTTCTCGTTCACGAACTTCATCCACGGCAACGGCTACTTGGCCGTCTATATTGCCGGTTTGGTGGTGGGCAACAACCGCATCACGCAGAAACATACGCTCACGGTCTTCTTCGACGGTTTCACTTGGTTGATGCAGATCGTGATGTTCCTCATACTGGGTCTTTTGGTCAATACGCGCGAGCTGCTGCAGCCCGAGGTGCTGATCTTGGGCGGCTTGGTCGGTCTGTTGATGATCGTCGTCGCTCGTCCCGTTTCGGTGTTGCTCTGCCTCGTGCCGTTCCGTAAATTCACGACCAAAGCACGCCTCTACATCTCGTGGGTCGGTCTGCGCGGTGCCGTGCCGATCCTCTTCGCCACCTATCCGCTCATCGCCGAGTTGGAGCAGGCCGACTTGTTGTTCAATGTGGTCTTCCTCTCGACGATCATCTCGCTTTTGGTACAGGGAACGACCGTGAGCGGCATGGCCAATGTCTTGGGCTTGGCCTACACCGAGAAGGAGGCCTCGTTTGCGGTCAATCTGCAGGATGACATCAGCTCGGCACTGACCGAGGTCGAGGTGGGCAAGGCGATGCTCGCATCGGGTCGCACACTGAAGGAGATCACGCTCCCCGAGAATACGCTCGTCGTGATGATCTGCCGCGACGGGGACTACTTCGTTCCACAGGGCAACACGGAGCTGTCGGTGGGCGATAAACTGCTCGTGATCAGCGACCGAAGCGAGGAGCTGGCCACCACCTACCGCGAGATGGGCATCCAAGAGGTGACGAAGCACCACTAAATCCGCCCCGTTCGTTCCGCTCCATCCAACCCGAACAGCTATGTCGTCGTCGTTTGCAGAGCCGCTCTTGGCGTGGTATGCCGCCCACGGGCGCGAACTGCCGTGGCGTGCGACACGCGATCCCTATCACATCTGGCTCTCGGAGGTGATCCTCCAGCAGACCCGTGTCGAGCAGGGGCGCGCCTACTACGAGCGATTCGTCGCCTGCTATCCCACCGTCGCCGACCTCGCCGCCGCTACGGAGGACGAGGTGTTGAAGCTGTGGCAGGGGTTGGGCTACTACAGCCGTGCCCGCAACCTGCACGCCGCCGCCCGTCAGGTGGTCGAGGCATTCGGCGGTACTTTTCCCGATACATTCGATGCGCTGCGCACGCTGCGCGGCGTGGGTGACTACACCGCCGCCGCTATCGCTTCGATCGCCTTCGACCGCCCGACGGCCGTGGTCGATGGCAATGTCTATCGCCTCTTGGCGCGTCTCTTCGACCTCGCCACCCCGATCGACACGGGTGCTGGCCGCAAGGCCTTCGCCGAGTTGGCGCAATCGCTCCTCGACAAACGCCACGCCGCCGCCTACAATCAGGCGATGATGGACTTCGGCGCGATCCAATGCACCCCGCAAAAGCCCGACTGCGCACGCTGTCCGCTCGCCGATCGCTGCCTTGCACACGCCGCCGGCACGGTCGCCGAACGCCCCGTCAAGCAGGGGCGCACCAAGCTGCGCGATCGTTACTTCCACTACCTCCACCTCACCGATGGTCGTCACACGCTCCTCCATCGCCGCCGCGAGGGGGATATTTGGCAGGGGCTGTACGAGTTTCCGCTGATCGAGTGCGCTACCCCCTCATCGCTCACGACCGTTGTTGCCGACGAGCCGTTCCGCCGATTGATGGGCGATCGTCCGTACCGCGTGATTCGCTCGACTGCAATGCCTCGGCATCAGCTTTCGCACCAGCGGATCCACGCTACCTTCCACCTGATCGAGGTCGAGCAGCTCCCCGTCGGCGACGAGCTGCTCACGATCGACGAGGCTGCGCTCGGCGACTACGCCATCTCGCGCCTGACGGATCGCTACCTGCAAAGCATCGACCGATAAGACGAAAAACGGAGCGTCAGAAACGCTCCGCATTGTCTATAATTCCCTCCTTTTCAATTTGTTCAAGTAGTTCCAGCCGCCGCGCCTTCGGTGTCACATTCTGCTGCACGACGAGCAGATAGGAGTGGCGAATCTCCTGCTCCAACTGCCGATCCGACATACTGCCCTCGAAGCGCAGGCTGTTCCAGTGCCGTTTGTTGAAGTGAAAGGCCGCCTTCACCTGCGGGTAGCGATCGCGCAGCTCGATGGCGCGGTCGGGGTCGCACTTCACGACAAAACCGATCGGGTTATCCAACCCCACCACGGCAAACATCCGCCCCGCCACCTTGAAGACCAGCGTCTCCTCATCGAAGGGGAGGCACTCCTCCACCTCGGGCAGCGAGAGGCAAAACTCGCGGAACGAAACAATATCCATCGGCGCAGGCTCTTGCGATGTGTGCTACTTATGATAATTCTTCGCCAAGCCGCCCTCCGAGGTCTCGCGGTAGAGGCTCGGGAGGTTCGTGCCCGTTTCGTTCATCACCTCGACCACCTTGTCGAAGGTGACCAAATGCTGTCCGTCGGAGAGCGTTGCGTAGGTGTTGGCATCCAAGGCACGCGCCGCCGCAATGGCGTTGCGCTCGATGCAGGGCACCTGTACCAAGCCGCAGACGGGGTCGCAGGTAAGCCCCAAGTGGTGCTCCAAGCCCATCTCGGCCGCATATTCGATCTGCGAGGGGGTACCGCCAAAGAGCTGACACGCCGCCGCAGCCGCCATGGCACACGCTACGCCGATCTCGCCCTGACAACCGACCGCCGCACCCGAGATCGAGGAATTGGTCTTCACGACATTACCAAACAGTCCCGCCGTGGCCAAAGCACGCAGGATGCGGATGCGCAGGAAGTCGCGTGAGGTCGAGAGGTGGTAGATCACCGCCGGCAGTACGCCGCTCGAACCGCAGGTGGGGGCCGTCACGACCTCACCGCCCGAGGCGTTCTCCTCGGCTACAGCCAGCGCGTAGGCGTAGATGCAGGCACGCGAAGCGAGCGAGCCGGTGTAGCTCTTCGATTTGACATAGTAGGTGCTCGCCTTACGCGCCACCTTCAGCCCGCCGGGCAGCACACCGTCGTTGTTCAGACCGCGCTGAATCGTCTCGCACATCACCGTCCAAACCCGATCGAGGTAGTCCCAAATCTCGGGGCCTTCGCACTCCTCGACATACTCCCAAAAGGTTTTACCCTCGTTGCGGCACCACTCCTTGATCTCCTCGATGGTTGACATCGAATAGATATCGGGAGCAGCCTCGGCCTTCGTCTCCTCGTTCTCGAGCGCACCGCCGCCCGTGCTGTAGATCGTCCAACTGTCGATCACCTCGCCCCCCTTCAGCCCCTCGAAGAGCATACCGTTGGGGTGGAACGGCAGTACGACATCCGCCTTCCAGCAGATCTCGGTCGGCGCGATCGGCTCCAAGACCGTAAGGATCGCCCGATCGGTGAGGTGACCGCGACCCGTTGCCGCCAGCGACCCGTAGAGGGTGACGCGGTAGCTATCGACATTCGAGCAGCGCAGCGCAAACTGCTCGGCTGCCCGCTTCGGCCCCATCGTATGACTCGACGACGGGCCGTTTCCTATCTTAAAAAGTTCTTTGATTGACTCCATAACGCCAATGGTTACAAATCTCCTGCTGTTTTGTAGCCCCACCGCGACTCGAACGCGAATTTAGGGTTTAGGAAACCCTCGTTCTATCCCTTGAACTATGAGGCCATAAACTTGGGTCTGTCTAACAAGCTGTATTACGACAGCCCCAAGTTTTAGAAGTTGTATAACAAGCGGGATTTTAAGGCTTGCGAAGTGCGAAAAAGCGGAGCATACTCGGCGTATGTGAGCATTTTGAGCACGAGCGTAACGCAGAAATCACCTTGTTAGACAACTTCAAGATAGTTTATTTTAAGATAATGTGCAACTTCCGCTGGCTCTCCATATCCGAGTTGCCGCCTACGCGGATGATGTACTTACCCTTCTGCGGCTCCATACGGCTGGTCGCAGGGTTGAACCACGCGAAGTCGTCGTACTTGAGCTCGAAGATCACAAACTCGGTCTGCCCCTTCTCGAGCGTCACGCGACGATAGCCGCGCAGTGCCTGCTTCGGGCCCTCCGTGTCGGCCGGTCGTTGCAGGTAGAGCTGTACGACCTCCGTACCCTTGCGGCCGCCGACATTGCCCACAGGCACCGTCACGAAGATCGACTGACCCTTGCGCAGTGTCGTGCGGTTGGCCTTCAGGTAGCCGTAGAAGAAGTTCGTGTAGCTCAAACCGTGGCCAAAGCGGAAGAGCGGATCGCCCTCGAAGTAGCGGTAGGTGTGCCCCTTCATGTTGTAGTCCTCGAAGTCGGGCAGCTGCTCCGTATTGCGGTAGAAGGTGACGGGGAGTTTACCCTGCGGAGCCTCCACGCCAAAGATCACATCGGCCAGTGCCGAACCACCCTCCTGACCCGGGTACCACGCCTGCAGGATGGCATCGCAGTGTACCGCCTCCGGCTCCAGCGCGATGGCCGAGCCCGAGAAGTTCACCAAAACGATCTTCTTGCCCGCCTCGTGCAATGCCTCGATCGTCTCACGCTGAATCTTCGGCAGCTCGATCGTTTCGCGGTCACCGCCACGGAAGCCCTCGGCGTTCACGGCCATCTCCTCACCCTCCAACTGGGGCGAGATACCGCCGGCGAAGATCACCACATCGACATCCTCGATACGCTTCAAGAAGGCCTCCATATCCTGCGGAGCCGCCTCGGCGAAGTCCAGTTGCAGCGTGGCATCGGTGCGCTTGCGAACGCCCGCGTACTCCATCTTCAGCCGGTACTCCTCACCGGCCTTGTAGTCGAACTCATAGACCGAAGCCTTGTTCTTGATATTGACCTTCTCGGCCACCTGCTCGCCATTGACCCAGATCTTCACCTGCTCGTTGGTCATCAGACGGAAGACCGCTTTGCCGTCGCGTACGGGTGCGAAAGTACCCTCGTAACGCGCCGAGAAACCGACCAAATTGACACCGGCCGCTACGACCGTATTGCCCGATACATCGAAACGGATCGGGTGGGTCAGCTGCTCGGTAGCCACTGGCAGACCGCTCATATCGAGATTATTCCAGTACGAAGCCGCAAGACCCGCCTTGTCACCGCTCTTGCACTGCGCGATGAGCGAGTGGAAGGTCACCTCGTCCGTGTGGCCGCACAACGGCTCATAGACCACCTGCGAGGCGGACTTCTGCGCCAAGATACCCTCCAAAAGGGTGATCGTGTAGGAGGGCGTACCGTTGTAATTACCCCACTGCATCACCTCGTTATCGGCATTCGGGCCGACAACGGCGATCTTCTCCGAACGGTTGAGCGGCAGCAGGTTACCACGGTTCTGCAGCAGCACAAAGCTCTCTAGTGCCATCCGCTTGGCCAGTGCGCGGTGCTCCTTGCTATCGACCACCGAATAGGGAATATTGAAGGGATCCTCCTTCTCGAACAGGCCGAGCGAGAAGCGAGCCTCCATCAGGCGCGTTACGGCGCGGTCGATCTCCTCCTCGGTGATCAGTCCCCGCTTCACGGCCTCACCCAAAGCGGCGTAGCTGCTGCCGCACTCGATATCGCAACCCGCCTTCACGGCATCGGCCGAGGCAACGGCGGCATCGGCGTGCGTCTCGTGGCGACCCTTACCGTAGAAGTCGCGGATCGCACCGCAGTCCGATACGACAATCCCCTTGTAGCCCCACTGCTGGCGCAGGAGCGTATCGAGCAGGTAGCGGCTGGCGCTGCACGGCTCCCCCTCGAAGCGGTTGTAGGCACCCATCACCTCCTTCACACCGGCCTTCACCAGTGCCTCGAAAGCGGGGAGATAGGTCTCCTGCAGGTCGCGCTGCGAGATATTCTTGGCATCGAACGAGTGACGGTTCCACTCGGGACCCGAGTGCACGGCGTAGTGCTTGGCGCAGGCGTGGAGCTTGTCAAAACCGTTCTTCGGCTCACCCTGCAGACCGCGCACAACGGCCAAACCCATATAGGTCGTCAGGTAGGGATCCTCGCCGTAGGTCTCCTGACCACGACCCCAGCGCGGATCGCGGAAGATGTTGATATTGGGCGTCCACACCGTCAGACCCTGATAGCGTTTGCGCGAACCGCGCTTAACGAAGTCGGCGTGCTTGGCGCGTGCCTCGTCCGAGGTAGCCGTGAAGACCTGCTCGACCAGCTCGTCATCGAACGAGGCGGCCATACCGATCGTCTGCGGGAAGACCGTAGCCAAACCGGCGCGGGCGATGCCGTGCAGCGCCTCGCTCCACCAATCATACTGCGGTACACCCAGTCGTTCGATGGCGGGGGCACCGTTCTGCATCTGTGCGATCTTCTCCTCCAAAGTCATTCGGCTCACCAAATCTTTGGCACGCTCCAAGTGCGAGAGGCTCGCATCCTGATAGGGATAGGGCTGCGCCGAGAGGCTCATCGCAGCAACCGCTGCAAGCAGCGTAACAAATAGTTTTTTCATCGGTATTAGGTTGTTTTGGTTATTTTGTCGGTTCTTTCGCAGCAACAGATCACCGTTTGCGGTTGTTGTAGGCCTCGAGCGCCTTGCCCAGCACGACAAGTGCACGCTCTAGATCCTCCTTCTTGAGCACATAGGCGATGCGCACCTCGTTGCGGCCATACTCCGGTTCGGAGTAGAAGCCCGAAGCGGGGGCCATCATGATCGTCTCGCCCTCGTAGTCGAACTCCGAGAGGCACCACTCGCAGAAGTCGTCGCTATCCTCTACCGGCAGACGAGCCACCGTATAGAAGGCTCCCATCGGGATCGGCGAATAGACACCCGGGATGCGGTTCAGACCGTCGATCAAGCATTTACGGCGTTCGATATACTCCTCATAGACCTCCGTCGAGTAGCTGCGCGGCGCATCAATCGAGGCCTCGGCCACGATCTGCCCCAAGAGCGGCGGCGAGAGGCGGGCTTGGCAGAACTTCATCACGGCATCATGCACGCGGCGGTTCTTCGTGATCAGCGCACCGATACGGATGCCGCACTCCGAGTAGCGCTTCGACACGGAGTCGATCAGTACGACATGCTCCTCGATCCCCTCCAAGTGACAGGCCGAGATGTAGGGCGAACCGGTGTAGATAAATTCACGATAAACCTCGTCGGAGAAGAGGAACAGGTCGTGTTTCTTGACCAGCTCGCGGATGCGCTCCATCTCGCGGCGCGTGTAGAGGTAGCCCGTCGGGTTGTTGGGGTTGCAGATCAGGATGCCGCGCGTGCGGGGGTTGATCAGCTTCTCGAACTCGGCCACATCGGGGAGCGCAAACCCCTGCTCGATTGACGAAACAACGGGGCGAATCGTCGCACCGGCCGAGATGGCGAAGGCCATATAGTTGGCATAGGCCGGCTCAGGCACGATGATCTCATCCCCCGGGCTGAGGCACGACATAAAGGCGAAGAGCACCGCCTCCGAGCCGCCCGTCGTGACGATGATGTCATCGGGCGTGAGCTTGATTTGGTACTGGTTGTAGTATTCGACTAACTTCTCGCGCAGCGAGAGGTAGCCGTCACTCGGGCTGTACTCGAGGATCGTGCGATCGATCTTGCGCACCGCCTCCAACCCTACTTCGGGGGTCGGCAGATCGGGCTGACCGATATTCAGATGATAGACTTTCACCCCGCGCGCCTTGGCAGCCTGTGCCAACGGGAAGAGGCGGCGAATCGGGGAGGCCGGCATCAGCTCGGCGCGTTCTGAGATTTGCGGCATAAGCAATTGTTTTATTCAACATCCATCAACGAACTGAACTTCACCTTCTTGTGGGGCGGAATACGCACCGGCGCACCCGTCCGCGGATTGCGACCCATGCGTTCGGGCTGCTGTTGTACCGAGAAGCTGCCCAACCCCGAGAGGGTGACCCGATCGCCCTCGTGGAGCGACTGATTGACCACATGGATCATCGCATCGATCGCCTTACGGATCTCGACTTTCGGGAGGTTCGTTTCGAGTGCAATCGCCTCGACAAGTTGCGATTTGTTCATCGTTGTTGGGTATTATAGTTCGTCAAAAAACAGATCAATAGACAAAGGTACAAAGAAAAATTAGAAATGAAAATTCAAAATTCCACATTTTGTATTTCCATCCACCGAATATACTATTTTCTTGTCCGTTTGCGTTCTTGCGGCGAACACGATTTTGATGGACGATTATGCAAGTGAAACTTTCCAAGACGCTTGAGGGAATCATCGCCCGCACAGCGTTCAACGCCGCCAAAGCCGGCATCAAGCACGCCTTGAAGGACCATTTTATGCTCGAGTTGCTCCGCGAGGAGGGTTCGTTGGCCTACCAGTTGCTCTCCGAACGGCTCGAGGCGTGGGAGCTTTATCAGCTGCGCCTGCGCATCGAACAGGCTGTAACAAATCCCGCCGATACAGCCGCTTCGGCAGAGGATCCGGAGCTGTTTTTCCGCCAATTCGCCAATCGGCTCTGCGCCAAATACAGCGGTTCGCAGAGCGTATCGAGTGCCCACGCATTGTGGGAGGTGACCTCCGATCCGACCACCTACACCGCCCAACTCCTCCCCCGCTACCGCCTGACGGCCGAACAATTGGGCGAGGCGATCCGTCGCGTGGGAGAGAATCCTACGCGCCGCCCCGAGATCGAGGTGCGTCTCATCGACCTGCAACACGAATCGCCCGCACCGAAACGCGCCCCGCAACTCCTCGACCGCTTCGGTCGTGATCTGACGGCTGCCGCCCGATCGGGAGCGATCGACCCCGTCGTCGGGCGCGAACGGGAGATCGAGCGGGTGGTGCAGATTCTCGCCCGTCGCAAGAAGAACAACCCGATCTTGATCGGCGAGGCGGGGGTCGGCAAGACGGCCGTTGTCGAGGGGTTGGCACGCCGCATCGCAGAGGGAACGGTACCCGCCGCGCTGCGCGAGAAGCGGCTCTTCTCGCTCGACATGACGACCCTTGTTGCCGGCACGAAGTATCGCGGCGAGTTCGAGGAGCGAATGCAGCAACTCCTCGAGGAGCTGCAGCGCGACCGCGATACGATCCTCTTCATCGACGAGATCCACACGATCGTCGGTGCGGGTGCCACGCAGGGGGCACTCGATACGGCCAACATCCTCAAGCCCGCTTTGGCGCGTGGCGAGCTGCAGACGATCGGCGCCACGACCCTCGACGAGTACCGCACCCACATCGAGCGCGACTCGGCCTTGGAGCGGCGGTTTCGTCGCGTGATGATCGAGCCGACCTCGACCGATGCGACGCTCACGATCCTGCGCCAGATCGCCCCGCACTACGAGGCGCACCACGGCGTACGCTACACCGATGAGGCGTTGCGTGCCTGTGTCGAGCTGACCGACCGCTACCAGTCGGATCGGCACTTCCCCGACAAGGCGATCGACCTGCTGGACGAGGCGGGGACAACAGGCGGCGGCGAGGAGGTGACCCGCGCCCACATCGAGCAGGTGATGACCGCCCTGACGGGGATCCCGATCGAGCGCATCGCCACGCAGGAGCAGCACCGCCTGCGCAGCTTGGAGAGCCACCTCACGCGCCGCATCATCGGACAGCAGGAGGCTGTGCGCAGCATCGCCCGTGCGATTCTTCGCGCCCGCGCCGGATTGAAGGAGGCGAACCGTCCGATCGGATCGTTCCTCTTCGTCGGGCCGACGGGTGTCGGCAAAACCCTCTTGGCCAAAGAGTTGGCGAATTGGCTCTTCGACGAGGAGCGGGGGTTGATCCGCCTCGATATGAGCGAGTACAGCGAGCCACACAGCATCGCCCGACTGATCGGTTCGCCGCCCGGGTATGTGGGGTACGGCGAGGGTGGTCAGCTCACCGAGGCGGTACGCCGTCGCCCCTACGCCGTCGTCCTCTTCGACGAGATCGAGAAGGCGCACCCCGACCTCTTCCATACGCTCCTGCAGCTCCTCGACGAGGGGCATCTGACCGACGGTGCGGGGCGCAAAGTCGATTTTCGGAATACGATCCTCGTGATGACCTCCAATGTCGGTTCGCGCGAGGCGACCGAGCGCAGCGTGCAGGTAGGCTACACCTCCCCCTCGCAGCGCGATCAACGCCAAGCGGCCACCGATGCAACCTACCGCAAGGCGTTGGAGCGCACCTTCGCCCCCGAGCTGCTGAACCGCATCGACGAGGTGGTGCTCTTCCGTCCGCTCGGGCGGCAGGAGATTGCAGCGATCATCCGTTTGGAGTTGGCGGGGCTGAAGCATCGCGCCCGAGCGCTGGGCTACACGCTCCGCATCACGGCCGGAGCCGAGGAGCGGTTGGCGGCGATGGGCTACACCGAGCGATACGGAGCGCGGGCACTGAAACGCACCCTCACGGAGCAGATCGAGGCACCGATGGCGCAGCTCATCATCGACGGCAAGCTCACCGCCGGCCGTACGCTCCGCATCGAGAGCGACCGCAAGGCGGGGGTGAGGTTGCGGATAGCGTAACGAGAGGAGAGAGGAAAGAGGAAAGAGCAAAGAGGAAGGAGGATAAAGATTTTTATCCTACCTCGCAGTTCTCCCAGCATTCCCAGCCCTCCCAGCATTCCCAGCTTTAGGTCGCGCCAGCCAAAAGCTGAAAGCCAAATGCTGACCGTTTTTTCGGTGTCGCAATCAAAAAGCGTATAAATACCCCCTTTTTCGGGATAATAAGATTGGCCGTTCCGCGTTTATTGTGTATCTTTGCAGATTGGAAAATAAGCATCGAACAAATATGATACAACAATTCAAACGATTGAACAACCTTGTCGGGTGGGGCGTCTTCGCAATCGCGGCGGTGGTCTATCTGCTGACGATGGAGCCTGTGTCGAGCTTGTGGGACTGCTCGGAGTTTATCGCCACCTCCTATAAGCTCGAGGTCGGCCACCCGCCCGGTGCCCCCCTCTTTATGCTCTTGGCTCGCTTGGCGACCCTCTTTGCCCCCTCGCCCGACTATGTGGCGATGGCGGTCAATGCGATGAACGCCTTGGCCAGCGCCTTCTGCATCTTGTTCCTCTTCTGGACGATCACGCACCTTGCCCGCCGCCTCGTGGAGCGCAACGGCGGTCGGCTCAATGCCACCAACTGCTGGGCGATCCTCGGTTCGGGTGCGGTCGGCGCGTTGGCCTACACCTTCACCGACACCTTTTGGTTCTCGGCCATCGAGGGCGAGGTCTATGCCCTCTCGTCGATGTTCACGGCACTGGTCGTGTGGCTGATGTTGAAGTGGGAGGAGGAGGCCGACAGCCCCCGTGCGGCGCGTTGGATCATACTGATCGCCTACCTGATGGGACTCTCGATCGGCGTGCACATCCTGAACCTGCTGACGATCCCCGCACTGGTCTTCATCTACTACTTCCGTAAGACGAAGCAGGTGACTTGGCGCGGGATGCTCTACTCGACGCTGATTGCCGGCGCGATCCTCCTGGTGATCAACGGCATCATCATCCCCTACACGGTCTATGTCGGGGCGATGATCGACCTCTTCTTTGTCAATTCGTTGGGGCTGCCCGTCAATCTCGGCATGGCTCTCTTCGCCCTCGCACTGATCGGCGGATGCGGCTACCTCTCGTGGCGCACGCACCAACGCGGCAAGCGCGTATGGAACATCATCTGCCTCTCGCTGACGATGATCCTCGTGGGCTTCTCGTCCTACGCCACGGTCACGATCCGTGCTGCGGCCAACCCGCCGATGAACTCGAACAACCCGAATAATCCCCACGCGTTGCTCTCGTTCCTGAACCGCGATCAGTACGGCAACCGCCCGCTCCTCTACGGCCCCTACTTCTCGGCTCCGCCCGAGGGCTACACCGAGCGGACGAACTACTACCTCGACGAGGAGGGGAAGTACAAGGCGGGCAAGACGATCACGGGTTACACCTATCCGCCGCAGTTTATGCACCTCTTCCCCCGTATGTGGAACTACAACACGAAGGAGCAGGAGTATAAGCAGTGGTCGGCCTACCGCACCAAGACGGAGGTCGTGCGCGACGAAGCGGACGAAGTGGTACGCGACGAGGCGGGTCGTCCGATCCGCGAGGAGGTGCTCGATTTCGGACGCAAGGTGGTCTATGACGACGGCTACGGCCCGCAGACGATCGTCGAGCCGACCTTCCTCGAGAACCTCAACTACTTCTTCACCTACCAGCTCAACTACATGTACTGGCGTTATTTCTTGTGGAATTTCGTCGGTCGTCAGAGCGATATTCAGCCCACCGGTTCGACCATCACCGACGGCAACTGGCTATCGGGCATCCGCTTCATCGACGAGGCCTACCTCGGGCCGCAGGAGAACCTGCCGCGCGAGCTGGCCGAGAACAAGGCACGCAACACCTACTACTTCCTCCCCTTCTTGTTGGGGTTGATCGGTTTGGTCTATCAGATGCACCGCGATCAGCGCAACTTCTCGATCGTGATGTGGCTCTTTATTATGACCGGTGTGGCACTGGTGGTCTATTTCAACTCCTCGCCGGGCGAACCGCGCGAGCGCGACTATGTCTATGCCGGTTCGTTCTACGCCT
Organism: uncultured Alistipes sp.; assembly: GCA_964628945.1. GTDB lineage: Bacteria > Bacteroidota > Bacteroidia > Bacteroidales > Rikenellaceae > Alistipes. The sequence goes on along the minus strand of CAZVNR010000006.1, from coordinate 33,098 downwards.
TCTCGATCTGGTTGGGGTTGGGTGTCTTGGCACTGCGCGAGTTCTTCGCGTGGATCGTGCGCCGCGATACGAAGTGGGTAGCCGTTGCGGCTACGGTGCTCTCACTCGGGGTGCCGACCCTCTTGGCCGCCGAGAACTGGGACGACCACGACCGTTCGGGTCGCTATATGGCACGCGATATCGGGTGGAACTACCTGCAATCGACCCTCCCGAACTCGATCATCCTGAACTACGGCGACAACGACACCTTCCCGCTTTGGAACAATCAGGAGGTTTACAATGTCCGCCCCGATGTCCGCATCATGAACACTTCGTACTTGGGCGGCGCGTGGTACATCGACGAGATGAAGACCAAGGCGAACGAGGCGGCGGGTGTCCCCTTCTCGTTGCCGCAACGCAAATATACCTATATGAACGACTGGGTGCCGATCAAGGAGATGATCGACCGTCCGGTCAATATCAAGGAGGTGATGCAGTTCATCCTCAGCGACGACCGCGCCTCGCAGCTCAAGCTCGTCGATGGTACCTACACGGACTTCATCCCGACAAGACAGATCGCCCTGCCGGTGAATAAGGAGAACGCGATCGCCTCGGGGATCGTCGCCGAGAAGGATCGTGACCGAATGGTCGATACGATCTATATGGAGCTGCGCCCCTCGTCGCTCGACAAGAACAAGCTGATGTTGCTCGATCTGCTGGCCAACTTCGACTGGAACCGCCCGATCTACCTCACGCAGACCTACATTATGCAGGACTTCGGGCTGATCGACTACCTCCAGTTCGACGGCTATGCCTACCGATTTGTTCCGATCCGTACGCCCGTCAAAAGCGTGTGGGAGGTCGGCCGCATCGACCCCGACTACGCCGCTCCGCTGCTGCGCGATGTCTATCGTTACGGCAACCTTGCCGATCCCGATGTCTATGTCGATCACTTCATCCAGTACAACCTCGGTGCGGCACAGACCCGTCAGGCCTTTGCCCGCGTGGCGAAGGCGCTCTTGGCCGAGGATCGCGTAACGGAGGCGGTCGAGCTGCTCGACTTGGGCTTGGAGCGACTGCCGACGACACAGATCCGCTTCACCGATGCCAACACCTACCCCTTCTTGGAGGCCTACTACGCCGCCGGTGCGCTGGGTGATCCGACGGCCAACGCAAAGGGCGATGCCCTGATGCGCGAGTATGTGGCCAACCTCAAGGAGTGGATCGACTACTACATCCAATTCGAGGGCGTTCAGGAGACGATGATCAATGCCGAGTTGGACGATCGCATCGCCGAGCTGGAGGAGGCCTATCTGCTCGCCTCGTATGCCCGTCGCTACGGCATCGTGAACGAGCTGAACGCCTACTACCGCTCGTTGGGCGTGGCGGAGGAGAACCTGCTGCAGGCCCCCGACGAACCGCAGCCGCTCGACCGGTAACCGTTTGTCCCGATTTTTTACTACATTTGCAAAGAGAACACAAAAAACCCACATAACCCTATGAAGACGAATTTTTCGCTTTACAATACGCTGACCCGCCGCAAGGAGGAGTTTCAGCCCCTGACCGAGGGTCGCGTCGGTATGTATGTCTGCGGCCCGACGGTCTATGGCGACCCTCACTTGGGACACGCCCGTCCGGCGGTCACTTTCGACCTGCTCTTCCGCTACCTGCAGTCGCTCGGTTACAAGGTGCGCTATGTGCGCAACATCACCGATGTCGGCCACCTCGAGCACGATGCCGACGAGGGCGAGGATAAGATCGCCAAGAAGGCACGCCTCGAGCAGTTGGAGCCGATGGAGGTGGCCCACTACTACACGGAGCGGTATCGTCGCGCGATGGAGTCGATGAATGTCCTCTCGCCCTCGATCGAGCCGCACGCCTCGGGGCACATCATCGAGCAGATCGAGTTCGTGAAGCGCATCCTCGATGCAGGGTTTGCCTACATCTCGAACGGTTCGGTCTATTTCGATGTCGAGGCCTATAACAAAAAGCACCACTACGGCCGTCTGTCGGGGCGCAACCTCGACGATATCGTCCTCAACACGCGCGAGCTGGACGGTCAGAGCGACAAGCACCACTCGTTCGACTTCGCGCTCTGGAAGAAGGCCTCGCCCGAACACATCATGCGCTGGCCCTCGCCGTGGAGCGACGGTTTCCCCGGGTGGCATATGGAGTGCTCGGCGATGAGCTGCAAATACCTCGGCGAGCAGTTTGATATCCACGGTGGCGGCATGGATCTGATGTTCCCCCACCACGAGTGCGAGATCGCCCAATCGACCGCCGCAATGGGGCACGATTCGGCACGCTACTGGGTGCACAACAATATGATCACGATCAACGGTCAGAAGATGGGCAAATCGCTCGGCAACTTCATCACCTTGGAGGAGCTCTTCACCGGTTCGCACCAACTCTTGGCGCAGGCCTACTCGCCGATGACGATCCGTTTCTTCGTCCTTCAGGCACACTACCGCTCGACGCTCGACTTCTCGAACGAGGCGTTGCAGGCCGCCGAGAAGGGGCTGGATCGTCTGATGAAGGGGATCGAGGCGATCGGCAAGATCAAGCCCGCCTCGTCGTCGTCGGTCGATGTAGCCGACCTCGAGAAGCGTTGCGCGGAGGCGATGGCCGACGATCTGAACTCGCCGATGGTCATCTCGGCGATGTTCGACTGGGTACGCACGATCAACTCGGCCGTCGAGGGCAAGGAGCAGCTGACCGCCGCCGATATCGAGGCGTTGCAGCAGACCTTCCACCGCTACGCCTTCGAGGTGCTCGGTCTGAAGGATGAGAAGGCAACCGCCGCTTCGGGGCGCGACCGCGTCACGCCGCTCGTCGAGATGCTCTTGGAGGAGCGTCTGAAGGTACGCGCCGCGAAGGATTGGGCCGCTTCGGATCGCATCCGCGACGGCTTGGCCGCCGCCGGCATCCGCGTAAAGGATCGCAAGGACGGAACGGATTGGGAATTGGAGTAGATCCTATTCCCAAATTCAGAATTCAAAATTAAAAATTCAAAATTGGGGGAGTGCATTCCCCCTTTTTGGCTAAAATTATGGCAGAACTTAAATCGGCCGCACTCGAACTCGGCACCGAGCGGATTCGCAAGCTCTTGGTGCAATACTCCGTGCCGGCCATTATCGCAATGACCGCCTCGTCGCTCTACAATATGGTGGACAGCATCTTTATCGGACAGGGATGCGGGCCGTTGGCGATCTCGGGGTTGGCTCTGACCTTTCCGCTGATGAACCTCTCGGCCGCCTTTGGTGCGATGGTGGGTGTCGGTGCATCGACCCTGATCTCGATGCGGCTCGGGCAGCGCGACTACGACACCGCCAAACAGGTGTTGGGCAATGTCGTGGTACTCAACACCATTATCGGCGTGGTGTTTGCCGTCGTTATGCTCGCCTTCCTCGATCCGGTGCTCTATTTCTTCGGGGCGAGTGAGGCTACCCTGCCCTACGCACGCGAGTTTATGGAGGTAATCCTCTTGGGTAATGTCGTAACGCACATGTATTTGGGTCTGAATGCCGTACTACGCGCCGCAGGCCATCCGAGCAAATCGATGTACGCCACCATTATCACGGTGATTCTGAACGCCGTGCTCGCTCCGATCTTCATCTTTTGGTTCGGCTGGGGCATTCGCGGTGCGGCCGTTGCCACGGTCTTGGCGCAGGTCGTGACCCTCGGTTGGCAGCTACACATCCTTTCCAACAAAAACGAACTCCTCCACTTCCGTCGGGGCATTTACCGCCTGCAACGCAAGATTGTCGATAACATCCTCTCCATCGGCATGGCCCCCTTCCTGATGAATTTGGCAGCCTGTTTCATCACCGTCCTCATCAACCGCAGCTTCAAGGAGTATGGCGGCGACCTGATGATCGGTGCCTACGGCATTACGAACCGTATCGCCTTTCTCTTCGTGATGATCGTGATGGGGTTGAATCAGGGAATGCAGCCCATCGCGGGCTACAACTACGGTGCGCGGCAGTTCGACCGCGTGCTGCGTGTCCTGCGCCTGACGATCTACGGAGCGGTGATCGTGGCAACGGGAGCCTTCCTGCTCGGCGAGTGTGCGCCGCGCCTCTTGGTGCAGCTCTTCACGACCGACGAGGAGCTGATCGGCTTGGCCGTGACGGGTATGCGCCTCTCGTTTATGGTCTTCCCGCTCGTTGGTTTCCAAATGGTGGCGACCAACTTCTTCCAGAGCCTCGGTATGGCACCGAAGGCGATCTTCCTCTCACTCTCACGCCAACTGCTGTTCCTGATGCCGGCACTGCTCGCGCTGCCGCCCCTCTTCGAGCACTTCGCACTGGAGGGGAGCTGGGGTGTATGGTGCGCCCTGCCCACCTCGGATCTGTTGGCTACGATCGTCACCTTTGTTTTACTCGTTCGTGAACTGCGGAGATTCCGCGCAAAAATCGCATAAACGCTATGTCGAAGCACTTTGTAATCAACATCGGCCGCCAATTCGGCAGCGGCGGCAAGACGATCGGCGAACGCATTGCCCGCCGACTCGGCATCCGTCTTTACGACAAGGAGCTGATCAGCTTGGCCGCCGAGGAGAGCGGTTTCAGCATCGAGCACTTCGAGCGTGCCGACGAGCAGGAGCGCAAGGGCGGCCTCTCGTCGCTCGTCGGTTTCTTCCGCACGCCCCTCTCGGGCAACTACTATGCGACGAGCGACCCGCTCTCGAACGATTCGCTCTTCAAGATTCAGAGCGATGTGATCCGCCGGATCGCCGAGCGCGAGTCGTGCATCTTCGTCGGGCGTTGCGCCGACTACATTCTGCGCGACCACCCGCTGTCGGTCAATCTCTTCCTGACGGCCGACACGGAGGATCGCATCAACCGCATCACCGTACGCACGGGTTGCTCGGAGGAGGAGGCACGACGACTGATCGAGCGATTCGACACGCAGCGTGCCCGCTACTACAACTACTATTCGGCACACCGTTGGGGCGAGGCTGCGACCTACGACCTCACGCTGAACACCTCCCGTTTGGGCGAGGAGGGTTCGACGGAGCTGATACTCAATTTTGCCGCCCACAAACTCGATATTGACCTGTAAACGATGATCACACCCGAACAACTGAAAGCCCTCGAGGGGCGGCGTGCCGAACTGGAGCGTTGCCTCGAGATCGAGCAGAAGCGCATCGATCTTCGCAACGAAGAGGAGAAGACCCAAGAGCCCGACTTTTGGGAGCAACCCGACCGCGCCCGTGAGCAGCTGCGCAAGGTGGCCGCGATCAAGGAGTGGGTCGAGAGCTACGACCGCATCGCCAAGGCGGTCGAGGATCTGCTGTTGATGCCCGACTTCGTGCACGAGGGGGTGATGAGCGACGAGGAGATGGAGGCCGCCTACACGACAACCGTGGAGGAGGTCGAGCAGCTCGAGCTGAAGAATATGCTCCGCTCCGAGGAGGATAAGCTCGGCGCGATCCTCGACATCAACGCCGGCGCGGGGGGTACCGAGGCGCTCGACTGGGCTTCGATGCTGATGCGTATGTATCAGCGTTGGGGTGAGGCACACGGTTACAAGGTGCGTGTGCTCGACTTCCAAGCAGGCGACGAGGTGGGCGTAAAGAGCTGCACGCTCGAGTTCGAGGGCGACTACGCCTACGGCTACCTCAAGAGCGAGAACGGCGTGCACCGTATGGTGCGCCTCTCGCCCTTCAACGCCAACAACAAACGACAAACCACCTTCGCCTCGGTCTTCGTATCGCCGGCGATCGACGACACGATCGAGATCACGGTCAATCCGTCGGATATCGAGTGGGACACCTTCCGCTCGTCGGGTGCCGGCGGGCAGAATGTCAATAAGGTCGAGACGGCCGTCCGCCTGCGCTATCACGGCAAGGATGCCGACACGGGCGAGCCGATCGAGTACCTGATCGAGAATATGGAGACCCGTTCACAGCTGATGAACCGCGAGAATGCGATGCGCATCCTCAAATCGAAGCTCTACCAGCGCGAGTTGGACAAGCGTATGGCGACGCAGCAGGCACTCGAGGCGACGAAGAAGCGTATCGAGTGGGGGTCGCAGATCCGCTCCTATGTCTTCGACGACCGCCGCGTGAAGGATCATCGCACGGGTGTTCAAACCTCGGCCGTCGAGGCGGTGATGGATGGCGACCTCGATGCCTTCATCAAGGCCTACCTTATGGAGCTGTTTATTGAGCGGTAGCTCGATAAATAGCTCCGAATTCAAAACTTTTGTTGGGAGTGCTGGGAATACTGGGAGTTCTGCGAGACCGATCAAAAAATAATTTTGAATTGCTTCGCCATAGGCACGAAAAAGAGGCTGTCCAACAAGTTCTATTGCGACAGCCTCTGCTATTGGAAGTTGTATAACAAGAGGGATTTCAAGGCTTGCGAAGCCCGAAAAAGCGGAGTTTACCGAGCGTAAATGAGCATTTTGAGGGCGAGCGTAACGCAGAAATCACCTTGTTATACAACTTCTTTTTCGTGCTTATAACGAAGCCTTACTCTGCGTATTGGTATGCGCTTTGGCCCGTGAGCGGCATCGTGATCACATTGTTCACGCGCCAAGCCTTGCTGCTACCCGACACCTCGGGGGTGGTGATGAAGAGTGCCACACGGCAGTTCTCGGCCTTCAGCCCGTCGCGCAGCGTGAACGAGAAAGTCTTGGTTGCCGTTGCACCGGCATCCAAATCACCCAAGTCGTAACCCGTGTGGTTATTTTCGGCCGAGCTGTCACACTGGCGGATACAGTCGTTGTGAACAAATGCCGACCAGTCACCCGGGGCACCGTAGTTCGACTGCTTGGCCACGATGCCATCCTCAAGCACCCAAAGACCGATACGGAATTGACGCTTCTCGGCAGCCTTCACCTCGGCCGTCACCGTCAGGGTGCGCGATGCGCTGTCGTACGACGAGGCGGCAGCAATACCGCCGCGTGCATTGACGCGCGAATAGGCTTCATTGAGCAACTTCGTCACAGCCGAAGCACTCGAATTCGACATCGTCGTGGCCATATCAGCCATTGCTGTCGGGAAACTGCCAATACCAAAAACAGCATACAGCGCCACCGGACAGTAGGTCGGGTCGCTCTTCTCCTCTTGGCTGTGTGCAGCCGTCCAAACCACCTTCGAAGCCAGCGTTTGATCCGTCAATGCCTCGTTGATGGCGTTGATCATAAAGGGGCAGTAACCGCACCACAGACCCGTGAACTGGGTCAGCATCACGCGACGAACGAAGTTCGTGCTCTCGGGCTTCGGGTCGGCAGGCAGGGTCTGATCGCCCGGGGTCGGCGTAGGCTCCGGCTGGGGGTTATCGACCGCCTTGGCCGTAACCGTCACCGTGTTCGACTGCTGCTTGTTATAGACGGCATAGAACGAGTAGATACCCGCCTCTTTGGTCGTGAAGGTGGTGCTTACGACCTGATTCTGTGCATTGTAGATCTGATAGCGACCGGCAGCAACCTCTACGCCGTCGGCCGTGAGCTTCAGCGTAGCGGCATCCGTACCGTCGGCCGTGATCTCGGTCGGCGTAGCCGTCAGCACCAAATTAACCTCTTCGGGCGTAGGAGTGGGATCCGACTTGTCATCCGAACCGCCGCTCGAGCAGCCGCCCGCAAGGAGTGCAAAGGCCGCAAGCGCGGCAAAAAATCTCTTTTGTTTCATCTTTTTTTATCGACTTTTGTTAAGTTAGAACGAAGTGGTCAGCATCAGATTGACACCCGTATAGGCGGGCGAGAAGCGGCAGACACCACCCGAGCAGATGTAACCTGCGCGGTTGCGGCCGAAGCTCAACTGTGCGCGTGTGCGGCTGTGCGTGTAACTCAAACCGCCGTTATAGTAGTTCATATCGGTCTCGCCGAGGTTGTACATATCGCTCAGGAAGAAGCTCCAGTGCGGTGCGAGGCTGAACTCCACGAGTCCGGCCACCCAGTCGCCCTCGTAGTCGTTCGAGAGGAGGTACTGTACCTCGGCACGCAACGACTTCTTGCGGTTGAACTTGTAGGTGACATCGGCCACAAAGATATTCGACACATAGGTCTTCTCGGCGAAGCCGTACTCGGGGTTCCACTCCTGACGCGAGAAGAGGAACGCGGTCTTCAGCTTGCGGTTCCACTGGCGCTCGACATCGAAGTTGATGTCACACCACAGCAGCTCGCGGTCACCCGTAGCCGACTGCCAATCCTCGAGCGTATAGAACGACGAGAAGTTGAGGTGGAAGTTCCAGTAGCGGTAGCGGTTCTCCTTGCTGCGCAGCGAGTAGTTCATATCGACCTGACCGCCGACCTCACCCTCGGTATTGACCTGATAGGGCTCCAAATTGGCCAACATATAGGTATATTGGCGCGTGAGGGCGGGGAGGTAGTTGAGCGTATTGCCCGTACCCTGATCGTAGAGCGAGATGCGCGTACCCATTCGCTCCAAACGGCGGAAGGTACCCATCATACTGAACGAGCCGTGGTTGATACCCACCTCGCCAAGCAAGGCCGAACCCTTCGTGGCCTCGATCGAGGTCGGGAGGGGCATATCCTTCCCCTTCGCGGCGTACTCGGCACGCAGCGAGAGCCACTTGTGGGCGAAGTTCACACGCCCCGAGTAGAGGCCGAGGTTGCGATCCGTGAGGCCGATCTCCGAGAAGTCCATATACTCGTCCTTGGTGAGGCTCTGGTTGCGGTTCACATAGCTACCCTCGACCGAGAGCAGCGATTCGTCCATCCCGAGCAGCTCCGAAAGCGAGAGGCTCACATCGCCGACGGCCACCGTCGCATCGGCATACTTCGTATAGAGGCGCGGACGACCAAACATCGCCTTCACCTGCACGAAATCACCGAGGCGCACGATACCGCGTGCACCCTCCAAACCGTTGTTCAGACCCAACTGACGATCCTCGAACGAGCGGAAGATCAAACCGTTACCCACCTGATCATAGACATCGCCGAGGAGCACCTCGAACTGTTTGTCCTGCCACCGGATATACTTCGACGAGAGCACAAACTCGTTGCCCGTCGTGATGTCGTAGCCGCGCAGCACGGGCAGATAGGCATCCGCCTGCACACCGGCCGAGAACTTACCGAGCGTATAGTCCAACTTGAGGTAGTTGTGCGTACCGAAGTCGTCGAGATCGACCCCCTCGTTATCCAGTTTCGAGTCCTCGACATAGTAGATCGAGTTCGACTCGAAGCTGCCGGCCAACTGACCCTTACCGATCTTGATCTGCGCCGAAGCATTGGCCACAAAGGCGAATGCCGCGAAAATAAGAGCTAACTGTTTCATCGCCTACTTCTTCTTTTCCTTCAGCTTCAGAATCTCCTCGAAGAGCTCCTCCTCGCTGCCCGGCACATAGCCCGAGTGCGAGTGAACGATCTTACCCTCGCCATCGACCACAAAGGCTTGCGGCGTGAGCGATACATTCATTGCACGCTTGAGCGTTTGGTTGTCGTCGAAGAGGCAGACGAAATCCCAACCGCGAGCGGCGGCCATCGACTTGGCGGCAGCCTTCAGACGGGCGTCGTCGGTCGAGACGGCCACGACCACGAAGTCAGCCTCCTCGCGCCACTCTTCGAGGGCGTCGTTGATGGCGTTCAGCTCCTGAATACAGGGCTTGCAGGCGATCGACCAGTAGGAGATGATCATCGGCTTACCGCCGGCGATCTCGCGCACCGAGACGATCTTGCCCTGTGCGTTCTCCACCTTCACATCGGGGAGTTGTTGCGCCTGAAGCGACAGTGTCGCCACGAGCAGCGTCATAAGACTCAGTAGTTTTTTCATAGTTTTCAGCATCTTGGCTCACCGTGAGCCATTGGTCTTCAGAAAAAACCGCAAGGAGGAGTCCCCTCGCGGGAACTCCTCGATTGCGGGATTTAAGTGCAATTACTTACGGTTCTCGAGCTTACCCTGACGGAGCTTCAAGAGGTTCGCCTTGAACTGCTCGGGCGTCACGGCCGTCTTGTCGATCTTCTGGAAGGTGATCTGCTTCTGACCCTCCTTCTTCACGAACGGCGTGCGACCATTCAGCATGTTCTTCATCGGGGCGAACTTACCGTTCTCCTTCACCTTCAGAGCGTTCTGATCGGCAGCAGCCTTGGCGTGTGCACGAACAGCGGCTACATCAACCGATTCCTCGGTAGCAGCGGTCGTGTTGCGCGTCAGCACAACCTCCGAGATAACGGCCGTGTTGTAGAAGGTAAGACCGTACCACTGCGAGTTGTAAACAACCGTCGGGTAGAGTACAACCTCCTCGCCCGTGTCGGTCGTTACGGTGCGCGACTTCAGCGTGACGGTGTTGCCATCCTCCGATACCTCAACCGGAATGTTCGGCCACTTCGACACATCGTCCATATCGGCCTCATCAACTACCGTGTAGTCGGCGATACCGGCATCGTAGTTACCCGATGTGAGGTAATACTCCTGACTGTCAACCCAGCTCGTGAGCGGAGCCATACGGTTCACATTCACCGGAACAAAGAGGTTCTGAGCGTTATCAACCTGCAGGAACCACTTCGGACCGAACTCGTAGAAGAGGATGTCGGTCGACGATGCGCTGTAACCCTCGTTGTTGATGAACAGATCCCACGGCGTAGCGGTACGCATAGCCGAATACTTGTAGTTCGGGTTCTTGATGAAGTTCTGGTCGAAGCCCCAACCCGTGCAGAGGATGCGGTTCTGACCGCGCGTACGAGCGTTGAAGTTGTCGTTCTGCTCCTTCAGCTCGGCAAAGTAAGCATCGGTCTGCTCCTTCGATACACCGGCATCGGCGAAGATCTGGTAAACCTCGTCAGTCAGCTCGGCAGGAATCTCCGAATCACCGATCGTTACACTCGAGCTCATCTCGGCCGTCTTCGTTTCATACGACCATGTTTCGTAATTGTACGCCTTGTACTGGATCGTAGCCGTAGCCGTCCACGAACCTACAAGCGAGGTGAAGTAATCCGACTCAATGCGCTCGGCATCGGGCTGAATACCCGACCAAGCATCTGCCCAACCGATGCAATCCTCCGAATCGGGGTTGCTCGGACGACCCTCCGAGTTGAAGCCCAAGACAGCCAGACGCGACTGTGCGTTCTCACGCGAATCAAATTCCATTACATAACCCTCGGGCGAGTTGATCAGCTCCAGCTCGGCCTCGTTGAAGTAAGCATAACCGTAGTCGTAGTTGTCTTGGCAGAGCTGCGTGTAGGTCGAACCATACGAAAGCTCAAGCTCGAAGTCGCGTACATAGTTCATAGCGAACGAACCGGCAACCATCGGCTCCTTACCCGTGTTCTTCACATTGAAGCGAACCGTCCACGGCGAAGTCGGCTCAAGACCGGTAACCGTGATCTCGCAAGGATCGAGCTTGTAGTCGGGCATCGTCAGAATCTCGTGCGAGAAGTTCTGCTTCATCGGGTTCATTACCGGCATCATATCGCCGTACTCGTCCTCCTCGTACTTACCGTCCATCGAAACAACCAAGAAGTGGTACTTCATACCCGGAGCAACACCGTAGAAGTACGATGCGAGGTCGATCATCGGCGGCATCTCCGTACCGTAGAAGGTCATCGAGCCACCCAGCATCATACCAACATACGAAGTGGTGAACCACTGCAGCAACGACTCGTCGCCATCGAGGATGTCGAGAACCTGCTCGTACATCGCATCGTCCATCATCATCAGCGTGTAGCTGAAGCAGTTCTCGGTCGGAACGAACGAAACCAGCGCGTTGGTCGGCGTGAGGCTCGTCACATTCACCTTACAGTTCTCCTCATAAGGAGCGGGCTCGGTCGTCTTGATGGCGATCTTGTGATGCCAAGCACCCTCGGTCCAGTACTGCGACTCATCGGGAGCCTCATCCGTAAAGCCCCACATATAGTCCATCATCGCATTTTGGTAAGCCGTCTCGTCGAAGCCGCTGTTGTACCAGCCTTCGCCCCAGCCCCACTCGCTTTCGGCCCAAGTGTACTTGCAGAGGATCAGATAGAGGGGCTCACCCGGAGCGATGAACTCCCAGAAATAGGTAATATAGCTCGGATCCCAATCATCTGCGATACCGTTGGCCAAACGAGTCTCCTCGTTGATGTCGAGCACCGTATCCTCGGTCAGGATAGCCAGCTTGTAGTAGTTGTCATGGAGCGTCGTGAAGGCGGCCTCCGACTGACCCTGATAGTTGTAGATCACCGAGTTCGTCACGCCCCACTTCACAACGGCACTGCCGCTCTTTACCTCCTCAGGCACCTTGACATGCGCCTTGAAACCGTCGGCATAGACATCAAGCATCGTCACCTCCTCGTGGTAGTACGGGGTCGTGAAGTTGGCGCTAACCACCTGACCGTAGGGAACGGGGGTGTAGTCGAGGTTGCGGTGAGCGCAGAAACCGGCTACATAGACCGTGTAGTTCGTCTGCACATCCAAGCCCTTGATCTCCTGCATCGTCGTAGCAGCAGGGCCCTGAACCTTCACACCACCGGCAACGACAGCCTGCTCCGAAGGAGCTGCGGCACTTGCCTCCTGTACGAGGTAGTAGTACTCAACGATGTTGTTGGCCTGAACGGTGATCTTACCCGAATTCCAAGTAACACCCTCCGCCGTTACCGAGAGTTCGGGAACGATCGGTTCCAAGCTCGTTTCATCGTCGGAACAAGCCGTAAATGCAGCACCCATCAGCACGAATGCGCACATCCACAGCAGTTTACGTAAAACTGAATTCATAATTGTAAAAATTTATTAGTGAGTTTTTATGTGTAATTTCGGCGCAAGTTACAAAAAAAATCTGTAACTGCGTGATCTTTTTGGGTTTTTCTTCGTTTTTTTTGTGTAAATGAGAGGACTGGGAGGGCTGGGAATTCTGAGAGTTTCGGGAGTTCTGGGAATTTCGGGAATTTCTCCCAGTTCTCCCAGTCTTCCCAGTTCTCCCAGTTCTCCCAGCCTTCCCAGCCTTCCTGCCCCTCCCGCAAAAAAAAGCTGCGCGGCATCTCTACCGCGCAGCCTAATTTTGAATTTTGAATTCTAAATTTTGAATTACGAACTTTTCCTCGCTCTCTCTTCGTCCTTCGGAACCATCTTCAGCTCCGGCTCCTTAACCGTCACATCAATCAGCTCCACCTCGAACTCGAGTGCCATATTGGGCAGGATGTCACGACCGGCACCGCGCTGACCATAAGCCAACTCCGACGGAATCCACAGCTTGATCTTGCCGCCCTTGCCGACGAGCTTCATACCCTCGGTCCAGCCCGGGATCACCTGATTCAGCGCGAACTCGATCGGCTCGGTCTTCGTCAGCTCCTCCATCACCTGCTCGCGCACGCTCTTCTGCTCCTCCTTGGTCAGCTGCTTGAAGGGCTTCTGATACTGCATATAGGCCGACTGGGCGCACTGCTGCTCGATCATCTGCTCCTGCTGCTGCTTCGAGCGGTTTGCGAAGATCGAGGTGTCGAACACCTTGCCATCCTGCAGACGACCCGTGTAGTGCACCTTCACCACATCGGCATCATTCACCGCCTTCACGCTCTCGTCACCGGCCTCGATCACCTTGTAGATCAGACCCGACTCGGTCTTCGTGCCCTTCTTCTCCATCTTGGCGAGCCACTCCTCCGAAGCCTTCTTGTTGGCGGCCGGCATCGTCACCATAAAGAACTGCTGCAGGTGCTGAATTGCCTGCTGATTGTCAAACTCGGCATTGCCGTCCGTAGCCTCGGTGAAGCCCTTGAGCACCCACTTCAGTTGCAGCGTGTAGGGCAGCGAACGGAGGCTCTCGCCTACATCCTGACCGAGGGCATACGACAACGACTCGCGCTCCTCCTCGCTCTCGAACAACGATTCATCGGCACGCGGGTACTCTACCTTCGTCGAGTCGCCCTGCGCCAAACGGATGCTGTCCTGCTCGGCACGCTGCGTCTGAACCTTCTGCAGACGCGGCTGCAGCTTCGTCTGGAAGTAGTCGCCCAGCAGCTCCACAGCGTCGTCGTGCGACTGCTTGGCCTTGCCCAAAGCCGACTCCTCGATACCCTTCACGACCACCTTCGAGTCGAAGGGGATGTGACCGAAACGCTGATCGAAGGTGTAGGCCAAGTTGGCACCCGTAGCGTACGACAGCGTATCCATCTGCGAGGAGCCGCCGGCTACCAATTTCGTGTCGCCGTTGTTACCACCGCAGGCGCACATAACCACAGCCATAGCTGCGGCAAAAATCATTTTTTTCATTTTCTATGCTGTTTTTGAGTTATTTTTCGCGTTGCAAAGGTATAAAATAATTATGAAATCCGCCATCTATCGGCGTAAATTACGACGACGATTCCACTCCGAGTAGGTATCGAGCTTCACCAGCTCGATCTCGTAGCAGGCGGTCGAGTTGGCCTGCACGCCGAACTCCTCCGAGCCATCGGCACCGTAGGCCAGCGACGAAGGGATCCACGAGCGGAGTTTACCCCCCTCGCCGATCAGCTTCACGCTCTCCTGAAGACCCGCACGCAGCTCGTTCAGCGTGAGGCGCAGCGTATCGCCCCGCTCGTACGACGAGTAGAGCTCGCGCCCGTCGGTCGAGGCGATGCGGAGGAGCAGATGCAGGCTGTCGCGCGACGACGAGGGGATGCGATTCTGATCGCCGATGCGGTCGATCGTGTAGGTCACGCCCGTCTTCGTGCGTACCAGCGTGCGGTCGTCGGCCGCCATATCGGCCAAGAACTGCTCCTCGTAGGCGCGTGCCTGCTCGGGCAGAATGTAGTTCATATAGCGCAGGAAGTAGGCCTCGGCCTCCTCGTCGGTAAGGCGTGTCTTCTCGCGGAAGACATCGCGGATGCCCTCACAGAGAGCCGCCACATTGAGCGTGGAGTCCATCCGGATCAAGTTCTGCCCGACATTGAGGCCGATGATGTAGGCCACCGAGTCGGTATCGCTCTTGAGGCGGGCGGAGCTGCTGCCCCCCTTGTTCTGCTTCGAGCAGCCGACTACGGCCAGCGCGAAGCATATATATATAAGTATTCGTTTCATGCTCTTTATCATACTGTTTGTTTCACCCTATCGGCGCAGCGTCTGACCGCACAACTTCCACAAGATGCGGGCACCAACCGCCACATCGGTCTTATCCCCCTCGGCCGCGCAGACCTCGACCACATCGAAGCCGATGATGCGGCGACCGCTATCGACCACGCGCTGCAAGAGGTAGATGGCTTGGTTATAGCTCAAACCACCCGGGACGGGGGTTCCCGTGTGGGGGCAGTAGGCGATGTCGAGGCCGTCGATGTCGAAGCTCACATAGACCTCGTCGGGCAGCTCGGCCACGATCCGATCGGCCACCTCGCGCCACGATGCGCCCTCCATTGCCGCCTGCATCAGGCGGTGATCGTCGTACTGCACCACGCGCCCCGACTGCTCGGCCGTGTAGCGTTCGGCCGCGCTGAAGTCGCGCACGGCCACCTGCACGATCCGCTCGACGGCGGGCACCTCCTGCAGCACATTGTACATGATCGAGGCGTGCGAGTAGGTGAAACCCTCGTAGGCCTCGCGCAGATCGCAGTGGGCGTCGATGTGGAGGATGCCGAAGCCCTTGTGTCGCTCACCGAGGGCGGCGATCAGCCCCAGCGGGGTCGAGTGGTCACCGCCGACCAAGCCGACCCGTTTCCCCTGCGCAAGCCAATGGTCGGCCTGCTCGCGGATCGTGGCGTTCAGCACCGCCGAGCCCTCGTTCACGCGGCGAATCTTCCGCACCACGCGGTCGTCGCCCGTCACGCCGCCCCGCTCGAGGTGCTCGATCACGCGGCGGGCATCTTGGCGCAGCCGCTGCGAGTGTTCGTGCAGCGAGTAGTCGATGTCGGCCGTTGCGATCCCGCGCCGCCACGCATCGGGGGCTGCCGGATCGTAGAAGTCGAGCTGGGTCGAGGCCTCGATCAGTGCATCGGGGGCATAGGCCGTCCCCGCGCCGTACGACACGGTGACATCCCACGGTGCCGAGATCAGCACCAAATCCGCCTCCTCGGGTCGGAAGGGCATCCCGAAGTAGGTGCCGCTATCTATCCCCACGCCATCGGGGTCAAAGTGAGTATCTGCCATCTAAAGTGCCTGTTATAAGGGAAAACCATCGGACAAAGTTACAAAAAAAATATATTTTCTCTATATTTGTGCGACGAAAAGCAGACGAAGCGATGAATTTCCCCCACCCTACCCTCGTAATCGACAGCGCGATCCCCTTCTTGGCCGAGGCGTTAAGCCCCTACGCCGAGGTGATCACCTGCAACGGCAGTGCCATTACGCGCGAAGTGGTGCGCACGGCCGATGCCCTTGTGGTGCGCACCCGCACACAGTGTGACGAGCGGCTCCTTGCCGGTTCGTCGGTGCGGCTCGTCGTCACGGCGACGATCGGCTACGACCACATCGACCGCGCGTGGTGCGAGGCGAACGGCATTCGGGTCGTCACGGCCGCCGGTTGCAATGCACGCGGGGTCTTGCAGTGGGTTGCCGCCGTCTTGGCGCAGATCGCCCGCAAGGAGGGGTGGCACCCCTCGGAGCGCACGCTGGGCGTGGTGGGTGTCGGGAATGTGGGGTGGCTCGTCAAGGCGTATGCCGAGCAGTGGGGATTCCGCCTCATCTGCTGCGATCCGCCGCGTGAGGAGCGCGAACGGCTCGGTTTCCGTCCGATCGAAGAGGTGGCCGAGGCGGCCGATATCCTCACCTTCCATACGCCGCTCGACCGCACGACCTACCACCTCTGCTCCGGCAAGCTGATCGGCCGTATGAAGCCCTCGGCGTGGATTTTGAACGCCGCACGCGGAGCGGTCGTCGATCAGGAGGCTTTGCTCGAATCCAATCACCCCTTCGCGCTCGATGTGTGGGAGGGAGAGCCGCAGCTCCACCCCGAGGTGCTCCGTCGCGCCGCCCTCGCCACGCCCCATGTGGCGGGCTATACGGCGCAGGGCAAGGCGAACGCCTCGGCGATCGCCCTGCGAGCCGTGGCCGACTTTTTTCACCTCCCGATCGGGGCGTGGTACCCGCAGGAGGTCCCCCCCCCTGCACCGCGTCCGATTGCGTGGGAGGAGCTGATCGAAACGATCGACACACACTACGACATCACGGCGGAGAGTGCCCTGCTCAAGGCACACCCCGAACGATTCGAGGCGTTTCGTGACCAATATCGGTTAAGATTGGAATATTTTTAGTACCTTTGCGCTGTATGTTCAAGCATCTGATACGCCCGTTGCTCTTCACCCTCTCGTATGAGCGTGCCCACCGCACTGCGGTCGGGCTGTTGCGTTTGGTCGGGGCGATGCCGTTTGGTCGCTGGCTGCTCGGTCGCTGTTGCGCCGTCGAGCACGCGGCACTCGAACGGGAGGTCTTCGGCGTGAAGTTCCGCAACCCGATCGGTGCGGCAGCCGGCATCGACCGCAACGGCGAGATCTGCAACGAGCTGGGGGCGATGGGTTTCGGTTTTGTCGAGGTGGGAACGCTGACCCCCAATCCGCAGTCGGGCAACCCCACGCCGCGTGCTTTCCGTCTGAAGGATCGCTCGGGCATTCTGCACCGCACGGGTGAGCCGAATCAGGGATTGCAGACCGCCATCCGCCACCTGCGCCGCAAGCACGAGGGGGTGGTTGTCGGGTGCAACTTGGGCAGCAACGCCGAAACGCCCCCCGAGGAGGCTCCGCGCGATGTGCTGAAGCTCTTCCGCAACCTCTATCAGTATGCCGACTACTTCACGATCAACATCAGCGGCGACGATATCCAAGACGAACAGATCGTCCGCGCCGAGGAGTATGTACGCGCCCTATTGGAGCCGCTCTTCGACTTCCGTCGCGGCCAGAACCAATATCGTCCGATCCTAATCAAAATCTCGCCCGATCTCACAGACGAGGAGATCGACCGCCTGACCGACATCCTGATCGAAACGCCGCTCGACGGCATTGTTGCTACGAACGGTTCGCACCAACTGCCCGCCACGCTCCCCAAGCGATGGGGCAAGGGGCGCATCAGCGGCCGCTCGCTCACGGCGCGTTCGATCGAGATCATCCGCCGCATCCACGCCCGCTCGGGCGGCACCTATCCGCTGATCGGCTCGGGCGGTATGATGACCCCCGACGATGTGCGGGCGATGCTCGATGCGGGCGCCGACCTCGTGCAGCTGCACTCGGGGCTGGTCTTCAACGGTCCGCAGCTCCTGAAGGAGGTCTGCACGGCCTTGATACCCACATCGGAAGAGCCGAAAGAGAATAATTAAATTCATCCATCTATGACTGCAACAATCATTACCATCGGCGACGAGATCCTGATCGGTCAGATCGTCGATACGAACTCCGTATCCATCGCCAAGCACCTCAACGCGGCGGGGATTGTCGTCCACGAGAAGTGCTCGATCGGCGACGATGCGGAGGAGATCAAGCAGACGATCCGTCGCGCCGAGGAGCAGTCGCAGGTGATCATCCTGACGGGCGGCCTCGGCCCCACGAAGGACGACATCACCAAAAAGACCCTCGCCGCGCTCTTCCACAGCGCGATGCGCTACGACGAGGCGGTCGCCGCCCATGTCGAGCAGATGCTCACCGAGCGCGGAATCGAGTTCAACGCGCTGAACCGTTCGCAGGCCGAGGTGCCCGTCTGCTGCACGGTGCTCCACAACGCCCACGGCACGGCACCCGGGATGTGGTTCGAGGATGCGGGGCGGGTGATCGTATCGCTGCCCGGGGTTCCCTACGAGATGGAGCATCTGATGCAGGACGAGGTGATGCCGCGCCTCAAAGCGCACTTCGCGCTGCGGCAGATCGTCCACCGCACACTTATTACGGCGGGGTTGGCCGAGTCGATCTTGGCCAAGCGGATCGAACGGTGGGAGGAGGAGCTGCCCACCTATCTCAAGTTGGCCTACCTCCCCTCGGCGGGGATCGTGCGGTTGCGCCTCTCGGCCTACGAGGTCGAGGGTGAGCGCGTAAGCGAGGAGATCGAACGCCGTTTTGCCGTGCTGCAGCGGCTCATTCCCGACTATATTGTAGGGTTCGAGACGGCGACCATCGAGGAGCAGATTCACCAAAAGCTGATCGAGCGAGGGCAGACTTTGGCCGTCGCCGAGAGCTGCACGGGCGGCCGCATCAGCAGCAAGTTTACCGCGATGGCGGGGGCTTCGGCCTACTTCTTGGCCGGCCTTACCACCTACTCAAACGAGGCGAAGATGCGTCTTTTGGGGGTACAGACCGCGACGCTGGCCAAGTACGGCGCCGTGAGCGAAGAGTGTGCCCGCCAGATGGCCGTCGGCGCACGCTTGGCGACGGGTGCCGACTACGCCGTAGCGACCACCGGCATCGCCGGCCCGACCGGCGGATCGGCCGAAAAGCCCGTCGGCACGGTGTGGTTCGCCGTAGCGACCCCGCAGGGCACAACCACCGCACACCACCTCTGCGGCACGGATCGCGGACAAGTGATGGATCGCGCAACGGCCTTTGCGATCCGGATGTTGCGCGATGCAATGAACGAGCTAAAAAAGTAGATTGGAATCTCCGTTTTAGGCCACCGAGCAGCTGATGCCGAGGGCCTCGACACGCGCAGCGATCTTTTGCAGGTCGTCGCGCGATACCTTTTCAAGGGTCTGACAGGGCGTATCGCGGTCGATCGAATAGACCATCACCTGCTTCGGGCGCAGTTCGGCCACGCGTGCCAGCCACGCCGTAAGCTCCTCCTCGGTCGTGTTGTCGATCCGCTCGCCCGCGCATGTGCCGCGCAGGAACATCGTCTGCAGGATAAACGCCCCCTCGAACTGTTTGAGCCGTTCGACCGTCTGCGCCACCGTGTAGGTCGGCTGTTGCGGTTTATTGAGCAGCCGCACCGTCCGATCGAAGGCCGAATCGAGCTTCAGTATGTTGTTATCGACCCGTCGCAACGCCGCAACCACCTCCGTTCGATGCAGTTGCGTAGCGTTCGAGAGTACCGAGATCTTCGCCGTCGGAGCCAATCGGTCGCGCAGCGCGATCGTATCATCGATGACCTCCTTAAAGTCGGGGTGCATCGTCGGTTCGCCGTTGCCGGCAAAGGTGATCACATCGGGCGGCGTACCCTGCTCGACCATCCGCGTCAAGACCTCCTCCAGCCGTGCACGCACCTCCTCGCGGCGGTTGAAGCGGCGATCACCACGCCGTTCGGAATTCCAGCCGCACTCGCAGTAGATGCAGTCAAAGGTACACAATTTGGCGTGGGCAGGCAGCAGATTGACCCCCAACGAAAGCCCCAATCGGCGCGAACGGACAGGGCCAAAGATGATATCTTCAAACAGTGCAGTCATCGTTTGGCAAATTCAAAATGATTTAATTTAGCAGTCTGCTTTCAGGGCTTGATAGATGCCCTCCTCGTCGTAGCCGCAAAGAGCGTGCAACTCGACGGGTGTACCCTGCTCGATCCAGCGGTCGGGGATACCGAGCCGCGTGACACGGATCGTGCGACCGCAACCATTCAGATAGGCCGTCACGGCCTCTCCCACGCCACCGCGCAGCGAGCCATCCTCGACCGTAATCACCCGATCGAACGAGGCGGCCACCTCATCAAGCAGTGCCGTATCGAGCGGTTTAACGAAGCGCAGGTCGTAGTGCGCCGCCTCGATCCCCTCTTTTGCGGCGCGATCGATCGCCTTTGCCGCCGCCGAGGCGGTTGTACCGATGGTCAGTACCGCCACCCCGCGCCCCGTGCGCAGGCACTCGCCACGACCCGTTTCGATCGCGCGGAACACCTCGTCACGCCAAGCAACCCCCTCACCGCCACCGCGCGGGTAGCGAATCATCCACGGCGAACCGGCCTGCAGGGCGGTAAACATCAGGTTGCGCAGTTCGGCCTCGTTACGCGGTGCCGCCACCGTCAGCGAGGGCACCGCCGCATAGGCCGCCATATCGAAGACCCCGTGATGCGTCACACCATCCTCGCCCACCAAGCCGCCACGGTCGAGGCAGAAGACAACCGGCAGGTGTTGGATCGCCACATCGTGGATCACATTATCATAAGCGCGCTGCATAAAGGTCGAGTAGATGGCGCAGAAGGGCACCTTGCCCGCCGCAGCCAAGCCCGCCGCAAAGGTGACGGCGTGCCCCTCGGCGATCCCCACATCGAAGACCCGTTCGGGCAGCTGTTCGAGCATCCTACTCATACCGCACCCCGAAGGCATCGCGGCCGTGATACCCACCACGCGCTCATCCATACGGGCGAGGTCGATCAGGGTCTGCCCGAAGACATCCTGATAGCGGTCGGCACTCCGACGCGGGGCGGGTCGCTCACCCGTCGCGGCATCGAAACGCCCGGGGGCGTGCCAAGTGGCGGGGTCCTGCTCGGCAGGGGCGTAGCCCTTGCCCTTCACCGTCAGCACATGCAACAGCTTCGGCCCGCGAATATCGCGCAGGGCACGCAGCGTGCGCACCAGTTCGGGGAGGTTGTGGCCGTCGATCGGGCCAAAGTAGCGGAAATTGAGGCTCTCGAAGAGGTTACTGCGCCCCAAGATGACCTGTTTCAGTGCGTTGCTCACCTTGCGCAGCATCCGTTGCAGGCGCGGCGTATGGGTAAAGAGCGCCCACGTCCGTTGCTTGAAGCGGTTGTAGTGGTGCGACGAGGTGATCTTCGTAAGGTAGCTCTTCAGCGCACCCGTACCCGGGTCGATCGCCATATTGTTATCGTTCAGAATGACCAGCAGGTCGGTATCGCGCGAGGCACCGGCGTTGTTCAACCCCTCGAAGGCCAAACCGCCCGTCATCGAGGCATCGCCGATGATCGCCACGATCTGTTTCGAGCGATCGCCGTCGAGTGCGGCGGCCGCCGCCATACCGTAGGCTGCCGAGATCGAGACCGAGGCGTGCCCTCCGCCGAAGGCATCGTACGCGCTCTCGTCCATACGCGGGAAGCCGCTCAAACCGTTCAGCTTGCGTTGCGTGAGGAAGGCCTCACGGCGACCGGTGATGATCTTGTGGGCGTAGGTCTGGTGGCCGACATCCCACACCAACCGGTCGTTCGGCGTATCGAAGACATAGTGCAGGGCGACGGTCAGTTCGACCGCGCCGAGGCTCGACCCCAAGTGCCCGGGATTGACGGCGCAGGCCTCGACGATATAGCGGCGCAACTCGTCGCAATAGGGGGCGAGTTGGTCGATCGAGAGCTGCTTCAGATCAGCCGGAGAGTCGATTTTTTCGAGCAATGTGTACTTCTGTTCGCTCATAATTGCACAAAGATAGTGAAAAATGGCTGTTTTTTCAAAGAATTTTTTTATCTTCGCAACAAGAAACAAAATTTCACACTATGAAATACAACCGAATCCTTCTGAAATTGAGCGGCGAATCGCTCCAAGGTGAACAGAAATACGGCATTGATCCGCAGATGTTGCAGTCCTATGCCGAGCAGATTAAGGCCGTATCGGAGAGTGGCGTACAGGTCGGCATCGTCATCGGCGGCGGCAATATTTTTCGCGGTATGACGGGTGCCAAGCGCGGTTTCGACCGCGTGAAGGGCGACCAAATGGGCATGCTGGCCACGATCATCAACTCGCTGGCCCTGCACTCGGCGCTCGAGGACAACGGCGTGAAGTGCAAGGTGCTGACCTCGATCCGTATGGAGCCCATCGGCGAGTACTTCTCGAAGGCGAAGGCGATCGAGTACCTCGAGGCGGGCTATGTCGTGATCATCGGCGGCGGCACCTCGAACCCCTACTTCACGACCGACACCGCCTCGGCACTGCGCGGCATCGAGATCGAGGCCGAGGTGATGCTGAAGGGCACGCGTGTAGATGGAGTCTATACGGCAGATCCCGAGAAGGATCCGACGGCCACGAAGTTCGACGAGATCACCTTCGACGAGGTGCTTGCACGCCGGCTGAAGGTGATGGATCAGACTGCCTTCACGCTCTGCCGCGAGAACAAATTGCAGATTATCGTCTTCGATATGGACACGCCGGGCAACCTCGGCAAGATCTTGGCAGGTGAGCCGATCGGAACGCTTGTGAAATTATAACCGCAAAAAACTATGCAGATTCGTACCCGCAAAAAGCAACGCACCACGCGCCTGTGGTTGCTCGTTGTGTTACTCGTCGTCGTTGTCGCAGCAATGTTTATGCTCCCTACGGGTGAGCCTGCGGCCGCACCGGTTCAAACCGAGACGGAGGCCGAAGATGAGGTGGCCGCCACGACCCTCGTCAAGGTGGGCGAGATGGCACCCGACTTCACCGTCACGCTGTTCGACGGGAAGACCGTCACCCTCTCGGAGCTGAAGGGCAAGGTCGTCCTTCTTAATTTCTGGGCGACATGGTGCCCGCCCTGCCGCGAGGAGCTGAAACGCGTGCAGCAAGATGTGATCGACCGCTATGCCGACGAACAGTTCGTATTCCTGCCGATCTCGCGCGGCGAGGAGCGCGCTGCGGTAGCCGCCTTCCGCGAACAACAGGGCTACACCTTTCCGATGGGGTTAGACCCCGAGCGCAAGATCTACGATCAGTACGCCTCGAACTACATCCCGCGCAACTTCCTGATCGACAAGGAGGGTCGCGTCGCAATGGCGACGGTGGGCTATGAGCCGGCGGAGTTCGATCTGCTGGTCGAGGCCGTGCAGTTGTATCTGCCCGCAAAGTAAGACATGAATCATTAAAACAGATAGAAAGATGGATACCAAGACTATTCTGAACGACGCCTCTGTCCGTATGCAGAAGGCGGTCGATCACCTCGACGAGGAGTTGCTGAACATCCGCGCCGGCAAGGCGTCGGTCAATGTGCTGAACGGTGTGATGGTCGAGTACTACGGCTCGCAGGTGCCCGTATCGGGTGCTGCTTCGGTGACCGTACCCGATGCCAAGACGGTGCTGATCCAGCCGTGGGACAAGAACCTAATCCGCGTGATCGAGAAGGCGATCATCGACTCAAACATCGGCCTTACCCCCTCGAACAACGGCGAGCAGATTCGTCTGACGATGCCGCCGCTCACCGAGGAGCGTCGCAAGGAGTTGGTGAAGCGCTCGCGCGGCGAGGCCGAGACGGCTCGTGTCAGTCTCCGCAACGCCCGCCGCGATGCGATCGAGCAGTTCAAGAAGGCACAAAAGGAGGGCATGCCCGAGGATGAGGCCAAAGATGGCGAAACGCAGGTACAAAAGCTCCTCGACAAGTACACGAAACTGATTGACGAGGTGCTCGCAAAGAAGGAGAAGGAGATCATGACGGTCTAACGCTGCCCTACTTCGTTTTCACAAGAGGCTGTCCAACAAGTTCTGTTGCGACAGCCTCTTTTGCTTTATTCAACAACACAAGCCGCCCGAAAGGGCGGCTTGTGTTGTTGAGAGCGAACAACTATTTCTTGTTCAGCTCGGCGAGCGCAGCCTTGGCATTCTCGGCTGCGGGACCGGCCGTCACCTTCTGGAAGGCGGCGATTGCCTGATCGCGCTGCGAGAGGGCGTTGTGAGCCGAAGCCAGCTGATAGTAAACCGTGCTCTTGTCGGCCTCGTCGGTCTGTGCCTCGGCAGCAGCCGGAGCCAGCTCGATCACCTTGGCATAATCCTTCTTACCGAGGTAAGCCTGTACGCGAACCAGCTGGAAGATCGCATTTGCGGGGTTCTTCTCCAACTGCTTGTCGGCCAGTGCGATGATACCGTCAAAGTCGCCTGCGCCCTGCAGCTCGGCCACCTTGTTGTTCGTATAGAGGGCCATCATCTCCTTGGCCTTGGCAGCATGCTCGGCGTACTTCGGGTGGGTCTTTGCGGCAACAGCCTCATAGACCTCGATACCTTTCTCGAACTCGCCCAGCTCGCAGTAGCTCATCGCGAGGTTCAGCGCCATACCCGTATTGTCAGGGTCGGCCTCATAACCCTTGGCGAAGATACCGGCAGCCGTTGCATAGTCCTTGCTGTTGTAGGCATCACCACCCTGTGCCTGATACACATTGGCAATCCACTGCTTGGCCTTCTGCATACGCGGCATATCGCCGTAGAGCTCTGCCGTCTCGGCCGATGCTTGGAAATTCTTCAATGCCTCGTCATAGTTATTGGCCTTGAAATCGCGGCCACCCAGCTGAAAGTAGCAGCCCGGGATCGTCTTCTTGGCCGTAGCCACCAACGATGCAACGGCGGGATCCTCCGAATCCATACCCAGCTCGATCACCTGATCAAACTTCTCGATCGCCAGCTTGTGGTTCTTGGCACCATAAGCTGCAGCAGCCTCGTTATAGACTGCCTTCACATCAACCTCCTGCGCCGAGAGCGTAAACGCTGCCATCAGCGCGACTACCATTACAAAGATTTTTTTCATAATTGTTTAGTTATTTTTAGTTTTAAGTTTGCGAAACAATGCGGCAAAAGTACAGAATAAAATGCAAATATTCAAATCCTATCGCCGCAAGGTGCTAAAAAATCGTGTCATAAGTGCCTCGCACTCCACGCCGAGCACCCCGCTTACGACCTCCGTTTTGGGGTGAAATACGCGCTCGGAGTAGGTTCGGTAGCCCTTTTTCGGATCGTCGGCTCCCCACACGACACGCCCGACCTGCGCCCAAGCGATCGCACCGGCACACATAATGCAGGGTTCAACGGTTACATAGAGCGTGGCACGCGGCAGATACTTCCCGCCGAGGGTCTCGGTCGCCGCCGTCAGGGCCTGCATCTCGGCGTGGGCCGTCGGGTCCTGCAGTCGCTCGACCAGATTGTGTCCGCGACCGATCACGCGCCCGTCGGCCACCACGACGGCACCGATCGGCACCTCCTCTTCAGCGAGGGCCGCCGCGGCCTCTTCGAGGGCCAAACGCATCATTTTTTCGTCGATGAGTTGCTGTTGCTCCATTTTTTTCGGTTCCAAAGTGCAAAAATACTATTTTTATTGCGTAACTTTGCGAGTTATCCGACGATTTAACATAGAATTAACGAATAAAACTCACAAAATAGTATGTACAGAACTCACACTTGCGGCTCGCTCCGAGTCGAGAATGTAAATGAAGTGGTCACCCTCGCCGGCTGGGTGCAGAAGGTGCGCAACTTGGGAGCAATGACCTTTATCGACCTGCGCGACCGTTACGGTCTGACACAGATCGTCGTCGAGGAGACGACCGATGCTGCCGTGCGCGAAACAGCCCTCCGCGTAGGCCGCGAGTGGGTGCTTCAGGTCACGGGCAAGGTGATCGAGCGTTCGTCAAAGAACCCGAAGATGCCGACGGGCGATATTGAGGTGGCCGCCGAGGCGATCACCGTACTGAACGAGGCGCAGACCCCGCCGTTCACCATCGAGGAGCACTCGGACGGGGGCGACGATCTGCGTATGAAGTACCGCTACCTCGACCTGCGCCGTCCGCCCCTGCAGCGCAATATGATCCTGCGCCATAAGATGGCACAGGAGATCCGCCGCTTCCTCGACAGCGAGGGTTTCCTCGAGATCGAGACCCCCTACCTCGTAGGTTCGACCCCCGAGGGTGCGCGTGACTTTATCGTGCCGTCGCGTATGAACCCCAACCAGTTCTACGCCCTGCCGCAGTCGCCCCAGACGCTGAAACAGCTCCTGATGGTGGCCGGTTACGACCGCTACTTCCAGATCGTGCGCTGCTTCCGCGACGAGGATTTGCGTGCCGATCGTCAGCCCGAGTTTACGCAGATCGACTGCGAGATGGCCTTCGTCGAGCAGGAGGATGTGATCTCGACCTTCGAGCGTTGGGCAAAGCATATGTTCCGCGAGGTGATGGGCGTCGAGTTCACGGAGCCGCTGCGCCGTATGCCGTGGATCGAGGCGATGGAGAAGTACGGTTCGGACAAACCCGACCTGCGCTTCGGCATGGAGTTCTCGGATCTGACCGACCTTGCCAAGGGGCACGGTTTCTCGGTCTTTGACGATGCGGAGTACATCACGGGCTTCGCCGCAACGAGTTGCGCCACCTATACGCGCAAGCAGATCGATGCCCTCACGGAGTTCGTGAAGCGTCCGCAGGTGGGCGCCAAGGGGTTGATTTGGATTCGTGTCGAGGAGGGCGGCGTGAAGTCGTCGATCGACAAGTTCTACTCGCCCGAAGAGGTACGCGCGATGGCCGAGCGGTGCGGTGCCAAGGCCGGCGATATGGTCTTCATCCTCTGCGGCAAGAAGTTCAAGGCGCTGACGCAGCTCTGCGCTCTGCGCCTCGAGGTGGCTCAGCAGCTCGGTCTGCGCGATCCGCAGAAGTTCGCCCCGCTGTGGGTGGTCGATTTCCCGATGTTCGAGTGGGATGAGGAGACGGAGCGTTTCTATGCGATGCACCACCCCTTCACCTCGCCCAAACCCGAGGATGTCCCCTACCTTGAGAGCGATCCCGCCCGCGTGCGTGCCAACGCCTACGACTTTATCTGCAACGGCACGGAGATCGGCGGCGGCTCGATCCGTATCCACGATGCAAAGCTGCAGGCGACGATCTTTAAGTGCCTCGGCTTTACGCCCGAGCGTGCCGAGGAGCAGTTCGGCTTCCTGATGAACGCCTTTAAGTTTGGTGCGCCCCCGCACGGTGGTTTGGCCTTCGGTTTCGATCGTCTGTGTTCGTTGTTCGGCGGCTCGGAGTCGATCCGCGACTACATCGCCTTCCCGAAGAACAACGCCGGCCGTGATGTGATGCTCGAGGCCCCGAGTATGGTCGATCAGGCGCAGCTCGACGAACTGTATTTGAGCCTCGTCAAACCGACAGAGAATTAAGAGGAAAGAGGAAAGAGCAAAAATATTTTGGGCGTACTCGCAGCACTCCCAGTATTCCCAGTTCTCCCAGCTCTCCCATCCCTCCCAATTTTGAATTTACGAAGTATATGACTCCGTTAGCCGAACGCCTGCGCCCTGCGAAGCTCGATGATTACATCGGGCAGGAGCACCTTGTGGGTGCGAACGGGGTCTTTCGTAAATTCTTCGAGACGGGCAATGTCCCCTCGTTCATCCTGTGGGGCCCGCCGGGTGTCGGCAAGACGACCCTTGCAAAGATCGTTGCCACGACCCTCGAACGCTCCTTCTACACCCTTTCGGCCGTCACCTCGGGCGTGAAGGATGTACGCGAGGTGATCGAGTCGGCCAAGCGGCAACGCTTCTTTGATCAGCGTGCTCCGTTCCTCTTTATCGACGAGATCCACCGCTTCAACAAATCGCAGCAGGATTCGCTCTTGGGGGCGGTCGAGCAGGGGATCTTCACGCTGATCGGCGCGACGACCGAGAACCCCTCGTTCGAGGTGATCTCGCCCCTCTTGAGCCGCTGTCAGGTCTATATCTTGAAGGCGTTGGAGGATGCCGACCTTGAGCGGCTGCTCAGCCGCGCCCTGCAAACGGACACGGAGCTAAAAACTCGCGAGATCGAGGTGGTCGAAACAGGGGCACTGTTCCGCTTCTCGGGGGGCGATGCCCGCAAGCTGCTCAATATTTTGGATATTGTGGTCGGCGCGACGGAGGGGAAGGTGGTGATCACCGACCGCTCGGTGACCGACTGCCTGCAACAGAATATCGCCCTCTACGACAAGAAGGGCGAACAGCACTACGATGTGATCTCGGCCTTTATTAAGTCGGTGCGCGGCAGCGATCCCAATGCGGCGATCTACTACCTCGCGCGGATGTTGGCCGGTGGCGAGGAGCCACGTTTTATCGCCCGACGGTTGGTCATCTTGGCCTCGGAGGATATCGGCTTGGCCAACCCCAATGCGCTGCTGTTGGCCAACGCCTGCTTCGACACGGTGCACAAGATCGGTATGCCCGAGGCACGCATCACGCTCGCCGAGACGACGATCTATCTGGCCACCTCGCCGAAGAGCAACTCGGCCTATATGGCGATCAACAAGGCACTTGCATTGGTCGAGAAGGATACGACGAACCGCCCCGTACCGCTCCATATCCGCAACGCTCCGACGAAGCTGATGGCCGAGGCGGGCTACGGCGAGGGGTACAAATACGCGCACGACTACGCCGACCACTTCGCCGAGTTGGAGTTCCTGCCCGAGTCGCTCTCGGGGACGCGCTTCTACGAACCCAACCTGCAGAATGCCGCCGAGCAGAAGATCGCCGAGCGGATCAAGGCCCTCTGGAAGGGGAAGTATTAACCCTGCACGCAATCGTTTATGAAACGGATCGGCATCCTCTCCGACACACACGGCTCGTTCGACGAGCCGCTGCGCCGCTTCTTTAAGGAGGTGGACGAGATTTGGCACGCGGGCGACATCGGGTCGCAGGAGCTGGCCGACGAGATCGCCGCCTTCAAACCGCTGCGTGCCGTCTATGGCAACATCGACGGCGGTGTCACGCGGCGCATCTATCCCGAGTTCGCCTTTTTTCAGTGCGAGGAGGTGACGGTGCTGATGACCCACATCGGCGGCTACCCGCGCCGCTACGCCCCCAAGGCGTTGCAGCGCATCCAATCGGCACGGCCGAAGCTCTTTATTGCCGGCCACTCGCACATTCTCAAGGTGCAGTACGACCCCGTCTATGACCTCTTGGCCGTCAACCCGGGTGCGGCGGGCTGCTACGGGTTCCACAAACAACGCACCGCCCTGCGCCTGACGATCGACGGCGCCGATATGCGAGATATGGAGGTTTGGGAGCTGGGAAGGTAAAATCCTTAAATTCAAAATGTAGAATGCAAAATTCAAAATGATTGGGCTGATGTGGCACACAAACCGCATCAGCCCAATTTTTAACGCTTAATTTTGAATTTTTAATTCTTAATTTTGAATTGCGGATATCTTATCCGCATAGTTTGCCCATCCGTCGGCGGCTTTATACAGCTCGACTGCCGAGGCGGGGACACGGATCTCGGTCATCGCGTTGCAGCCGGCAAACACGCCCGAGGCGAGCACAGGGGGCGTTGCGGCCTTCACGGTCCAAACGGTCACCTTCTCGCAGCCGCGGAAGGCACCTGCGGCGATCGTTTCGATCGTCGAGGGGAGGGTCAGCTCACGCAAACCGCGACACCCCATAAAGGCGTATTCGCCGATCGACCGTACCCCCTCGGGGAGGTTGATCGAGGAGAGGGCGAAGCAGTAGTAGAAGCCGTAGGTCTCGACCGAGGTGATCCCTGCGGGGAGGGTCACATCGGTCACCTCGCCGCAGTTGGCAAAGGCCGTTGCACCGATCGTCTCGACCCCCTCGGGCACTGCATAGCTCAACCCCGAAGCGGGAGCGTAGGCGGCAAAGCGGCTGCCATCCAGCAGTCCGCGATGGTCGGCCGTCGCCGAGGGGCCATAGAAGGCGGCGAGGCTCTTGCAGTTCGAGAAGGCAAACTGCCCGATCGTGGGCGTGCCAAGAATACGCACCTGCTGCAGCGCACTGCCGCCAAAGGCGTACTCCTTGATCGCGCTGACCGTCACGGGGATCGTCGCCTCGACGAGTTTCGTACAGTTGTTAAAGCTCTTCTTTCCGACCGTCACAAGGCCGTGCGGCAGCTCCACCGTGCGGAGCGTGGCGTGGGCAGCAAAGGCCTGCTCGCCGATCTCGGTCAAGTTCTCGGAGAAGAGCATCCGACCCACTCCGTTCTCGTAGCTGTTCTCGACCACCGTGATCCCTGCACCGACAGCCTTTTTCGGGGTGGCTGTCGCGCCGTTCGTGGTCGTGTAGCGCAGCTCGTTGGCGGGGAAGTGCTCGGCCGAGGCCCACAGGGGGACAAACTCCGAGGCGAGGGTCGTCACACCGTCCGAAACGACAAGGCTCACGGCCGCTGCCTCCACGCCGACAAAGAAGTTGGCCGCGAGGTTCGCTGCCGAGGCGGTCACTTCGACGATGCCGCTCGCCGCATCGGCCGCAAAGGCGGTGATCGGCAGGTCGGTCAGTTCGGTCGTGCGGCTGTTGGCCGTCGCCACAGCCTTGAGCGTAAAGTAGGTCGCCCACTGCTCGGTCAGCGCAGCCAGCTCCTCGCGGGGCGAGATCAGGAACGAGAGGGTCACCGTGGCATCGCTCGGCGAGGTGTAGCGCACGGTCGCCATTCCATCGACATTGTCGGGCACATAGACGATCTGCTGCAACTTCGTCACGGGCGTAGCCAACGGGATCGAGAAGCTACGGCCGTCGGTCATGACAAAGGTCACCTCGCGCTCACCGACCGTCACAGAGCTGATCCAAGTATCGCCGTCCTTACCGTTCGAGCCGTTGGCGCCATCCTTGCCGTCCGCGCCGTTCTTACCGTTGTGGATCGTCGCCGAGCTGCCGTCCGAGAAGCGGATCAGGTAGCCGTCGGTGATCTTCTCGACCGCCGTGATCGAGAGGTTCTTGGCGTAGGCCGCGAGCACCGTCTCGGCCGCCTCGAGGCGTTTTTCGAGGCGGGCAATCTCATCGCGCAGCGCACCGTCGTCGTACGAATCGCTGCAGCCCGCCAACGCGCAGGTCAGCAGGGCAGCCATCAAAATCGAAAAAAGCTGTTTCATGGTTCGTTTAGTAGAAAAATGGGGTTATACACGACAAATATACGATTTTCTGTGAAAATTTCGCAGCCCCAACCACTTTTCACCGCACTTTGGTAGTTTTTGTAAAATTATTCGTATATTTGTAAAACCAACCGCAACTGAAACAGCTATGATGACCCACAAAGAACGATTTTTCGCCACGATCGACCGCAAGGAGGTCGATCGTCCCGCTTCGTGGCTCGGTCTGCCCGTGCCGTCGGCCTTGCCGAAACTTTTTAAGCACTTCGGCGTCGATTCGGTCGATGCCCTGAAGCGCAAGATCGACGACGATGTCTATCCGATCCCCGTTCCCTATAACAACCCGCCGACGAACGATATCGGCTGCTCGCTCGCCTTTGCCAAGAGCGGCGAGGGGGGTGCGCAGGATGAGCGCACGCTGACCGCCCCGGGTTTCTTCGAGGATATGACCGACCCCGCTTTGGTCGATACCTTCCCGTGGCCCGATCCCGAGGAGCACATCGACTTTCAGGAGGCACGCCGTCTGGCGATGGCGGCACCCGAGGACGCGGCGCGTATGGGTGTTATGTGGGCGGCGCACTTCCAAGATGCCTGCTCGGCCTTCGGTATGGAGAATGCCCTCCTGACGATGATGATCGCCCCCGAGATGTTCCGCGCCGTGATCGACCGCATCACCGACTTCTACATCCGCTGCGGCGAGATCTTCTACGAGGCGACCAAGGGCTACCTCGATGCCGTCTTGATCGGTAACGACTTCGGCAGTCAGAACGGGCTGCTCGTCGCCCCCGAGGAGCTGCGCGAGTATGTCTTCCCGGGCACGAAACGATTGGTCGATCAGGCAAAGAGCTACGGACTGAAGGTCGTGCACCACTCGTGCGGCGCGATCCACCCGATCATCGGCGATCTGTTTGACCTCGGCGTGGATGTGATCCACCCGATCCAAGCCAAAGCACGCGATATGCAGGCCGAGAAGCTCAAGGCCGACTTCGGCGACAAGGGTTGCTTCTTCGGCGGTGTCGATGCACAGCATCTGCTCGTGAACGGTACGCCCGAGGAGGTCGAGGCCGATGTACGCCGTCTGAAGGAGGTCTTCCCGACGGGTCTGATCCTCTCGCCGAGCCACGAGGCGATCCTGCCCGACATCAACCCCGCGAATGTCGAGGCACTGTTCCGCGCAGTACACAATTAGAGAGCAAAGAGCAAAGAGAAAAGAGAAAAGAGAAAAGAGAAAAGAGAAAAGAGGAGAGAGGGAAGAGCGAAAAAGGGTAAGTCTGTATTGGGCGTACTCGCAGTATTCCCAGAACTCCTAGAATTCCCAAGAAATCAAAAAAAACTAAACGATAATGAAACGCTATGGTATGGTGATCGGCGTGAATGCCGATAAATTGGAGGAGTACAAGAAGTTGCACGCTGCGGCGTGGCCGAGTGTACTGAAGATGATCAAGGAGTGCAACATCGAGAACTACAGCATCTACTACAAGGATGGGCTGCTGTTCAGCTACTACGAGTATGTGGGCAGCGATTACGAGGCCGATATGGCGAAGATGGCCGCCGACCCCGAAACACAGCGTTGGTGGGATGTCTGCATGCCCTGCCAGCGTCCGCTCGACACCCGCGCCGAGGGCGAGTGGTGGGCCACGATGGAGGAGGTATTCCATCTCGATTAGTCGAGATGGAATACCAAATTCAAAATTCAAAATGCAAAATTCAAAATGAGTTTTCAGCACTCAGCCTTCATCTTTCAGCTTTTGGTTGATGCGACAGAGAAGAGATACAAACTTCCGAGCTTTTAGGGAGTTCTGCAAAGTAGCAAAAAGCAATTTTGAATTCTAAATTCTAAGTAACTGTTTAAATTTTATTGAAAAATATTTT
>CAZVNR010000005.1:0-47273 GCA_964628945.1 uncultured Alistipes sp. | reverse complement strand
ACATACAACAGGTTGGCGAAGTGCTCGTCGGCTCCCAAGCGGATCGTCGGGATACCAGCGGCAGCCTGACCGGCTACACGCGCCGTGCGCACCTCCAAACTGTGGGTCAGAATATCGTGCGAGGTGATGCCTCCCTTCGATACCAAGAAGTCGGGTCGGAAGGGCAGCGCACGCACCGCCTCGACCAAGAAACGGGAAATCTTTGCACCGAGTGCCAACCGCTTCTCCACATCGTCGCAGCGCACCTCACGGCGCGAGGTGTAGAGTACGGGCGTGAGGCCTGCGTTGTAGGCGGCAGCCACCTCACCCAGCACCTCGGTCATCAGCTCGGGGCGGTCGTTGAGAATCCCCTCGACATCAATCTCGATCCCCGTAACCCCCTCGGCTGCCAAGAGGCAGTTGAGCTGTTCGGTGCTCTTCTTTACATGCGAACCCACGACCACCACGCCGCGTGCGCCCGATTCGGGGGCGGCGATGTAGGCCTGCTCCTCGATGCCGCTCATCGCCTTCGGCAGCGACGACGAACAACGAATCACCGCCGCGCGGTGGCCCTTTTCGCCCTCGAACTGCGCCAAGACGGCCAGCGCGATCCGCCCCAAATCGTCGTAATCGAGCGAATCGAAGGCGATACACCGCTTATTGCCGAGCGTGTGCAGCTTTTCGAGCAGCCCTGCAGGATCGCTATGGCGCAGCGTTTTGAGGTCGATGTGTGCCACTTCGTCCTGCGTGACCATCCCTGCGCACTTCTCGATAATGTACTTCGTCAGACGGGCATTCGCGTAGCCAAAGACATTGTCGCGTGCGAACTCCGTTTCGCTGACCGGTGTCAGCTCCTCGCCCGAACGCATATAGTGTACCCCCTCAACCGTCATACGCCCCGCCTCGAAGAACGAGGGGACGAACAGCAACGGCAGTTCGGGTACGATGCCGTGCTCGGCCAGTACCTCGACCATCGTATCGGGCTCGGCGGGGAAGTGGCCGCGCAGGGTCGAATCGCTGCGGCTCAAGAATACGAGGTTGTAACCGCGCGTGCGGTTCGCCTCCAAGACCGCCTCGACGGCTTGGCGTACCACCTTGCGTGCCTCCTGCTCGGGCAGCGCGCGGCTGTTGGCCAAGAGGTAGAAGAAGGGGGCTTCGTCGTCCAGTGCAGCCGCTACGCGCTCCACCGAAAAATCGGTTAGGAGCAGGCAACCGTGCACGGTCTGAATACCCGTCGGGTCGTCGTCGATCACCACCAGTCGGATACGCTGTCGATGCAGCATATCGGCGATCACCGCACGCCACGCGTGGTCGGTGGCGATGGGGTAGTGGCGTTGCAACTCGGTGTAGGAGCGTATCATTATCCGCGCAGTTTGGTAATACCCATGATCTCACGCGCCTCGGCCGGCGTGGCGGGCTCGCACCCCAAAGCGCGTACCAGCTCGACGAGCTTTTTGACCAAGAAGGCGTTGTTCGGGGCGGTCTTGTCCTCCTCGTAGTAGAAGCTGTCCTCGAAGCCGACGCGCACCACCGAGGCACCCATTGCAATCGCACAGCCCAGGAAGTGGAGATCTTTCATCGAGTCGTTGTTCAACCCCCAGTGGCCGTTCGGCTCCATCAGCGAGAGCATACAGCTCAAGTTGTGCGGCGTATCTTTCAGGTTACTTGCCGTACCCGTACCGAGGCAGAAGTTGTAGCTCAACGGACGATCCAAGACCCCCTCGTCGGCCAGCTTCGTGCAGGTCTCGACCATACTCAAATCGAAGATCTCCATCTCGGGAACCACCTTCGTTTCGCGCATACGGCCGGCCCAGTAGCGAATCTCGGGCAGCGTATTGACATAGACGCTTTCGCCGAAGTTCACCGAACCCATATTGAGCGAGGCGACCTCGACACGCGGCTCATTGAGGCAGACACTGCGCTCCTCGAGCGAGAGGGTCGAGAGGCCGCCCGTCGAGCCTTGAATCACGATGTCGGTGCGCTCGGCGATCAGGTCGAGCGTGCGGCTGAAGTGGGTCAGATCGAAGGTCTGCTCGCCCGTCAGGTCGCGTACATGCAGGTGCACCATCGAGGCGCCCTCGGCAGCACAAGCGGCCACATCGGCGGCGATCTCCTCGGGGGTCAGCGGATTGAGCGAACCCTCGGGAACAGGCTTGCCTACATGGCAAACGGGAGCTACGGTAACAACAATTTTGCGTTTCATAGTGGGATAGGTTTATTTCATTGTTTTTGTGTGATTACTCTTGTTTCGGATTCCAACCCAAGACCCATGCGGGGTTCGAGTAGGAGGCGATCAGCAGGCTGTCCTGCACGGCATCGAGCTGGCGCGATCCGGCAGCGCGTTGCGAGATGTCGATCGGACGGTCGTCCGTATCGGTGCTGTTGAACTCCCAGTAGTGCAGGCGCGAGCAGTCGGCAGGCATACGCCCCCAACCCGCCGGCTCGACATTCTCGATCTGGCAGTTGAGCAGCACCGCCTCGCAGGCGGCATATTTGTCGTTCGTGCGGGCAAAGACGGCACCGCGTCCCACGCCCTTGAAACGGCAGCGATAGAAGATGTTGCCTCGGCTCTTCTCCGAGTCGTTGCGAATCCACATAAAGGGGCCGCGCGAGATCAGCTTGCACTGCTCAAAGAAGCAGGGCCCGCGCCCCAGTACCGAGTCGCCGTCGCCCTTGATGCGGCATTTGTAGAAGTAGCACGAACCGTTGGCCTGCAGCGCATCGCCCGAGCCGTTGATAAAGACATTCTCGAGGTGGATACGCTCACCCATCAAGAGCAATCCCTCGGCTTGTCCGCGCAGCGTGGTCGAGATCGTCAGATTGAGCATCTTCAGGTCGGTGCAGTTGTCGGCCATAAAGGCGGCACGGCGCGACGGGAAGGTGCCTTTGTACTCGTTCGTCGCCACATCGTCGGGGTGGGGGTTGAAGACCTCGTTGTTGGGGTAGTGGATATGCACCCCCTCGCGGCTCTCGCCTTCGATCGTAAGATTCGTCTTGTTGCGGAAATAGACCAACTCCTCGTAGTCGCCGTTGTGGACAAAGATCGTCCACTCTTCGTCGCTAAAGTCGGGTACGAAGTCCAACGCCCCCTGCACGGTGGTAAAGTCCGCCGAACCGTCGGCATTGACCGTCAGACGACGGCTCTCGGCCGCAGGGGCACTCTTCTTGGTCGTGAAGTACCAACCGTCCTCCTTCGTGATGCCGTGAAAATCATCGTCGGCCGTCGTCAGTACGCCGTCGTCGATCGTCACATAGTATCGCTTGCCGTACTCGAGCAGGTTGTGGTGGAGATAGATCTCAGCCTTCGTACCTGTCACGATGATCGGGTGGAAGTGGAAACCATCGGTAAAGCCGCCGATGATCGTCAGCTGATAGGCCGTTGTCGTCGGACCGGCTACCCCCGACGGGGTCCCGGGTTTCGTGTCGGCATTCGTGCGGCGCGGCTGGTTGTAGTCATACGGCTCCCAACCGTAGGGGGGCTTGGGGAGCTTGGTCGGGGTGGTCGGGCCGGCCGGAATCGAGAGATCGAGGCTGTCCACCACCTTGTTGGTCGCAGCATCCCATACGCGGATCTTGCCGCTTGTGCCGATGGTCGGCTCACTCAAAAAATTGATGGCCAACCGCGTGTCGGGATTGACCTGCTTGGCACGCTTGGCCGGAAAGAACTCCTGCTTCGGATCGGAGCAGGCCGTGAGCAAGATGCCCAGCAAGAGGATCAGTAGTCGTTTCATATTGGTTGTTATCAATCGTATCAATCGTGTTCGCAATAAAAGCAGGCCAACGGCTCGGGTACGGCTTGGCGTTCACCGCACCATCGCAGCATCGCCCGATCGCGCTCCGCCTCGCCTGTACCGAAGTCGAAACGATCCGGCGTATGGAGGCGGATGGGGTAGTCGCCCTCAAACCCGCGTACGGTGTAGTATGCACGCAACGGCTCGTCGGCCGGAATCAACGCAACGGCCACCGCCCCGCGTTCGCGGGCACGCCGCACAGCCTCTTCGATCAGCTCCGAGGCCAACCCCCGACCACGAGCCGACGGGTCGGTTGCTACGGCGTAGAGGTAGTCGATGCGGCCGATCGCACTCCGAAAGGGGATCGTGTGTGCCATCGCAACGACCACTCCGTGCTCGTCTGTTCGTCGCAACATCCGCTCTTCGCGCAAGTAATGCAGCAGGAATCGATCCGTAAAGGCGCGTTCGTCGCTCGGAAAACACTCCTCCCACAACCGTCGGCAGGCGCGGGCATCGTCGCTTAACTCGACGGCCGTACATTTGTCGAGCAGCCGTGCGGGGCAGTACGAGAGCTTTGCCTTGCGCAGCCCCTCGATGCCGAGATCCTCCTCGCGGTTGATCCATTGGAACGCGTGGCCGATCTCTTCCGCAAAGGCGCGGTTGATAGCCGCAAAAGCCCCCTCGTAGCGCGTGTCGGCCTTCTCGGCGTGGATCACAAAGCACGCCTCGCTGACGGCCGATCCGTAGCAGAAAGCGACCATCCGCTCGCCATCCATCAGACAACCGCCCCGAAGCCCCAACGCTTCGAAGTGCGTCAGAGCACACTCCAACGCTGCGCGTTCGGAGCTTAACGCTGCATCGCGGCACCCCTCGCGCTGACGACACCACTCGCGCTCCAACTCCATACAGGCGGCGAAGTGTTCGCGCCCGAGCGGTTCGTATCGCACCTCGGGATAGAGCGTGCGAAAACGGTTGCAGTGGTTGCGCTTCGGTTGGTAGCGCTTACCGATCAAGCGGCTCAACTCCTCGGTGCGGTAGATGTAGTCGCTCATCGCCCGATCCGTCTCGGTGGCGAATCGATCGCCATCGTGTGCGGCCAGCTGTTGCCACCCCTCCTCGGTGAGTCCGACAAGGCGCAACGGCTCCCCCAAGCGGTGGGCATCCTCCCGCAGCAGCGGAATGATCCGACCGAAATCCCCCTCGCCGATGGGTTGCATATAGCCGAGGCGTTCGCCCCCGTCGATGCGGAAACGGATCACCAAGAACCCCTCCACAAGCACCCATTCGCTCCGATAGGTTGCCCGCCAACAATACATATTGGCGAACGACAGATCGCAGTTCATCAAGCCTCGTGGCAGGATCAACGCCTCGATTGTTTGCCGATCTTCGAGTTCTACCGCCTTAAAGGTAAGCATTTTTTCTCAAATTTTTGCAGCCTCTGTTCGCTTTGTGCCGCTCGGGGGTGCTATTCGCACGCCTTAAGCGACATATCGAGCGAGCGAATCTGGTGCGTGAGGGCACCAACCGAGATGAAGTCCACCCCGCACTCGGCGTAGGCACGCATCGTCTCGAGCGTGATACCGCCGCTCGACTCCGTTTCGCAACGACCGGCCACCTTCTCGACCGCCTTGCGGGTCATCTCGGGCGTGAAGTTGTCGAACATGATGCGATCGACACCCCCTGCGGCAAATACCTCGTCGATATCCTCCAAAGAGCGTACCTCACACTCGATCGGAATGTTTTTTCCGCGCTCGGCGAGGTACTTTTTCGCCCCCTCGACCGCCTGACGGATGCCGCCGGCAAAGTCGATGTGGTTATCCTTCAGCAGGATCATATCGAACAGACCGATGCGGTGGTTCTCGCCGCCGCCGATCTTTACGGCCATCTTGTCCAGCACGCGCATCCCCGGCGTGGTCTTGCGCGTATCCAAAACCTTCGTGTGCAGCCCCTCGAGGTGCTTTACATAGAAGGCCGTCTGCGTAGCGACACCGCTCATGCGCTGCATAATGTTGAGCAGGATACGCTCCGCTTGCAACAGCGAACGCAGTCGCCCCGATACATAGAAGGCCACATCACCCGCCTTGACATGGGTGCCGTCGGCGAGCAACTGCTCGAACTTCATCGCGGGGTCGAGCCGTTTCAGCACGATCTCGGCAATCTCGACACCGGCCAAGACTCCCTCCTGCTTACACAACAGGCGCATACGCCCCTGCTCCTCTGCAGGAATGCAACAGAGCGAGGTGTGGTCGCCATCACCGATATCCTCCTTGATGGCCAATTCGATCAACTCATCGACATAGGGTTTGTATTCAGCTTTCATAGCGTTATATGGTTAAAAATTGATACTTACGGTAGCTCCGAACACCTGCGGACGGCCGCGTTGCACGAAACGGTTGCCGATCGACTCGAAGTAGAAGAGATCGTAGGCTTTGTCGCCAAGATTCTTGCCCCAAAAATCGACCGTGTAGCGTTCGTGCTCGAAACGAATCGAGGCATCGAAAAGGGTATAGGGCGACTGCTTTACGCTGTTCGCCTCGTCCCAATAGATCGTACCCGTGTGGCGCAGACCGCCGTGCAGCACCAGATCACCCAGCCATGCCACGCCGGTCGGGATCGTCCAAGTCGCGCCGGCCGAGAGGGTCTGCTCGGGAATATACGGTACGCGCTTGCCGCGATAGTCGGCCTTGCCGTCGGCGTAGCGACGGAAGGTCGCCTGCGTGTAGCCGTAGGCGAGGTCGAATTGCAGGTTCGAGGTGGGGTGCACCTGCATCGAAAATTCGCCACCCACCGAGCGCGTGCGGCCGGCATTGGTCATCATACGACCCGTCGCATCGGCATCGGGAAAGACGGTGAGCTGCTGATCCTCGACCTCGATCCAAAAGAGTGCCAGATCGCCGCGCACCAATCCGTCGGCGCACGAGAAGTGGCCGCCGATCTCGTAATTCCAGCTGTACTCGGGCTTGTAGGATACGATATCCTTCTCCTCCGACTCGCCCCCTTGCGCCTGTGCCTGCAACTTCTCCTTCAGGATGTCGGAGAAGAGCTGCATATTGAATCCGCCCGCCTTGAAACCGCGCGAAATGGTCGCGTAGAGGTTGCGCTGCGCGTCGAAACGGTAGATCAGCGACAGACGGGGGAGTACCTCCGTATAGCTGTGGTCGTAGGAGCCACGCTCGTCGATCGTGTTGGTTTGGTCGCTCTCGATCGGACGGGGCATCTGCGGCATCGTGAGCTTGAGGTGGTAGTTCAGCGTGCCGTAGCTGTGATACTTCAGTTCGGTGTGCTCGTTCTCGATGCGGATGCCGGCCTTCGCCTCGAAACGCCCGAAACGGAGCGACGACTCGTGGTAGAGTGCTCCGCCGTAGTTCGGGTTCGTGAAGTCCGATCCGAGCGGCATCGGGGCGAGCGCATTCATCTGCACCATTCCGTTCGTGGCGGCGTTGGCAGCTGCGAAGATCAGCGCGTCGATACCCTCCTCCTTGAAGACGACCGGTGCGCTCGTCTTGTTGTAACGATAGAAGCCGTAGAGACCGAAGAGGTAGTTGTAACGCCGCTCACCGCGTGAACGGAGAACCAAATCCTCGGTGATGACCTGCTCGCGGATGCCCTGCTCGAGCGTGAAGTAGTTGAGCGGCAGGAAGTCGTTATCCATCGTCATTTGGTCGTCGGTGTATTGGTAGCTCGTGATCGAGGTGAGCGAGTAGTGTGGCCGCTCGTACTGGATCGTCAGACCGTCGGTGATCGTCATACGCTCGTAGGTGCAGGGGTCGTTGTAGGCAATTTGGCCGAGCGTAATGCCCTCCTCGCCCTCCGAGCGACCACCGATGTAGGCGTAGGGATAACCGCCCTGATCCACCTTGCCGAGCACAAAGGTATTCTCGATGCGCAGCCCCTTGTTGTTGCGGTAAAGCTGCTTCCAAGTTGTTCCCCAACTCTCCTCCCAATCGGCATCCTCGCCCGTCAGACGGTTGTCGAAGTGTCCGTCGGTTCGGATCGCGTGTGCCGAAGCCGACCACGCGAACTCTTCGCTCACCTTGTCGTAGTGCGAATAGCGCAGACGCAGCGTGTTGCCACTGCTGTACTCCGTCATCAGGCGGTTGCCCTGATAGTTGAAGGGCGAGAGCGTATAGATGTTCACCACGCCGCCCATCGTGTTGCGCCCGTAGAGGCTCGACTGCGGGCCGCGCAGTACCTCGATGCGCTCGATATCTATCAACTCTGTGTCGAAGCTGTTCTTCTGCATCAACGGCACATTGTCGATCGTCATACCGATCGCAGGGTGGTCGATGCGGGCACCCAAACCGCGCACATAGATCGACGAGGTCATACGCGAACCGTAGTCGGGAATGTGGAGGTTGGGAACGAAGTTGGTCAGATCCTTCACGGCCGAGATGTGGCGGCGCGATGCGGTGCGTTCGCCTACGATCGTCGAGGCGATCGGTTCGGAGCGGAGCACCAACCCCTGCTTGACGGCCGAGACCTGTACGCCATCGACTACGATCGTCGTGTCGATCTGCGCTTCGGTCGGTTGAGTTGATGTTTCGATCGGACGAGCCGAGAGTGCAGCCGCAATCAGTGTGGCCGCAGCTGCGAGTAAAAATCTTCTACAATGCATCATCTTAAAGTCTGTTTTAGTACACTTTTTCACGGCTGCAAAGTAATTGATTTATTCCTTGTCGTTCAATCCTAATTTATGAGGAGTTCAGCTACAACTGATCTGCCTCGACATACCCCATCCGCACCGCATAGAGCATCAACTCGGCAACGGAACGGAGCTGTAATTTCTCCATCATATTGCGACGGTGCGTGATGACGGTCGTGAGGCTGATACCCAGCTCCTCGGCAATCTCTTTGTTGATCGCACCGTGCGCCAAACAACGCAACACCTCGATCTCGCGCTCGGTAAGCAGCGCGGGCGGCGTAGCGGGAGCAACCGACGGCTGTCCTCGGTGAGGGTGCGCCGTGTGGTGCATCCGTGTCAGATCGCGGATCAACGCCTCCTCGCTCTGAAAAACATTGAGCATATGCATCCCCGCCTCGTGGTCGTGGGGGAGCCCGCTTGTGAGCAGAATCACCCGCCGGCGCAGTGCGGTGAAGAACTCCCCCTGCTGCCGATAGAGCTGCACGGCCACGAAGAAGTGGAAGAACCGCTCGGGAGCCGAACCCTCCAACTCCTTGAAGTCGGTGAACAGCTCGACATCGACCATCGGGGTCACCTTCTCCAAGATGGCCTTCAACCCGATACCGGTGAGGATGTTGGGCGTGAGAATCGCTATGGCGGGATGGGAATACATCGCTTATTGGTTAATAGTTTCGAGTGCCTAATTCTAAATTTTGCATTCTAAATTTTGAATTTTGAATTTTGAATTTCACTCGTGGTGGTACGGTTCGTTGTTCAGGATCGTAAAGGCGCGGTAGAGCTGTTCGGCGAAGATCGCACGCACGATCTGGTGCGAGAAGGTCATCCGCGAGAGCGAGATCTTGTGGTTGGCGCGGCCGTAAACCTCCTCCGAAAAGCCGTAGGGGCCGCCTATTACGAAGACTAACCGCTTGATGCCGCTCGCCATCCGTTTACCGACCCACTCGGCAAACTCCATCGAACGATACTCCGCGCCGCGCTCGTCGAGCAGCACGACATAATCCCCTTCGCCGACGAGGGCGAGGATGCGCTCCCCCTCGCTCTTGTTCTGCTGGCGCGACGAGAGGCTCTTCGTGTTGCGCAGATCGGGGAGGGTGGTGATGGCAAACTTACAGGCGTGGTTGATCCGCTTGGTGTACAACTCCACCAAGGCGGCCACCTCCTTCGAGTCGGTCTTCCCCACGACGATCAATTCAATCTGCATCGTACAATCCTAAATGCTAAATTTTGAATTCTAAATTCTAAATTTTGAATTTGTTACAGGTCGTTGTTCCACTCGCCGGCGGCATCCTCGTAGATGACGGGGCGGAACGGCTCAACGCTCTTCAGCCACTCGTAGGCCTTGTACATATTGTAACCGTTGCCCGACGGAGCACCGAGCGTATAACCGATGACACAGCTTTGGTTGCGCGTGCGGTAGTACATCGCCTTCGTGCGCTCCAAATACTCGTCGAGCAGCTTCGGATCGTTCGAGGGGGTACCGCCCACCGTGCGGTCGTCGCGCCGGTCGGGTGCGGCAATGGCGGGGCAGTCGATTACATACATCCCCTGCTCGGTGCAGAGATCGTAGAACCACATCGGCTGCGGATAGCTCGGGCAGAGCGTGTTGATGCCCTGTGCCTTGAGTGCCTTGATCTCGGCCAGCGTGCTCTTGCGATCGACCGAGGCGTTGTAGTCGGCCTTGTGCAGCTCGACCGTCTCGTCGAAGCGGACGATCTTGCCGTCGATCAGCTCCGTGCGACCGAATCCGATCGTCAGTGGCATATACTCCTTATAGGTACCGTTGCGGCGCGTGAAGAGCATCACCTTGTAGGTGGGCGGTACGCGCTTCGGGTCGGGGAGCCAACGGTGGTCGTAGGCGTGGTAGATGTAGGGGCTGAAGCGCACCGTATCGGTCGAACGGCCGGGCAGCGGAATCGCGCGAATATTGAAGTCGAGCAGCTTCCCCTCGGGTGAGTAGATGTCGTAGCCCACCTCGACCTCCTCGTCGTAGTTGAAGGTGTTTTGTGCAACGATCTTTACCTCGAGGATCGCCTCGCGGTGCAGCGAATCGGGTACCAGTGCCACCGAGAAGTCGCGGATCGAGCGTTTGTCCTGATACGAGAGGTAGCTCCCCGAGAAGGGCTTGCGTACAACCGTGGGGCGGGGGTTGATCGCGGGGGTGTGGCTCGGGCGCAGATGGATCGAGAAACGATTCACACCCTGTTT
This sequence comes from uncultured Alistipes sp., assembly GCA_964628945.1. Classification (GTDB taxonomy): domain Bacteria; phylum Bacteroidota; class Bacteroidia; order Bacteroidales; family Rikenellaceae; genus Alistipes. The sequence continues at coordinate 36,716 of CAZVNR010000005.1, read as the reverse complement.
GATGAGCGGTGTGAGGTGGAAATCCGACGGGGTCAGCCCCTCCTCGATCTCGGCCACCAGCACCTCGTTCAGATAGAGCGAGTAGGCCGAACCGACACTCTCCAAGTGGAGAAACACCACGCCGTCGGTCCACGCAAAGGGGATCTCGACCGCGTAGTCGATCTGTTGCTGCGAGCCGGCCGGTTGCGTGAGCTTCGGCGCGAAGGCGATGCGGTGGTTCGACTGCTCGACCTTGCGCCCGTCGGCATCGCTGCGCAGATGGTAGGGCATCGACTCGGTGCGGTAGATGCGGCCGGCCGAGAGATCGGCCTTCTGGGGGTTCAGCTCCCACGGCTGTTGTGCCCACGCGGTGGCGGCAAAACAGAGTGTAGCAAGTAGTAGGTTGTAGCGTTTCATTCGTTACTACATAATAGATTGAATGTACAAAGATACTTTTTTTTTGCCAAATCGCAAATATTAACTACTTTTGTAAGATCAAACCGACAATACGAAATTACAAGACGATATGAAAACGCAACGCATTGCAGCAATCCTTAAATCGCAAGCCGTTGATACCGATGTGGTTGTCAAGGGCTGGGTCCGCACCAAGCGCGGCAACAAGAATGTAGCCTTCATCGCCCTGAACGACGGTTCGTGTATGCAGAACATCCAAATCGTGGTCGATCTGCAGAAGATCGCCGAGGAGGAGCTGAAACTCGTCACGACGGGTGCCTGCCTCCGTGTCGATGGCCGTTTGGTCAAGTCGCTCGGCGCAGGACAGGGTGTCGAGGTGCAGGCCGAGAAGATCGAGATCTACGGTACGGCCGATCCCGAGAGCTACCCCCTGCAGAAGAAGGGCCACTCGTTGGAGTTCCTGCGTGATATTGCCTACCTGCGCCCCCGCACCAACACCTTCGGTGCCGTGCTGCGCATTCGCCACGCTATGGCCTTCGCCATCCACCAATACTTCAACGACAAGGGCTTCTACTACCTCCATACGCCGCTCATCACGGCCTCGGACTGCGAGGGTGCCGGCGAGATGTTCCAAGTGACGACGCTCGATCTGAACAATGTTCCCAAGACGGAGCAGGGGGAGGTCGATTTCTCGCAGGACTTCTTCGGTAAGGCGTGCAACCTGACCGTTTCGGGTCAGCTCGAGGGCGAGCTGGGTGCGCTGTCGATGGGGCAGATCTACACCTTCGGTCCCACCTTCCGTGCCGAGAACTCCAATACGCCGCGCCATTTGGCCGAGTTCTGGATGATCGAGCCGGAGGCCGCCTTCTATGAGTTGGAGGATAATATGGAGATGGCCGAGGAGTTCTTGAAGTACCTGATTAACTATGCCCTCGACACCTGCCGCGAGGACCTCGAGTTTATGAATAAGATGTGGGATAAGGAGCTGATCGAGCGATTGGAGTTCTGTGTCAAGAACGATTTTAAGCGACTGGACTACACCGAGGGCATCGAGATTCTGAAGGCCTCGGGCGAGAAGTTCGAGTTCCCCGTCGAGTGGGGTTGCGACCTGCAGTCGGAGCACGAGCGTTACCTCGTCGAGAAGCACTTCAAGCGTCCGGTGATCCTCATCAACTACCCGAAGGAGATCAAGGCCTTCTATATGAAGCAGAACGAGGATGGCAAGACGGTACGCGCAATGGATGTCCTCTTCCCCAAAATCGGCGAGATTATCGGCGGTTCGGAGCGCGAGGCCGACTATGGCAAGCTTTCTGCACGCGTAGCCGAATTGGGTATGAGCGAGAAGAGCCTGTGGTGGTATCTCGATACGCGCCGCTGGGGTTCGGCTCCGCACTCGGGCTTCGGCCTCGGATTCGAGCGTCTGTTGATGTTCGTGACGGGTATGTCGAACATTCGCGATGTGATCCCCTTCCCGCGTACCCCGCAACACGCAGATTTTTAGTTAGAAACAAAAGAATTGAACGGGAGTGTTGCGACAATTCCCGTTCTTTTTTTTCAGTACAATGGCGCTATCGCAAAAACAGATTATTTCGCTTCAGCAGAAGCTCTCACCGCAGCAGATTCAGATGATCAAACTGCTCGAGCTGCCCACCGTGCAGCTCGAACAACGCATCAAGCAGGAGATCGAATCGAACATCGTGCTCGAAGAGGAGGAGCGGCAGGACGAAGAGGGACAACCGCAGGAGATCTCGGTCGATGAGTACCTGCGCGAGGATGATACCCCCTCCTACAAGAGCCGCCTGAACAACTACTCGCGCGACGATAAGCAGCGGCCGGTCTATCTGACCGAGGGGCGTTCGTTGCACGAATATCTGATCGAACAGCTCGGCTATCGCACGCTCAATGACGAGGAGCGAAGGCTGGCGGTCTATCTCGTCGGCAGTATCGACGAGGATGGCTACCTGCGCCGCGATCTGGAGTCGGTGGCCGACGATATCGCCTTCACGGTCGGGATCGAAACGACCACGGCCGAACTGGAACGCCTGCTCGGGATCATCCACGAGCTGGAGCCGGCCGGTGTCGGTGCCCGCAATCTGCAAGAGTGTCTGCTGCTGCAGATGAACGAGCGGCAGTGCACCTCGCGCTCCCGTCGCTTGGCACGAAAGATCCTGACCCACCACTTCGACGAATTTGTCAAGAAACACTACGAGCGACTGATCGCCCGCCTGCAGGTGAGCGAGGAGGACTTCCGCGAGGCGATTGCCGAGATCAAACACCTCTCGCCCAAGCCCGGGAACCTCTACGCCGAGGGTGGGACAAATACCACGCCCTACATCATCCCCGACTTCCTGCTCGACTATCAAGACGGTCACTTCCACCTCTCGCTCAACTCCTACAATGTGCCCGAGGTGAAGGTGAATCGCCGCTATGTGGATATGATCCGCGATATGGTGCAGGCCGACGGCAAGGTGCGCGAAGAGGATAAGGAGGCGTTACAGTTCGTGAAGAGCCGCATCGACTCGGCCAAGTGGTTCATCTCGGCCATCAAACAGCGGCACGATACGCTGATGCGCACGATGCAGACCATCTTGGACTACCAGCAGGAGTACTTCCGCACGGGCGATCAGGCGAAGCTGCGCCCGATGATTCTGAAGGATATCGCCGACCGTACGGGGTTGGATGTGTCGACCATCTCACGCGTGGTGAACAGCAAATATGTGCAGACGCAGTTCGGCATCATTCTCCTTAAATCGCTCTTCTCGGAGGCGATGCAGACCTCGTCGGGTGAGGAGGTGTCGTCGTATGAGATCAAAACGCTCCTCCAACGCTTTATCGATGACGAGGATAAACGCCATCCCCTCACCGACGAAACGCTGATGAATATGCTCAACGACGAGGGCTACTGCATCGCCCGCCGCACGGTGGCCAAGTACCGCGAGATGTTGGGGATTCCGGTTGCACGCTTGCGCAAGCAGATATAGCGTGTGGTTAGTCATTCTGAACGCAGTGAAGAATCTGTTTTTTGCAGTTTTTCTTTGCTGCAATACAGATCTTTCGCTACGCTCAAGATGACGGTTGCGGAGAGAAAATGGTGCAACAGAACATCCTGCGTCATTCTGAACGCAGTGAAGAATCTGTATGTCAGTATCTGTTTGTTTGACTTATTGATAAAGCGATAAAAAATGCAACAATCGTGGGTCTATATTATGGGAAATAACAGCGGGCGGTCGTTGTATATTGGCGTAACAAACGATCTCCGTCGCCGTGTGTTGGAACATAAAAACGGTACCTCGTTAGGTTTTACGAATAAATACCGATGTGTTCGCCTGTTGTATAGTGAAGAGTATCAAGATATACGGGATGCAATCGCTAGAGAAAAACAACTGAAAGGGTGGTTGCGTTCTCGTAAAGAGGCGTTGATAGCGCAAGATAATCCGGAACGGAGAGATCTGGCAGAGGACTGGTATTAGTTTGTTGAAATACAGATCTTTCGCTACGCTCAAGATGATGGCGTCGGTGAAGGGGTGGTACGACCGAACACCCCGTGTCATTCTGAACGCAGTGAAGAATCTGTATGTCAGCAGGATTTTTTTTTCGCAACACAGAACTTTCGCTATGCTCAAGATGACGGGCAGGGGTACGGTAGAGGGTGATAAATGCAAATGGGCTACTAAGGAGTTTCCTTAATAGCCCTTAATTGCCTTTAATAGCCTCTGTTTTCAGCTCTATTTGAAGAAGATCGACGAAATCTCTTTGTAGTTGTGGACACGCTCGATCACATCGGCAAAGATGTCGGCAACCGACAATACCGTGAATTTGTGCAGATCCTTCTCGGGGTTGAGCGGAATCGTATCTGTCACGATCACCTCCTCCAGTGCACTGGCGTTGATGCGCTCATAGGCCGGACCCGACAAGACGGGGTGGGTGATGGCGGCACGCACGCTCTTCGCTCCGCGAGCCATCAACATATCGGCAGCCATACAGATCGTACCGGCCGTGTCGATCATATCGTCCACGATCAGGATGTTGCGCCCCTCGACCTCGCCGATGGCCGTCATCTTGCCCACGACATTGGCCTTGGCACGCTCCTTATGCGAGATGATGATCGGCGTGCCGAGGTACTTCGCGTAGGTGTTGGCTCGCTTTGCGCCGCCCATATCGGGAGCAGCGATCGAGAGGTTCTCGATGTGCAGGCTCTCAATGTAGGGGACGAAGATACCGCTTGCGTAGAGCGCATCGACCGGAATATCGAAGAAACCCTGAATCTGATCGGCGTGCAGGTCCATCGTCATGATGCGGTCGGCACCGGCGGCCTTGAGCATATTGGCTACGAGCTTGGCGCCAATCGGTACACGGGGACGATCCTTACGATCCTGACGCGCCCAACCGAAGTAGGGCATCACGGCTACGACCTGATAGGCCGAGGCACGCTTGGCGGCATCGATCATCATCAACAGCTCCATCAGGTTGTCCGTCGGAGGGAAGGTCGATTGGATGCAGAAGACCGTGCATCCGCGAATCGACTCGTTGTAGGTCGGCTGGAACTCGCCGTCGCTGAAACTCAAAATTTCCGACTGCCCGAGCGTCGTGCCGAAGCTCGCAGCGATCTTCTCGGCCAGCGGTCTGGTAGCGCGACCGGCGAAGATTTTGATTTTGTGAATTGCCATAAAAGTTTAGGTGCGGGTTTTTAATGATGCAAAGATAAAAGATTCAAAAGAAAAAAGAGCCTTTGCGGGGCTCTTTTTTTCAGTCTTTATCAACATTTATTCACTTTGCAGGCATTTTTCGACGAAATCGAGGAGCTCGTCGCGTCCGATCCCCTTCTCCGACGAGGTGATGAAGTAGGGTGGCAGCTCCTCCCACTGCTCCTCCAAGACCTGCGTGTAGTACGCGATGCTGCGCTTGCGTTGGGCGGCCGAGAGCTTATCGGCCTTCGTGAAGATCAACCCGAAGGGAACACCGTGTTCGCCCAAGAGGGTGATGAAATCGAGGTCGATGCGCTGCGGCTCGTGACGAATATCGACCAAGACAAAGAGGAAGTGCATCTTCTCGCACTTAAAGACATAGTCGGTGATGATCTTCGAGAAGGCGCCGCGTTTCGATTTGGAGGTACGGGCGTAGCCATACCCGGGCAGATCGACCAAGTACCAGCTGTTGTTGATCAGAAAGTGGTTGATCAGGCGCGTTTTACCCGGCGTAGCCGACACCTTGGCCAAGCCGCCGTGCGCGGTGAGCATATTGATCAGCGACGACTTTCCGACATTACTGCGCCCGATGAAAGCAATATCGCGCAATGCATCCTTCGGTACCTGCGAAATACGCTCCGAACTGCATTTGAATACGGCCTTCGTTACCTTCATAAATGGCTGAATAACAATGTCTAATTTTGAATTCTACATTCTAAATTTTGAATTCTTACTTCTGTCGGAAGTAAATCTGCATCGGAACCCCCGAAAAATCCCACTGCTCGCGCATATTGTTCTCCAAGAAACGACGATACGGCTCGCGGATATACTGCGGCAGGTTCACGAAGAAGGCGAACTGCGGCGTAGGGGTCGGGAGCTGCGTGACATACTTAATCTTGATGTACTTACCCTTCGTTGCGGGGGGCGGAAAGTTCTCGATGAGCGGCAGCAGGAACTCGTTGAGCTCCGAGGTGGCGATGCGGCGTTTGCGGGCCTCGTGTACCTTGATGGCGGTCTTCAGCACATCGAGGATGCGCTGCTTCTCGATCACCGAGGTAAAGATGATCGGAATATCGTTGAATGGAGCCAACTTCTTCTTCAAGAACTCCGTCCACTCCTTCATCGTGTTGTTGTCCTTCTCGATCAAGTCCCACTTATTGACCACGATCACGCACCCCTTGCGGTTGCGGACGATCAGGTTGTGGATGTTGAGGTCTTGCGACTCCAACCCCTGCTGTGCATCGAGCATCAGGATGCAGACATCCGAGTTCTCGATGGCGCGGATCGAACGCATCACGGAGTAGAACTCCAGATCCTCCATCTCCTTGCCCTTCTTGCGCATACCGGCCGTATCGACCAAGTAGAAGTCCATTCCGAACTTATTGTAGCGCGTGCGGATCGAGTCGCGGGTCGTACCGGCGATCGAGGTGACGATGTTGCGCTCCTGTCCCAAGAGGGCGTTGGTCATCGACGACTTACCGACATTCGGACGACCGACGATCGTGATGCGCGGCAACGCCTCATCCTCCTCGGCTGCGGTCTCCTCGGGCAGTGCGGCCAAGATGGCATCCATCAGATCGCCCGTGCCGCTGCCCGACATCGACGAGATGCAGTACGGATCGCCCAAGCCGAACGAGTAGAACTCGTGTGACGAGTAGATCTGATCGTTGTTATCGACCTTGTTGCAGACCAAGATCACCTTCTTCGAGGTGCGGCGCAGGATGTCGGCCATCATCATATCGAGGTCGGTGATACCGGTCGTCACCTCGACAAGGAAGAGGATCACATCCGCCTCGTCGATCGCCAGCATCACCTGACGGCGAATCTCATCCTCGAAGATATCCTCCGAATTGACCGTATAACCACCCGTGTCGATGATCGAGAACTCTTTGCCGTTCCAGTCGGTCTTGCCGTAGTGGCGGTCGCGGGTCGTGCCGGCTGTGGCATCGACGATCGCTTGACGCTCGCCAACCAAGCGGTTGAAGAGGGTCGATTTGCCGACATTGGGTCGGCCGACAATAGCTACCAAACTCATATTGTGTCTGTTTTTGTTTTCGTTAAACGGAGTGCAAAGGTACGAAATTTATTTGACCCGACAAAACGCGATCAAGTTTTGAGCAGCGCACTCTCCGTACCCGCCTGCACGGGGTAGAGCAGCAGGTGGCTGTTTGTGCAGAAGTGCTCCTCGATGTAGGCGGGAATGCGGCTCATGGCGGCCGTGTAGGAGATGCGGTCGCGGCGGCTCATCACCACCCACAGATAGTCGTCCGACCCGACGGGGGCAAAGAGGGTCGAAAGCTCCTCCCACGACTGCTCGGTGACCACATAGTCGGCGATATCGACCTTGCGGCGTTTGCGTTGTAGGTAGTTGATCGTCTGTTGCGTGGCGTAGAAGATCAGCTTGGCTCCCGTATCGTGGGCGAGGTGGCGGATGCGCAGCACCCAAGTCTCAAAACCCAGCTCCAGCTCGGCTCGGCGCGGGACGAAGACCAAGTGTCGCTTGATGGTCGAGAGGGGCTGCACGCTGCTATAAATGTAGGTCGTTACATTCGAGCGGTTCAGTACGCGCGGAATGGTCGTACCCAAGACGCTCGAGGCCGACGACGCGAAGGTGACGGGGTGGTCGGGGACGATGTGCATACCGAGCACCAGATCGGTGATGTTGCGCTCGCGCACCACGCTGACGATCGCATTGACGATATTCACATCGTAGCGCATCAGCCGGTGCATGTGGATCCCCGCTGCAGCCGATGCCTCGGCCGCCTTGTCGAGGAGCTTTTGTGCCCCCTCGACCTCCTCGGCCGAGGTGGCTTGGTGGTCGAGTGCCGTGAGGGCGTAGAGGCTGCGGTGCTTCTGCTTCGTGACGGCGATCCCCAAGCCAACCGCCTCGGCGATCGTGTTGGGGTGCGATACGGGGATCAGGACATGTTCGCCCACCTCGGGCTTGCGATCACTCTGCGTGCCGTTGATGGCGATGTTGTGGGCGCCGCGCTGCGTGGTGAAGGTCGAGATCGTGCAGGTGAAAAGAATCATCAGAATCGTACCGTTCAGCACCGCCTCGTCAAGCAGGCGGATCGGCGCACCTTCGGGCGTATGGCCCAAGATGATGTTGTAGCCCACCATCACGACGGCCAGCGTGCCGGCCACATGCGCCACGCTCAAACCGAAGAGCACGGTGAGTTGATCGCGTGTGAGGCGAAAGGTCTTGGCCGTCAGTACGGCGGCGAGGTATTTGGCGGCCGTTACCATGATGATCATCACGCCGCCGACGAGAATCGTCTCCCAACTGCCGATGATGGCGTGGTAGTCGATGAGCATACCCACGCCGAGCAGGAAGAAGGGGATAAAGATGGCGTTGCCGACAAACTCGATGCGGTTCATCAGGGGCGAGGTGCTCGGAATGAGTCGGTTCATCGCCAAACCGGCGAGGAAGGCGCCGACGATCGGCTCCAAACCGGCCAACTGCGTGAGGTAAGCTCCCAAGAAGAGCATCACCAAGACAAAGACATACTGTGAGATGTTGTCGCTGCATCGCTTGAAGAACCAGCGGCCGATCAGCGGGAAGAACCACAGAATCACGATACCGCAGGCGACGATCGAGGCGGCCAAACGGTAACCGAACCCCTCGGCGGCGTTGCCCGTAGCGAAGCCCGTGACGACCGTGAGGGTGATCAGGGCCAAAATATCGACGATGATCGTACCGCCGACGGCGATCGTGACGGCCTTGTCGCGCGTGATGCCGAGCTTCGAGATGATGGGGTAGGCGATCAGCGTCTGCGAGGCGAAGAGGGCGGCCATCAGAATCGACGAGAGCAGCGAATAGCCCAAGATGAAGTGTCCCGAGATTACACCGAAGAGCATCGGAACAAGAAAGGTGTAGAGTCCGAAGACGAAACTGCGCACGCCGTTGCGCTTAAAATCGGCCATATCCATCTCCAAACCCGCCGTGAAGAGGATGTAGAGCATACCGGCCGTGCCCGAGAGGATGATGCTGCTGTCGCGCAGCACGAGGTTCAGCCCGTGGGGGCCGATCACCGCGCCGGCGATGATAAGCCCCAACAGATAGGGGATCTTCAAGCGATTCAAGACGAGCGGCGTGCCGAGAACGATGGCCATAATGAGCAGGAACTTCAAAATGGGGTCCTCGATCGGAATCGAAAAGGCGGTATGGATGGCTAAAAACGGCATAAATTCGGTTTCAATTTGACAAATATACGCAAAAAAGTGCGTAGTTACCAAAATAAATCGTATCTTTGACAAATAGTTTAACACGAAAAGAAGTATGAAACGATTTTTACGATGGATTTTACCGCTTGTAGCCGTGCTGTCGATGCAGCCGGCGAAGGCGCAATTGAAGGCACTTCCGATCGAACTGGGTGTGATCGGCGGTATCAATGTCCCGGGTTTTTCGACCAACGACTCGGGTGCCGATATTCAGAATAAGATGGGTTGGCAGGTCGGTCTGATCTCGACTATCAACCTCGGTTTGGTGGGGGTCGAGCCGCAGCTGATCTACCACCATCAGGGCATCCGCCTCCGCTCGGGGGAGGAGAGCTACCGGCTCAAATGCAACACGCTCGACCTGCCCGTTACCGTATCGCTCGGTTTGGCAAAGGTTTTGCGCGCCTATGCCGGTCCGGTCTTTACGCTGATGGATAACTGCCGTCAGAAGGTGGGGCGCGATCTGCTCGATTTCGGGCGTATCCGTTCGAGCGTGTCGTATACCGTCGGTCTGCGTATTCAGCCGCTGCCGCACCTGCTGTTCGATGTACGCTACAACGGACAGTTCGCCGGTAAAAAGGAGATCGAGATGCGCGATGGCGGTACGATCGACAAGATCAATACCTACAATGTGGCATTCAGTGTAGGTTACCTCTTCTAAATTTGCAGATAAAACTAACTAACCCTTTGATAGCTAAAATAATGAAACAGATTTGCAAATGGATATTGGCTCTCGTGCTGATCGGCTTTACCTCGACCGCTTCGGCACAATTGGTGGGCGTAAAATGGGGCGTGCTGGCCGGTCTGAACGCCTCGAACTACTCGATGAAGGATACGAAGGTCGATTTGGAGAGCAAGATGGGCTGGCAGATCGGTCTGATGAGCTCGGTGAAGGTCGCTTTCCTCTCGATCGACCCGCAACTGATCTTCGTGCACCAGACGATGGATGTGGCCGTCGATGGTGTGAATGCCGGCGGCAAGATCAAGACCAACTCGATTGATATGCCGATCTTGGTGGGTTGGACGGTCTTTGGGCCGTTGCGCATCTTTGCAGGCCCCGTCTTTACGCTGATGAACGACAGCAGCGGTGAGTTTAAGTGGGAGGCCGAGAAGGAGGATTTCAATCTGACGAACCTCCGTTCGACCTGCTCCTACGCCGTGGGTGTCGAGGCACGCCTGCTCGGGAAACTCCACCTCGATCTGCGCTACAACGGCCAATTCGGCGCGAAGAAGAATGTGGCAATCAGCGAGGGGCTGATCGGTAAGATGCGCTCGAACAGCGTTTCGTTCAATGTGGGTTACTACTTTTAATCTATGACAACAGAGGGTGTCGGCAGAGAGATCGTGATCGACGGGGTCGATCCGCGCGAGCTGTATGGGGCGCAGAACGCCTACTTGGAGCAGATTCGCGGGTTGTTCCCCGAACTGAAGATCGTTGCACGCGGTTCGTCGCTCAAGGTGCTCGGCTCGCAGGCCGAGGTGGCGCGGTTCGAGAAGCGTTTCGAGGGGTTGGTGGCCTACTATACAAAGTATGGTCACCTCTCGTCGCAGGTGATCGACCAGTGTTTCGCGGATGGATATGCCGCCTCGGAGCGACCGATGGAGAAGGATGTGCTGGTCTATGGCAACAACGGAATGGTGGTGCGTGCCCGCACGCCGAACCAGCAGCGACTGGTCGAACTCTACGAAAAGAGTGACTTGCTGTTTGCCGTCGGACCGGCCGGATCGGGTAAGACCTATACGGCCATTGCGCTGGCGGTGCGTGCCCTGAAAGAGAAGGAGGTACGCCGCATCATCCTCACACGACCGGCGGTCGAGGCGGGCGAGAAGCTCGGCTTTCTGCCCGGTGATCTGAAGGAGAAACTCGACCCCTATCTGCAACCGTTGTACGATGCGCTGAACGATATGATCCCGCCCCTCAAGCTGCAAAAGTATATCGAGGAGGGAACCGTTCAGATCGCACCGTTGGCCTATATGCGCGGTCGTACACTGGACAACGCCTTTGTCATTCTGGACGAGGCGCAGAATACGACCCTCTCGCAGATCAAGATGTTTCTTACGCGTATGGGGCGCAACGCCCGCTTTATCGTGACGGGTGATGTGACACAGATCGATCTGCCGCGCAAGTCGGATAGTGGTCTTACGCGGGCGATGACGATTCTGAAGGAGGTCAAGGGGATCGGACAGGTCACCTTCGACAAGCGCGACATCGTACGCCACGAGCTGGTGAAGCAGATCGTCGAGGCCTTCGATCGTGATGCCGACCGCCACGAATTGGAACGCAAACTGATGGAACAAAAACCTAACAAACAATAGAACTATGGACAAGAACTTAAAAGCTCTTCAGCCCGCGCTGGTCTGGAAGCACTTTGCGGAGATGACGCAGATTCCGCGCCCCTCGTCGCACGAGGAGAAAATCCGTCAATATATCATCGACTTCGCCAAAACGGAGGGCTTGGAGTGGAAGGAGGATGCAGCCCACAATGTCTATGTGCGCAAGGCTGCTTCGGCCGGAATGGAGAACCGCAAGGGGGTGGTGCTTCAGGCGCACCTCGATATGGTACCGCAGAAGAACAACGACAAGGTCTTCGACTTCGAGAACGACCCGATCGAGGCCTACATCGACGGCGAGTGGGTGACGGCCGACGGAACGACGCTCGGTGCCGATAACGGTATCGGTGCGGCAGCCATCTTGGCTGTTTTGGAGGATAAGACGCTCACGCACGGCCCCGTAGAGGCACTCTTTACGGCGACCGAGGAGACGGGTATGGATGGTGCCTTCGGCTTGGAGGAGGGGATGTTGCAGGGCGATATGCTCCTGAACCTCGACTCGGAGACCGAGGGTGAACTGTATGTCGGTTGCGCCGGCGGTCTGGATGCCACGACCACCTTCACCTATACGGCCGAAGCGGCTGCAGCGGAGGGTCGCACGGCTCTGAAGATCGTAGCGAAGGGGATGAAGGGCGGCCACTCGGGTATTCAGATCGGCTACCAGCGTGCCAACGCCAACAAGGTGCTCTTCCGCCTGCTGAACTCGACGCTTAAGCCCTTCGGCCTGCAACTCGCATCGGTCGATGGCGGCGGTCTGCGCAATGCCATTCCGCGTGAGGCGGAGGCCGTCGTGCTTGTTCCGACCGAGCAGGTCGAGGCACTGAAGGCGGCCGTAGCAGCCTACGAGCAGACGATTATTAAGGAGTACGACGGCATCGAGGATTCGATCGCCATCTTCACGGAGGAGGTTCCGATGGCCGCGGAGGTGATCCCTGCGGAGGTGGCCGATAAACTGACAAAGGCGATCATCGGCTGTCCCGACGGCGTGCAGAAGATGTCGATGGCGATGGAGGGGCTGGTGCAGACCTCGACGAACCTCGCCCGTGTCGTATCGGATGGTGCGACGATCAAGATTCAGTGCCTGCTGCGCTCGTCGGTACGCTCCGAGAAGGAGGCGTTGGGCGAGGCGATGGAGGCCGTCTTTGCGCTGGCCGGTGGCGAAACGGTGCTCTCGGGGAGCTACGACGGTTGGAATCCCAATATGAAGTCGCCCATCTTGGCGGCGATGACCACCTCCTATGAGCAGCTCTACAGCAAGCGTCCCGCTGTGACGGCGATCCACGCCGGTCTGGAGTGCGGCATCATCGGCAGCAAGTATCCGAACCTCGATATGATCTCGTTCGGCCCGACGATCTGCTACCCCCACTCGCCCGACGAGAAGGTGGAGATCGCTTCGGTCGGGAAGTTCTACGACTTCCTGCTGTGCACACTCGAGAATGTCCCCGTCAAGGAGTAAACGGTGGAAAACAGAACGAACAGCTGGTTTATGATCGTCAATCCCGTGGCCGACAACGGTCACGGGTTGGACGATTTTCCGCTGATCTCACGCCTGCTGCGCGAGGCCGATATCCACGCCGAACCGGTCTTTACGGAGCATAAATTCCACGCGACGGAGCTGACCGTATCGGCCGTCAAGGAGGGCTACCGACGGATCATCGTGGTCGGTGGGGTAGGTACGCTCCACGAGGTCGTGAACGGCTTGTTTATCCAGCAGGTCGTACCGCCGAGCGAGGTGCTGTTGGCGATGATCGCCGTCGGCACGGGCAACAACTGGGTGCGTGCGTTCGGCACTTCGAACCGCTATCAGGATGCCGTGCGCCACATCGCCGAGGGGTACTCGTTTCTGCAGGATGTGGGCGAGGTGAGCTACGAAGAGGCGCACTACCGTCAAACACGCTACTTCGCCAATGTGGCGGGTGTGGGTTTCGATGCCTTCCTGCTGAAACGAATGACCCACCTGCAAAAGAAAAAACGGTTTGGGGCGTTCCGTAAGTTCCTCTGCGTGTTGAGTAACTTCTTCATCTATAAGCCGACCGGTATGAAGGTGTGGGTCGATGACGAGCGCATCTACAACGGGCTGATGTTCTCGATCGCGCTCGGTATCTGTAAGTACAACGGCGACGGTGTGATGCAGCTGCCCGATGCGGTGGCCGATGACGGGTTGTTGGACCTCTCGCTCGTCAAACCGATCCACTTTTGGCACATCCTCTTCCGCTTGAGCTACCTCTACAACGGCGGCATCTACCGCATCGGCCATGTGATGCACGCACGCGGCCATAAGGTGCGGATCGAATCCTCGCCCGAGGTGACGCTGGAGGTCGATGGCGAGCTGTTAGGCGAGAGCCCCTTGGAGTTCTCGGTGCTGCCGAAGGCGATCCGCGTGGTGGTCGGCAAGGAGTTCTATGAACGAATTAAAAATTAGCTTTCAGCGATCAGCATTCAGCTGTCAGCTTCTTTATAGCGCGTCATCTTGAGCGAAGCGAAAGAACTGTACAGCGTATGATGCGGATATACAGATTCTTCACTTCGTTCAGAATGACATGCTGATCTTTATTGCTCGCTTTGCTCCTTTGTTTGGCACAGAGTTTGCCCACCCTTATCGAGTAAAACCAAAAATCAATGCGAAGATGAAAAAATTTCTCCTTTGTTTGCCCTTGGTGGCGTTGTTTGCTGCGGGGTTTATGGGTTGCTCGGCCAAGCGTGAATGGAAACACGACGAGCGAAAGGCGGTGCGGCAGGCGTTGCAGGAGTACCGCGACTGGGTCTATCTGAACGATCTGAACGATGCCGAATACGCCCTCTTTGTCGATGAGGTGGCGGGTGATCTGGAGGGTGCCTTCCCCGTCTATGCGACCTTTGTGGCGATGCCCGGGGTGAACGATACGGTCGAGGTGGTTGTGGTCGAGACGATTGTCGATTACCTCAATGCCGATATGAACAATATGCGCCATATCTACCCCTACACTTACTTGGTGGCCGAGGGGGTGCTCCCCGCAGGCTTGGATCGCAGCCAACAGCGACAGTTCTACAACTGCTTCGCCTCGAAGGTCAATGCGGCCTACCTCACGATGGGGCAGTTCTTCAACGCCGTCTTGGCCGATACGACCAACCACTCGCAGATCCGCCAGCTGGAAAACCAGTGTGCCAACGACCTCTTTGGCTGGACGATCACCGAGATCGACATCATTGAGAATTAAAAAATTTAGACTTTAGAATTGAGTTACAGAACCTAATGCATAGAACAAAAGGACGACACCGATTTATGTCGTCCTTCTGTTGTTGATGAATCATCTCCCAAAAATAGTTCTCAATTCTCCATTCTCGACCCTCCATTTGCCTTTACCTTGCTCCATCGGAGGTATCCCACCACAGCCAAGACGGTATAGAGCGCGTAGAGACCGGCCGTGAAGGGTATCTCCTTGTAGAGATAGAGCCCGACGGTGATCAGATCGACCACGCCCCACACCAACCACTGCTCGATCAGCTTGCGCGAAAGCATCCACATCGCCACGATCGAGAGCGCCGTCGTCAGCGCATCCCAGAAGGGGACGGTGCTGTCGGTAAGGTGGGTCAAAAAGAGGTAAAGCGCGATGTGTGCAACGGCATAAACCCCCACGAGGGCAGGCACCCATCGCCACGGTGTATGGCGGATCGGTAACTCTTCGCCCTGTTTCTTGCGCGGAGCGTTGCGCCACACAAACCAGCCGTAAAGCCCCGCCGCGATGTAGTAGAGCTGCATCGAGCAGTCGGCGTAGAGCCCCGCCTTGAAGTAGAGCGCACAGTGAACGCAGGGTATAATCAGCCCGACGATCCATAAACGAATATCGGCGCGGTACTCCAACCAGAGGTAGAGCAACCCCAAACAGATGCCGACAAGCTGCAAAATCAGTTTCCAATCCATGGCTGAAAGTTGAGAATAAGGTTGATTTCTAAATTCTAAATTTTGAATTTTGAATTAGAATTTCACGGTGACATTCGCCAACAGATGCAACGGAGCCTGCGGGAAGTAGAAGGCCTCGTCGTAGCGCGTGCCGTCCCACATATAGGAGTAGCCGTAGCCGTTGCTCGAGTAGCGACGATCGAAGAGGTTGAATACCTGCAGACCGAGACGCACCTCCTTCGCCTGCGGGGTCGTGAAGCGGTAGCCGAGGTTTAGATCGGTCACACAGTAGCTCGCCAGCGAGAGTGCCTCGATCTCGTTGTTCGTGAAGTACTGCTTACCCACATAGCGCGTCGTAAAGATTGCCGAGAAACCCTTGTAGTGGAGATCGAGTGCGGCCGAACCCATCGACGAGGGGGAGTAGGCGATCGTCATCGAACCGAGGTTCTGCCCGTAGGTCGGGCTGTCGTAGAGCTGATCGACATACCCCTCGATCTTGTTCTCGCTGAAGGTGGCATTTGCGCTGATCGTGAGCCAGTCGGTTGTCTTCCATGCGGCCGAAAGCTCGATGCCTCGGCGGTAGCTGTCGGGGACATTGACATTGAGCGCATCCGACCCCTCGTTCACCATACCGGTCGGAACGAGCTGGTCGCGGTACTGCATCCAGTAGAGATTGACCCCTGCCGAGAAACGCGGCGAGAGGAAGTTGTATCCCGCCTCGTAGTCGAAGAGCTGCTCGTGGGTGGGGTAGGTATCCTCCTCGGCGAACATATAGCGATCCGTGAAGTCGGAACGGGTCGGCTCCTTCTGCGCGATGGCGAACGAGGCGTAGAGCGTATGCCCTGCCGAGGGGCTCCATCGGAGGCCGAAGTGGGGATTGAGGAAGGTGTAGTGCTCATCGACCGCAATCGGTTGCATCCCGACCTCCTCGCTGTGGTAGTTGTCGTTCACGCCCCACGCCTTGTAGCTCACATAGCG
Source organism: uncultured Alistipes sp. (assembly GCA_964628945.1). Classification (GTDB taxonomy): domain Bacteria; phylum Bacteroidota; class Bacteroidia; order Bacteroidales; family Rikenellaceae; genus Alistipes. The sequence continues at coordinate 20,228 of CAZVNR010000005.1, read as the reverse complement.
CAGCTGCAGATCGGCGAAGAGGGTCAGTTTATCCGTTGCCTGCCACGAGGCGCGGGCGAAGAGGTTGCCGTCGCGTTTCTTCACATCGTTGTCGTACCAACGGTGGTCGATCGCCGTTGGATCGGTCACGCCATCGACCCAATCCAGCTCGCCCCAGTGCGGGCAGCGGTAGTAGCTCCACGAACCGCCGAAGGTGAGCTGCAGCGTGCGCGAGGTGTAGTTTGCCGCCCCCTGAAGACCGTAGAGGTGGTTGCGCATCACCTTGCGGCGGATCAGATCCTGCTCGATCGAGAAGTCGTTACCGATCCCGTACTCGGCCAGCGTGGCATCGTCGCGGTACTGCTTGTAGTAGCCGTAGCCGTAGGTATAGAAGGCCGTGGCGTTGAGCGACCAACGCTCGTTGAAGCGGTGGTTCAGCACGAGCTGGTTGTTCAGTTGCAGATAGTTGTCGGTCTGATCGTCGTAGTAGGCAACGCGCGTGCCGTCCTCCAAGACGAACTCTCCGGCCGAGGTCGTGTACTGGCCGCTGTCGTGGTAGCGACGGCCGTAACGCTCCATATCGGCCTTCGATACGCCGTTGTAGGTGAGGTAGGTCTCGGCCTTACCACCAAACGAGAGAAGCTTGAGCATCGTATTTCCGCTGTAATACCCCGCCTGTACCATATAGGAGGCCAGCTCCGTGGCACCTCGGTCGATGTAGCCCTCCGAGCCGATGTGCGTGAGGCGGGCATCCAACGCCCAGTGACCGCCCAAAAGCCCCGACGAAACGGCTACGGCCTGCTTCTGCGTGTTGTAGGAGCCGTAGGAGAGCGATGCCTCACCGCCGAAGATGCTCTTCAGGGCATCGGTGGTCATCGACACGGCACCGCCAAAGGCACCCGTTCCGTTGGTCGAAACGCCTGCGCCGCGCTGCACTTGGATCGAACCGACCGACGAGACGAGGTCGGGCGTGTCGTACCAATACATTGCGTGCGAATCGGGGTTGTTCATCGCCACGCCGTTGATCGTCACATTGAGGCGTGTAGCATCCGTACCGCGCAGGCGGATCGAGGTGCTGCCGATGCCGATGCCCGTCTCGTTGGTGGCGATCATCGAGGGGGTGAGTGCCAAGAGCGAGGGAAGGTCGGTACCGAAGTTGTTGCGACGGATCGTCTCTTCGTCGATGTCGTCGAACGCAACGGGGGTCTGCGGTGTGGCGCGGGTGGCCGTGACCTCGATCTGCTGGAGGTGGTGGATGCGGAGCGAATCCTCCGCCGTCTGTGCAACCGAAGGGGTTGCGAGGGTGGCTGCAAGAGCCGTCAGAAAACAAAAAATCCTTTTCATCGTTTAACTGTTGGTAGTTTAACTTGAAAAGGGGTCGTGTGTGATGTTGATTATGCACTCCCGGTCTCGGCATTACCCGTATCCGGTACAATGGGTATAATCTCAGCCCAAGCGTGCGATCAGAGCCGTTGCGCACCGGCTCCTTTTTACGCAAAGGTCATTGTCCTCCTTTGCGCCGACTGCCCGCTTTGTAGGCACCCCTTTTATCGGTGGCAAATATAATAAAAATTCAAAATGTAGCATTCAAAATGCAAAATTATTTTTTTTACGCTGCCTCGCAGCACTCCCAAGTACTCTTTCCTCTTTATATGGCCGCTTTTTTTTGCAGAATCGAAAAAAATCACTACTTTTACCTTGATAAGTTGCGGTAAAAGGGTAAAACTCGATTGCCGTAGTTTTAGAAACTGGAACAACTAACTGAAAGATAAAACCTTATGAAGAGTTTAGGAATTGATGTCGGCTCGTCGTCCGTGAAGGTGTCGTTGCTCGATATTGCTTCGGGACAGTGTGTAGCCTCCTCGACCAACCCCGCGCAGGAGATGCCGATTGATGCCCTGCAGAGCGGTTGGGCAGAGCAGGATCCCGAGATGTGGTGGAACTACGCCGTCGAGGGTATCCGCAAGATCGCTGCCGAGCACCCGATGAGCGAGGTCGTTTCGATCGGTATCACCTATCAGATGCACGGCTTGGTGGTGCTCGACAAGGATCAGAAACCGTTGCGTAAGGCGATCATCTGGTGTGACTCGCGTGCCGTCGAGATCGGCGCCGAGGCGTTGGAGGCGATCGGGCGCGACTACTGCTTGGAGCATACGCTGAATTCGCCGGGTAACTTTACCGCCTCGAAGTTGGCGTGGGTGAAGCGCAACGAACCGGAACTCTTCGCCGAGGTCGATCAATTCATCCTCCCGGGTGATTACATCGCCTACCGCCTCTCGGGGCGCGTTTCGACCTCCGTGAGCGGGCTTTCGGAGCAAATTCTGTGGGACTTCAAGGAGGAGCAGCGTGCCGACTTTGTGGCCGACTACTACGGTATTCCCCGCACGATGATTTCCGAGGCGGGTGTTTCGATCGGTGTCGAGGCTCGCACGGACAAGGCAACCGAGGAGTTGCTGGGTATCAAGGAGGGTACGCCGATCAGCTACCGCGCAGGCGACCAGCCCAACAACGCCTTCTCGCTCAATGTGATGGAGGCGGGCGAGATCGCCGCAACGGGTGGTACAAGCGGGGTAGTCTATGGTGTGGTCGATACGCCGAAGGCCGATCCGCTCTCGCGCGTGAACACCTTTGTTCATGTGAACCACACCCCCGCAACGCCGCGCTACGGCATCCTGCTCTGCATCAACGGTACGGGTATTCTGAACTCGTGGATGCGCCGCAATGTCGTGCAGCAGACGATCGGCTATGCCGAGATGAACGACCTCGCCGCGACGGCTCCCGTCGGTTCGGACGGGTTGGTGGTGCTGCCCTTCGGTAACGGTGCAGAGCGTGTCTTGGAGAATCGCTCGACGGGTGCTGCAATGGTCGGCATCGACCTGAACCGCCACGCGACGGCACATATCCTGCGTGCTACGCAGGAGGGTATCGCCTTCTCGTTCCGCTACGGCATCGACCTGATGCGCGAATTGGGGCTGCAGCCCGATGTGATCCGCGCCGGTAAGGCCAACCTCTTCCTCTCGCCCCTCTTCCGTCAGACCCTCTCGACACTCACGGGGGCGCGTATCGAACTCTTCAATACGGACGGTTCGCTGGGTGCGGCGCGTGGTGCGGCACTCGGTGCTGGCTACTACAAGACGCGCGAGGAGGCCTTCTCGTCGCTCACCTGCTTGGAGGTGGTCGAGCCGATCGAGGCCGATCGTGAGGCGCTGGAGCGCAGCTACGAGCTGTGGAAAGCGGCCGTGAAAGCAAGATTATAAATAGGTATAACCAAATAAAAACCAACAAAACTATGGCAAAACAGTATTTTCCCGCGATCGGTAAGATTCCGTTCGAGGGCAAGGATTCGAAGAATCCGATGGCATTCCACTACTACAATCCCGAGCAGGTGGTAGCCGGTCGCAAGATGAAGGATTGGCTGCGTTTCTCGATGGCTTGGTGGCACACGCTCTGCGCCGAGGGTGCCGATCAGTTTGGTGGCGGTACGAAGAAGTTCCCGTGGAACGAGTCGGCCTGCCCGATCGAGCGTGCCAAGGCGAAGATGGATGCCGGTTTCGAGTTTATGCAGAAGATGGGTATCGAGTACTACTGCTTCCACGATGTCGATCTCGTCGATGAGGATCCCGATCCGAAGAAGTATGCCGAGAACCTGAAGGAGATCGTCGCTTACGCCAAGCAGAAGCAGGCCGAGACGGGTATCAAACTGCTGTGGGGTACGGCCAATGTCTTTGGCAACGCCCGCTATATGAACGGTGCCTCGACCAACCCCGACTTCAACGCAGCTGCCCGCGCAATGTATCAGATCAAGAACTCGATCGATGCAACGGTTGCACTGGGCGGTGAGAACTATGTCTTTTGGGGCGGCCGCGAGGGCTATATGTCGCTGCTCAATACCGATATGAAGCGCGAGAAGAGCCACTTGGCCACGATGCTGACGATGGCACGCGACTACGCTCGCAAGCAGGGCTTCAAGGGTAACTTCCTCATCGAGCCGAAGCCGATGGAGCCGATGAAGCACCAGTACGATGTCGATACCGAGACGGTGATCGGCTTCCTGCGTGCCAACGGCCTCGACAAGGACTTCAAGGTGAATATCGAGGTGAACCACGCTACGCTGGCCGGCCACACCTTCGAGCACGAGTTGCAGTGCGCCGTCGATGCCGGTATGCTCGGTTCGATTGATGCCAACCGTGGTGACTATCAGAATGGTTGGGATACCGACCAGTTCCCGATCGACCTCTACGAGCTGGTGCAGGCGATGATCGTGATCGTGCGCGGTGGCGGTCTGCAGGGGGGCGGTACGAACTTCGATGCGAAGGTGCGCCGCAACTCGACCGATCCGGAGGATCTCTTCATTGCCCACATTACGGGTATGGATGTAATGGCACGCGCGCTGTTGATCGCTGCCGACATCTTGGAGAACTCGCCCTATCAGGAGATGCTCACGAAGCGTTACGCCTCGTACGACGAGGGGATGGGCAAGGCCTTCGAGGAGGGTAAGCTCACGCTCGAGGAGGTTGCCGAGTATGCCCTGACGAACGAGCCGCAGCAGATCAGCGGCAAGCAGGAGCTCTACGAGGCGATTGTGAATATGTATATCTAAAGCAGCGGCTTTCGATAAGCTCTAAAGCACAAAAACACCCCTGTCGCGCTGACAGGGGTGTTTTGTGTTGAAATAGATCTGTTGAGCGGCTGTCTTAGTTGCTACATTTCCACCTCGAAGCGATAGACAATCTTCTGGCAGTAGAGTTCGCCGGCCTTGAGCAGCGACGAGGGAAAGGCCTCCTGATTGGGGGCATCGGGGTAGTTCTGGCACTCGATCGCCACGCCGTCGTAGTCTGCGTAGCCCTTGTCCGACTTGCCGACGGGCGAGCCTTCGAGCCAGTTGCCCGTATAGATCATCACGCTCGGCTGCGACGAGAGCACCTTCACCACACGCCCCGAGGCGGTCGAACGCAACGCACCCACCACGCCGAGGATGTTCTTCTGCCACCCGTCGATCGGGAAGGGGTGGTCGTAGCCCTTGAAGTCGCGGATGTGGTTGAACTCTGCACCGATACCGTCACCGATGCGGCGGAAGGTGCGGAAATCCTGCGGTGTACCCTCGACATCGAGCCACCGGCCCGTCGGGATCTGCGTGGGGCTCATCTCGAGGACACGCGAGGTGTTGAGCTGCAACTCGTGGTCGAGTACCGTGCCCGAGCCCTCGCCATTGAGGTTGAAATAGACATGGTTTGTCAGGTTCACGACCGTCGTGCGGTCGGTCTTGGCGAGGTAGGTGATCTCTAACTGATTCTCGTCGTCGAAGTCGAAGATCGCCTCGACATGCAGCTCGCCCGGGAACTTCTGATCGCCATCCTCCGAAACAAGCGACATCACCACGCGGTTCACCTCGACACGGCTCTCCCATACGCGGTTGGCAAAGTTCTTCGTGCCGCCGTGCAGGTGGTTCTGCCCGTTGTTGATCTCCAACTGGTACTTCTCGCCCTCGATTGTCATCCGCCCCAGCGCGATGCGGTTGGCGTAGCGACCGACGCTCTTACCCATCGCAGGGCCGTCGAAGAAGTACCCCTCCGCATCGCGGTAACCCAAGACGACATCGGCCATCTTCCCTTCGCGGTCGGGTACCACGGCCGAGAGAATCGTTGCGCCGTAGTTCGAGAGCTGCACATAGGCACCGCTCTCGTTGCGCATCGTGTAGCGAATGATCCCTTCGCCCTCGGGGGTCATACCCCAAACTTCTTGTTCGATTTGTATCATGGCAATACCTTTATTCGACAGGTGTTAAGTTCGCAAAGAGGTTGTCGATGCGCTTCAGACACTCCTCCTTGCCGATAAAGCTCGTCACATCGTACATACCCGGGCCCTTGCCGGCACCAACGAGTGCCAAACGCAGCGTATTCATCACCTGACCTACGCCGTAGCCCTGCTCGGTGATCCAGCCGTGAACAACCTCTTCGGTGTGCTCCAACGAGAAGTCGTCGATCGAGGCCAGCACCTCGCGTACCTCCTTCAGAATGCGCGGATTGTCGCCCTTCCAATACTTCTTCGCCTGCTTCTCGTCGTAGGTGGTCGGGGCAACAAAGAAGAAGGAGGTGAGATCCCACAGATCGGTGATGAGCTGCGCGCGCTCCTTCATAATGCCGGCCGCCTTACCGGCTACCTCGTCCGATACCTCGATACCGTGCTCGCGCAGGATCGGCTGATAGAGCGCAGCCAGCTCCTCGTTCGTCTTGCGGTGCATATACTGGGCGTTGAACCATTTGGCCTTGTCGGGCTGGAAACGGGCGCCCGACTTCGATACGCGGTCGAGTGAGAAACCCTCGATCAGCTCCTCCATCGTGAAGAGCTCCTGCTCCGTACCCGGATTCCACCCCAAGAGTGCCAACATATTGATAAAGGCCTCGGGGAAGTAGCCATCCTCACGATAACCACGCGCTGTATCACCCGTGGGCGACTGCCAAAAGAGCGGGAAGACGGGGAAGCCCATCTTGTCGCCGTCGCGCTTCGAGAGCTTGCCGCCACCCGTAGGCTTCAACAGGAGCGGCAGGTGGGCAAATTGGGGCTGCTCGTCGCTCCAACCAAAGGCGCGATAGAGCAGGTAGTGCAGCGGCAACGAAGGCAGCCACTCCTCGCCGCGGATGACGTGCGAGATCTCCATCAGGCGGTCATCGACGATGTTGGCCAAGTGGTAGGTGGGGAGTTGGTCGGCCGATTTGTAGAGCACCTTGTCGTCGAGCGTCGAGGTGTTCACCTCCACATGGCCGCGAATCAGGTCGTCCATCTTGACCACCTCATCAACGGGCATCTTGAAGCGGATCACCCACTGATCACCGCGTGCGATGCGCTCCTCGACCTCCTCTTTCGAGAGGCGGAGCGAGGTTTCGAGCTCGTCGCGCACCTCGTGGTTGTAGGCGAAGGCCTTGCCGGCTGCCTCGGCCTCCTTGCGGAGTGCATCGAGCGCCTCGGCCGAATCGAAGGCGTAATAGGCCCAACCCGCCTCGACGAGTTGCAGGGCGTATTTGAGGTAGATCTCACGCCGCTCACTCTGACGGTAGGGGGCGTGGGGACCACCCATACCGACACCCTCGTCAATCTCGATGCCGCACCAACGGAGCGACTCCATGATGTACTGCTCGGCACCCGCAACGAAGCGTTGCGAGTCGGTATCCTCGATGCGGAGGATCATCTTGCCGCCGTGCTTGCGGGCGAAGAGGTAGTTGTAGAGTGCCGTGCGCACGCCGCCAATATGGAGCGGGCCGGTCGGACTGGGTGCAAAACGCACACGAACGGGTCTGTTCATTGCTGTATGTTTTTTTTATTTTTTAGACATTGAAAAGGAAGTGCAAACACATCTTCTGCACCAATTTTGCCGCTTGCGGCACCTAAGCCCCTGCCTGAGGCGGGGGTTTGGGGGTGGGTCATATTTGTAAATGACGCCGAAGGCGGCAAGTTACTGCATTAGAAAGAGTTAAACTGTTACTTTTTGAAGTTAAACATTGAATAAGAAGTGCATAATATCGCCATCCTGTACGACATACTCTTTGCCCTCGATGCTCAACTTACCGACATCGCGGCACGCCTTCTCCGAACCGAGCGTCACATAGTCGTCGTATTTGATCACCTCGGCACGGATAAAGCCACGCTCGAAATCGGTGTGGATTACACCGGCCGTCTGCGGAGCCTTCATCCCCTTGACATAGGTCCATGCGCGGCTCTCGTCGGCACCCGTCGTGAAGAAGGTTTCGAGGTTGAGCAGCTTGTAGGCCGCCTTGATCAGTCGCGCCACACCCGACTCCGTAAGACCGAGGTCCTCGAGGAACATCTGTCGCTCCTCGTAGCTCTCCAACTCGGCAATATCGGCCTCGGTAGCCGCCGCCACGATCAGCATCTCGGCCTTCTCGCCGGCGATAGCTGCCTTGACTGCCTCGGTGTGTTCGTTGCCCGTCACGGCACTCTGCTCATCGACATTGCAGACATAGAGTACCGGTTTGTCGGTCAGCAGGTTCAGATCGGCGACGAGCTTGTGCTCCTCCGGCTCGATCTCCAACTCACGCGCGTTGCGCCCCTGCTCCAGCAACTCCTTGTACTGCAACAACAGCTCGACGGTGCGCTTGGCAGTACGGTCACCACCTACAGCCGCCTGCTTTTGGGTCTTGGCCAAGCGGTTTTCGATCGTCTCGAGATCTTTGAGCTGCAGCTCGGTGTCGATCACCCCCTTGTCGCGCACGGGGTCGATCGAACCATCGACATGGGTGATGTTGCTGTTCTCGAAGCAGCGCAGTACATGGATGATGGCGTGGGTGTTGCGGATGTTGCCGAGGAACTTATTACCCAACCCCTCGCCCTTCGAGGCACCCTTTACGAGGCCGGCGATATCGACAATCTCGATCGTCGTGGGGATCACGCGCTTCGGTTTGTCGATCTCGGCCAAGCGGATCAGTCGCTCGTCGGGCACGGTGATCACGCCCACATTCGGCTCGATCGTGCAGAAGGGAAAGTTGGCTGCCTGCGCCTTGGCGTTCGACAGACAATTGAAGAGGGTCGATTTGCCGACATTCGGCAGACCCACGATGCCACATTGTAAAGCCATATCTTTTTTTTGTTTCGTTATCGTGAATAATCCTGCAAAGATAGTAAAAATTCAAAATGTAGAATTCAAAATGCGAAATTGTTTTTATGGACGCTGAAACGACCGCGTAGCTTGAAAGACCCAATAGGATATGTCGGTCTTATAGTTCCTGCCTTCGAATCGTCGCTCAACTCAATTTTTAATTGCTAATTTTGCATTTTTAATTTTGAATTTTGAATTTCTACCGTGATTCCCATCACGCCGATCACCACATCGTTCGACAGACACTCCACCTCGATCGCCTCCAACTCCCGTTTGGGGTCGATCTCGAAGGGCATCAGGATCGCTGCGCCGCCGTCGATATAGGGACTTCCCATCCCCTCCTTGCCGACCTTGTCGCCCAATAAACGACCGTATTCACCCGATTTGAGCAGGATGCGGATCGGGATTTCGGTATTACGCTGGTAGGGAGTGTTGTCGGCGATAGCGGAGTACAACCGGAAACTGCCGTCGTTGTAGTAGGGGTCGGCCTCGATCGACGACCAACGCACGCCGTTGTTGGGCTGCGAGGGATGCAGTTCGCAGGTTTGCACCTCGCCGTCGCGGTAGCAGATGCGCACCACGCCGTTTGCCACGCTCCACTGCATCGGGTTGGTCGATCCGGCCATCGTAAGCCACACTCTGTATCCCTTTCCGTCGAGCGGAATCCGAACCGAAGTGGGGTAGTTCTCCCACAGCGAGGTGTAGCAGATATTCTTGCTCGTATGCACCAACCGCAACGGGATCTCCACGCCGCAGGTCTTGATCATAAGTTCACCCGCCCGCTCATCGACGGCCGCACTGCGCAGGCGTTGACGGAGGCCGCTGTCGTCGATCGCGACGGTGTCGGTCGGGTGGCACCACTCGCTGAAACCGTGTTCGGGAATTTGGAGCGTCGTCGCGTGCTGCGGGCGGTTCGAGCGGTAGCGGTTGCGATAAATATCGGTCACATCGGCATTCATCACCGAGTCGATCGCCACGGTGCGGTAGGTGTGTTCGGGGAAGTACTCGCGGGGTTCGCAAAATTCGACAAAATAGATAAATGGGTGATACTCCCAATAGCGACAGCCGTTCAACTCTTTCAGCGAGAACTCGCTCATCTTCCACGGAGCCTCCCTGATCCGTTTCGCCTTCATCTTTTCACCCGAATAGTCGATCCGCACGCTCGCCTCACGCTCTGCAATGCGGATCTTTACCTTCGGCGAGAAGGTCGATTCGATGGGGGTGTACTCGGCTGCGTTTCCGTTGATCGTTACGCCGTTAAGCCGCTCCGCTTCAACGATCAATTCAACCGTCGTCCCCTCGGGATAATCGTGTTTTAGCGTGTAGGTTGTCTGCAGCGAATCGCGCTCCATACGGTAGCTAATCTTGGGCAGGGTGATCCCGCCATACGCCCACGCATCGGGGAGAGCGGGTTGCAGTGTCACGCGCTGTTCGCGCCCCGTCAGATCGGGACGAATGCCGAACAACCCCTCGGTCAGTGCACGCGCCCAGACGCCGATCGGGTCGCCAAAGTCGCGGTAGCACTCCCCGCGTGCCGCATCGAGGTGGCTCAACTGCCCGAAGTTTAAGGGCGAGGTGCCGTAATACATATTATCTAACGCCGTGTTGCGCATCAACAGGTAGCCGGCCTCCTTGTACCCCGCCTGCCAAGCCGCCAACGCCGTGTGCATCACCTCGGCAACAGCCACATTGTTGATGCTCCACATATAGGGCTGCCAATCGGTGGTTGCAGGCAGATGATCGTAAAACCAACCACGGTAGCGGCCGGTCGGAAAGTCAACATCTACATAGCTGTAGTTGTGCTGTGTGACGGCGCAGATCAGTTCCAACGGGGTCATACACTCCGAATCGATCGTGTGGTAGAGCGTCCAAAGTGCGGGGTTGGTGTGCAGTCGATTGTGGCCGCGTGTTTCGCGGTACTCGCCCCAGCGGTGGTGTTCGTTGTCCCACAGCTCGCGGTGCATCGCCTCGTAGATCGCCTCGGCCTCCGCACGGTAGGGCGTGGGATCCTCGCCGATGCGCTCGGCGATGCGTGCCGCCTCCTTGTTGGCGAAGTAGTTGTAGGCCGACGAGTGGGTCACCTTGCCGCCACTGTAGTAGAGGGCATCGCTTGCCCAGATGCAGGCGTAGGCGTCGTAGAGGTGGTCGCCGTCGGGGTCGAAGTTGCGCTTCTCCCACTGCAGGTGGAGCTGGATCGTGGGGAAAATCTCGCGCATAAAGACCTCGTCACCCGTTGCGCGGATGTGGCGCAGCAGGGCGTCGATATAGACCAAATTCATATCGTAGTGCGACATCTCGCGCCGGTTTGGACGACGGCAGATGTAGCCGTTGCTGTACATCGGCGTTCCCCACCGCTTTTCGGCGCGTGCGAGATTCAGCGTGGAGTCCTGTCGCGGGTGGTTGTAGATCGGCTCCACATCGCGCACCATATTGTCGGCATAGGTGCGGAAGTGGGTGCGGGCGCGGTCGTGCCAACCGATCGCGTCGCCTACATAAGCCGCCCGCCAACCGGCATACTCCGTGCGCCAACCCACCGCTCCGTGCAACCAAGTCCGTCCGCTCCAGATGCCGTCGGCAGCAATGGCCAACGCCGAAGGGATCGGATTGAGGTGTGGATCGGGCGTGTCGATCCGAAAACTATGGGCGATCGCCGCACGCTGCTGCTCGGCCTTGTCGAAGAGCCGTCGGAGGCTCTTTTGGCTCTCGTTGCGGTGCTCCGAAGGGAAGTAGGCGAGGTAGCGTACCTCGTTGGGCTTTAGTGTGATCACGCCGTTTAGATAAGGCGTTGCTGTAACTTCCCGTTCCTCCATCGGTGCGATCAGCGTAACGGCCTTTTGCGCCCCTTTGAAGGTGTAATCGACCACCACGCGGTCACCCTTTGTGCGGTAGCGGTTCGTTGCGCAGTCCGCCGCTTTCAGATCGAAACAGGTGGGATCATCGACCCCCAAATCGCCGTTGCGGTGAAACTTCTTGCCCGAGACGCCGCCAAACTGCACCTCGATTTGCTGTTCGCGCAACGAATGGTTTTCGATGCGCCACAACGCCACATCCGCCCCTTCGCGCATCACCTGCGCCTCGATCGTGATGCCGCTCTGGTCGTAGTGCATCTTGCCGGCCGTGTAGGTCGCCTTGCAGTTCGTTTCGGCGGGCTTCAGCGTAAGATGACCGCCCATCCCGGGCAGATAGATACCAAAGGTGGGGTAGTCGCTGCACTCCATCCGAAAGCCCGTGTGCGCACCGTAGAGGGCGCGGTTGTAGCGCGCCTTGCCGTTGATCGCATAGACACTTTCGCCCTGCGGCAGATAGTGTTCCTGCCGCATCGTCTGCTCCTCATAGAGTCGAAAGTGCAACTTCTCAAACTCCGACGAGGTGTTCTGTGCTCCGAGGGGGAGGATCATCCCGATCCACGCCGCCGCGACGACCCACCGTCTCATTACGGCAGGGGTTTAATATTCTCCCAGCGCACCTCCCACGAGCCATCCTTCGGGAAGCCCGGGTTCTCGACCGTGCAGCCGTCCCAACCGGCGCACATCAACGCGACGGTGGTCAGCAGGCCGCCATTCCCCGGCAGGTAGCAGCGCAGGCGTGCATCCTGATAGTTGTGGCCGTTCGGGAGGTAGGTGTTCGTGCGACGATCCATCAAGATCGCCTCGATCGCCTGCTCGGGCTTGCCCAAACGCACGGCACACATCGCCGTCGTGGGGTAGTCCCAACCCCACGTCTTGTTCCAATTCCAATGCTTGCAGACCCAGTCGAGCGTGTTCTGCATCAGGGTGGGATCGACAAGCGGTGTCGCGGGCATCACGCCGAGGGCGGCCAGTACGGCCATGTGATCCGAGGTGAAGCGGATATCCTCGTAGGTCTGGGGAGCGGTTTCGGCGGCGAGGTACAACCCATCCTTCTCGGCCAACGGCGAGAGCTTCGCGATCAGCTCGTCCCACGCCGCATTGCGCTCCAAGCCGCGCCGCTCGCGCCACTGCTGGGCAATCGACATCGCGTGGTACCAGTAGGCTAACTCGTAGGGCGGATTGACCGTCTCGGCGGCACGCAGGGTCTCCTGTGCCGGGATGATGCCGCGCAGCTCGTAGCGATCCTTCTCGGCGTTGTAATCGGCAAAGTCATACATAAATAGGGCGCTCTCCTCAACCAAATCGGCATATTGATCGAGCCACTCCTTCGAGGGGTTGGCACGATAGACCAACTCGGCCAAGTAGATCAGGTGCGGCTGCTGCCAAATGAGAAACGAACCCACCTTCGAGGGGGCCTCCATCGCCGACGGGTCGGTCATCTTCATCCAACGCAACCCCTCGAAGCCCTGTCGCTTGGCGATGCCGCGAGCCACGGGTGCCGCCTTGTGGTACCACGCCAACGAACGCGCCAAGAGCTCCTCGTGCCTGTAGAGGGCGAACTGCGCCTGATGCCAGTAGATCATCTCGAGGTGGAATTTGCCGAACCACGAGTTGTAGGTCAGACCCGTCTCCTGCGGGGGCGTGTCACCGGCGCACTGCACGGCCAAGAGGTACTGCGAGAGCACCACGCGACGCTCCAACTCCGCTGCACGCGGGTCGGTGCAACGACCGAAATCGACGATACCGCCCGTATTCCAAAATTGATTCCAGTAAACGGCTGCATTCGCCTCGTTTTCAGCGATTGCAGCGAGGTTGCTCTCTGCCGATTCGGTATAGTGTGCCGAGAGCGTCCAGCTGCCTGTTTCGGGAGTGATCAGCAGCGCGTTGCGGCCGCTCTTTTCAAGCGTGGCTTTACCCTCCCACGCAAGGTGCAGGTAGTAGGTCGTTTGGTCGATCGTGCGGCGTAAAACGGCGCCGCTGTCGCTGCTCGAAACCACCTCCGTCAGGTGCTTGTCGTCGGCCGTCCAGTCGCACGCATCGTCCGAGTGACCACCCGTCGGGTAGGCGAAGCGCACCACAAGCGGCAGCGGCTCCGAACTCTCGATATGTGCCGTGTAGCGATCGGCCTCGGGGTCGCAGGCCGTCGTTACCTTGACCGTTGCACCCTTTGCCGTAAAGGCGGAGTGGATCGCACCGTTGTAGAGGTCGAGTGCTTGATCAATCTGCTCAAGATCGTTCGGTTGAAGGTCGGCAAAACCGATCACGCCGAGGTGCAGGCGGTGGGGATTGACGCGGTACCAATCCGCGGCCTCCTTTGCGCGCCCCTCTTTGGGCTGCGTGGCGTAGAGCTCCTTGTGGCCGTGCCCGAAGTCGTACTCCACCATGCTCTCCTCGTGGCGATACTGCTCGGGGTTGTCGAACGAGTGCCACCCCCAGTCGCTCTGCGTGCCGAGGGGAACGCCCTTGCTGTAGAGCTCGGGGAAGGTCTGCAGGCCCGTAACATCGACCGTCACGGCAAAACCGCCGTTGCCGACCGTCAGCGAGGCGAGCGTGTCGATCGCCGTCAGGTGCGGATTGTTGCGCTCCAAAAGGGCGACACGGTCAATCTTTCCGGTGGTGCAGCCCGCCGCAAACAGGGCAGCTGCCAAAAACATCTTTCTCATACTATGTTATTTTGATTTTTCAAGTTCGAGGCATCCCATAATAAAGGGTCCTGTCGCCTTCGCATCGTTGTCGTGAATGCGCTCGTTGATGTAGTATGCGAACGAGCCGTCGCGATAGGGGTTGCCGCCCAAGCCGCCCACGGCGCAACACTGTATCAACGAGAGCGTTCCGTCCTCGAGTTCAAGGATCAGTCGATCTTTGATCGCCGCCAGTGCCGCCTCGGCATTTTGGCGATAACGGCGGTCGATGTAGCCCTTGTTTACGGCTTTTGCCAGCGCATACATAAATTGGGTCGTGACGGAGGCTTCGAGGTAGTTGCCTGCTCGTTCGGGGCAGTCCAGCACCTGATACCAAAGCCCGTCGCGCTGATATGTTACGACGGCTGCAGCCAACCCCTTGACATAGCCGATGATCTCGGCGCGATCGGGATGGTCGGCGGGGATGAAGTCGAGGTTGTCGACCAACGCCATAAACCACCAGCCGATCGAACGCCCCCAAAACGAGGGAGAGTGCCCCGTTGCGGGGTCGGCCCACCGCTGCGAACGGCTCTCGTCCCAAGCGTGGTGGTAAAGGCCTGTCGTGGAGTCGTGGGTGTGGAGGTGGCAGAGTTTGATCTGCTTGACCGCCTCCTCGATCCACTGTGGTTCGTTGAAGGTGGCGCCGTACTGCGCGAGGAAGGGCGAACACATATAGAGCCCGTCGAGCCACATCTGATGCTCGTAGCGCAACTTGTGCCAAAAACCGCCGTCGGAGGTGCGGGGCTGCTGCTTGATCTGTTCCAAGAGGTGCTGCATCGCCTTGCGGTACTTCTCTTTGCCCGTCACGGCGTAGCAGTCGAAGAGGTATTTGCCCGAGTTGATAAAGTCGAGGTTGTACTTCTCGGGTTCGTAGAGGTGGATCGCGCCCTCGTCATTGACCAGCGTGTCGGCCAGCCGCTCGACATAGTCGAAGTAACGCTGCTCGCCCGTCGCGTGCCACACGGCAAGCATTGCCGAGCAACCGACCCCCTGCGAGTAGCCGAAGAAGGGGGCTTTGCAGTAGTCGAGCATCCACGCTTCGGGGAAGCGGCTGATCTCGGAGTCGGCGAAGCGTTGGCCGTAGCCCTTCACGACGGGGCTTTTGGCCGATGCGGGGGGTGCAAACGCCATTAGGCAGCTTGCGATGAGGGGGATGAAAAGTCGGTTCATGTCGGTTCGGCGTGATAATTTAGACAAAAATAGCCCTTTTGGGCGAAAAATCCAAATGATGTTTCGCGGAAATACAGAGATTGTTTTGTATCTTTGTACAATCAATCAAGATTAAACAGCCGAAAGCGTATGAATCTGCAAACCTTGAAACGAGAACTGAACCGTCTGCACCGCCTTGTCGAGGAGTGGCAGTCGGTCGATGAGATAGCTCCGATCGAGCGCGATTTGGTGCTCGAACGCCTGCGCGAACTCTATGCCGCCCTGAATTGGGGGTTGGAGGAGGAGATCACCCCCGAGGTGTCGGCCGCGAAGAGCGAAACCCCTGCCGAAGAGGCAGCAGAAGAGCCGGTTGAAGAGCCGATCGAGGAAGAGGAGGTGCATCAAGCAGCGCCGATCGAGGAGGAGGAAGAGCCCTTCGCGCCGCTCGATGCGGCCGCCTTTATCTCGCTCGATGTCCTGCTCGAACGCGAGGAGGAGGCACCGGCGGAGCCTGCAATCGAGGAGGAACCCGCCCTTGAGGAGGTGCCCGTGACAGAAGAAGCACCTGCCGTCGAGGAGGAGCCGATTGTGGCGGAAGAGCCTGCGGTAACGGAGGTTGAAGAGCCGATGGTCGAGGAGCCCGAGCCCGAGCCCGAACCCGAGCCGATCGTGGTCGCAGAGCCTGAACCTGAACCCGAACCGATTGCCGTGGTTGAAGAACCCGAGCCCGAACCGATCGTGGAGGAGCAGCCCGAACCGGTTGTGGAAGAACAGCCCATCGTTGAGCCCGAACCGGCTCCTGCGCCCGAGGTGCGTCCTGCCGTGCAGAACCTCTTTGGCGAGACCGAAGCCGAAGAGGCACATACCCGTCATCGCCACAAGCAGCGCGTGATTATGTCGCTCTACGATACGGTGCCCGAACCGCAACCTCGTCGCCGTGAAACGAAGCTGCGGATCGAGAACCTGATTCCGCCCGAGAGCAAGGTGCGTGTCGTGCAGCAAGAGCCCGAGGTGATCGAGATGTCGGAGGAGGAGCTGGTGGCTCCGAAACGCAAAACAGCCCCCGTCCATAGCGAAGAGCCCGCCCAATCGACCCCGATGGCCGAGGTGAAGGAGATCGAGGTGGTAGGGGAGGTCAAGGCGGCCGAGCCGATCGAGCCGATCGAGCCGATGCCGACAGCGACAACTCCCGAAGTGGCAACCCTTGCCGAGGAGGCAGCCCCTGCCCCCACGCTGGGCGAAACGCTGCCCCATGTGCAGACCTTGGGCGAGAAGCTGGCCGCCGAGCGCGAAACGGCCGTTGCGGAGGTGCGGCGTGAACCGATCACCGATCTGCGCCGTGCCGTCGGCATCAACGATAAATTCCTCCTGATCCGCGACCTCTTTGGCGGGAACGGTTCGCTCTACGAGATCACGATCCGTCGCCTCAACGAGTTCGACAATCTCGATGATTGTCTGATCTATATCACCGAGCACTTCAACTGGAATCCCAACTCGGACGGTGCCCAGTTGATGATGGAACTCTTGGAACGCAAATTTGTCGGATAGCGATGGCGAAGCTCTATTTGGTGCCGACCCCGATCGGCAATTTGGACGATATTACGCTGCGAGCAATCCATGTGTTGCAGGCGGTCGATCTCGTTTTGGCCGAGGATACGCGCACGACCTCGTTTCTGCTGCGCCACCTCGGGATCGAGAAACCGCTCAAATCGCACCACAAATTCAACGAACACGCGACGGCGCAACTCTTCACCGAGACGATCGCTGCAGGGCGCGATGTGGCGTTGGTATCGGATGCCGGTACGCCCGGTATCTCCGACCCGGGCTTCCTGTTGGTGCGCACCTGTGTCGAGCAGGGGATCGAGGTCGAGACCCTTCCGGGTGCTACGGCACTGATCCCTGCGCTGGTCAATAGCGGCTTTCCGTGTGACCGCTTCTGCTTCGAGGGCTTTCTGCCGCAGAAGAAGGGGCGGATGAAGCAACTGCAACGCCTCGCCGACGAGGAGCGGACGATGATCTTCTACGAGTCGCCCTACCGCATCGTGAAGTGCTTGGAGCAGTTTATGGAGCTCTTTGGCGCGGAGCGGATGATCAGCGTATCGCGCGAGCTGACCAAGAAGTTCGAGCAGACCGTGCGCGGCACGATCGGCGAGGTGCTCGACCACTTCCGCACGCACGAACCGAAGGGGGAGTTCGTGGTGGTCGTGGCCGGCAAACCGCGCAAAACAAAACAGAACGAACAGAACGAAACCGAAGACGATGATTAAAATCGAAGAACTCTCTGTCGGCCAACGCATCGGCCTTGAACTGCTGTGGTGGGGTGCCAAACTGTTTGCCATCCTGCCCTACTGGTTCAAATTCTATGTCGTGGAGCCGATCCTCTACTTTATCCTCCACCACCTGCTGCACTACCGTCGCAAGGTGGTGATGACGAACCTCCGCAACTCCTTCCCGTCGAAGAGCGACGAGGAGCTGAAACGCATTGCACGCGGCTTCTACCACAACTTGGCCGAGGTCTTTATCGGTACGCTCAATATCGCGCATATGCCCCGAAAGAAGATCGGTCGCTACTTCCGTATGCGCGAGGTCGAGGGGCTGCTCAAGGTGATCGCCGACCGCGATGTGATCGTCACCTTTGCCCACCACGGCCTGTGGGAGCTGGGGATGTTTTGGATCTATGTCAATCCGACACACGAGTCGCTCGGTGTCTATCATCAGCTCCGCTCGAAGGTGATGGACCTCTTCTACCAACGCCTGCGCTCGACCTACTACTCGGTGCCCGTGCAGAAGAAGGAGTGTATGCGCTTCTACCTGCAACACCGCGCCGAGGGGTATCGCGGCCGTAAACTGGCCTTGGGGTTGATCGCCGATCAGAACCCGCCGCGCCGTCCCGATGCCCACTGGTATCGCTTTCTGAATCAGGATACGGTCTTTGTCGATGGTGCCGAGCAGTTGGCGACGCGCTACCATCTGCCCATTGTCTTTGCGCCGATGTATCGCGTGGGGCGTGGTCGCTACGAGATGGCGTGGGAGGTGCTCTACGAACCTGACGAAGCGGTCGAGAAGAACGAGATTACGGAACGATATGTGCGTTGCTTGGAGCAGATGATCTGCGACAATCCCGAGATTTGGATGTGGTCGCATCGTCGCTGGAAACAGAAACGAAATGTCGCGCGTTAAGATTGTCATATTGAATTGGAACGGCCTTGCACACCTGCAACGCTTCCTGCCGAGTGTCGTTGCGGCAGCCGAAGGGGTTGCCGAGGTGGTGGTGGCCGATAACGGCTCGACGGACGAGTCGGTGGCGTGGATCGAGCGCACCTACCCGTCGGTGGAGTTGGTGCGGCTCGACCGCAACTATGGCTTTGCAGAGGGGTATAACCGTGCCCTCCGCGAGGTCGATGCCGATCTCTATATCCTGCTGAACTCCGATGTCGAGACCCCGCAAGGGTGGATCGAACCGCTCGTGCGCTGTATGGAGGAGCACCCCGAGGTGGCCGCCTGTGCCCCGAAACTGCGCTCCTCGGAGCGGCGCGACGCGTTTGAGTATGCGGGTGCTTCGGGGGGATTTATCGACTACTTGGGTTATCCCTTCTGCCGTGGTCGCCTGCTGCGCGTGGTCGAGCGGGACGAGGGGCAGTACGACGATCCGTGCGAGGTCTTTTGGGCTTCGGGGGCGGCGCTCTGCTGCCGCCGCACGGTGTGGGAGGAGTTGGGCGGCTTGGATGGCGACTACTTCGCCCATATGGAGGAGATCGACCTCGCGTGGCGGATGCAACTGGCGGGGTGGCGTGTGCGCGTAGTGCCCGAGAGTGTGGTCTATCACTACGGCGGCGGCACGCTGCAGACCGACTCGCCCCGCAAAATCTACCTCAACCACCGCAATAACCTGATGATGCTCCTTAAGTGCGCCCCCGCAGGACAACTCGCGGTGGCGATGCTGCTGCGCCCTGCGCTCGATCTCTTGGCGGCGGTTACCTACCTCGTGCAGGGGCACGGAGCCAACTTCTGCGCCGTATTCCGTGCGTGGGGGGCGTTTATCGGGCAGATCGGATCGCTCCGTCGTAAACGCCGTGCCGTGCAACGCTCGGCCGACGCTTCGCGCTGCATCTATCGCGGCTCGATCCTGTGGCGGTATCTGCTCGGAACGAGAAGGTTTAGCCAATTGGGCTAATGCAAAATGTAGAATTTACTTGTTGATCTTCGCCCACGAGTCCTTCAGCGTGACCGTGCGGTTGAAGACGAGGTGGTCGGGCGTGGAGCCCGTGTCGGGGCAGAAGTAGCCCACGCGCTCGAACTGAACGGCCTTGCCGATTGGCACCTCACGCAGCGACGGCTCCAAATAGCCCGTGATCTTCACTAACGACTCGGGATTGAGGTTCTCCTCCCATGTCTTGCCGCCCTCTTCGCACCCCTCGTTGGGATCCTCGGTCGTGAAGAGCGGGTTGAAGAGGCGTACCTCGGCCTCCACGGCATCCTTGGCCGATACCCAGTGGATCACACCCTTCACACGGCGACCGTCGCTCGACGAACCACCACCCGACATCGGGTCGTAGGTGCAGTGCAGCTCCGTGATGTTGCCCTCTTCGTCCTTGATCACCTCCTCGCACTTGATCAGGTAGGAGTAGCGCAGGCGCACCTCGCCACCCGGTTGCAGACGGAAGAACTTCTTGGGCGGGTTCTCCATAAAGTCGTCGCGCTCGATGTAGATTACTTTCGAGAAGGGGACTTGGCGCGTGCCGGCAGCCTCATCCTCGGGGTTGTTGATCGCCGTGAAGAGCTCGGTCTTATCCTCGTCGTAGTTCGTGATCACCACCTTCAGGGGGTTCAAAACGGCCATACGACGCTCGGCCACCTTGTTCAGATCCTCTCTTACGCAGAACTCCAACTTGCCGAGATCAATCACATTGTCGCGCTTCGCTACGCCCACCATCTCGGCGAAGTTGCGCACCGAGGCGG
>CAZVNR010000004.1:0-48999 GCA_964628945.1 uncultured Alistipes sp. | reverse complement strand
CGTTTATTTTCATTCGGGTCTTTCCACAACCTTCAACAGATAAACGGTGAAGTTCGACTCCACACTTTCTTTATTTTTATAAATCACCATTTTAGGAGTTGAGAGTGGTAACTTAAACTTTTTTAATTATGAAAAAAATTTTATTGTTTGCAACCTCGATGTTGTTGTTTGCTGCGTGCAGCAAAGATGATGAAGGATCTTCGTTGCCCGATCCGAATGATGTATGTAGCGCAATGGATGATGTGAATTTTATGCGGTTTTGCTATGATCATTTTGATGTAAACAAAGACGGCAAAGTCTCGAAAGAAGAGGCCAAAGCGGTTCGAGTTATTGATTTTGAGGAGAACCTGTCCTCTTCTGAAAGGGATAAAATCGTTTCAATCAAGGGTATTGAATACTTTGCCAACTTGGAAGAACTGGACTGTAGCTCTTGCGACAATCTTCTTGTTGCCGATCTAAAAGCCAATAAGCAGTTGAAATCTATTGATTTTTATTCTTGCGACGCATTAACCTCAGTAACACTACCTAATGGTATTACGGAGATTGGATATGCAGCATTCTCGTATTGTCGAGCACTAACCTCAGTGACCATTCCCAATAGTGTTACAACGATTGGAGGAGATGCCTTCAACGATTGCGAGGCGCTGACTTCGATTACTATTCCCGACAGTGTAACAACGATTGAATGGGACGCATTCTACGGCTGTAGTGCTCTGACTTCGGTAACCATTCCCAATAGTGTAACAGAGATTGGGGGTGCCGCATTCTCGGATTGCTCCTCGCTGGCATCGGTCTATTGCAAGGCAATTATCCCACCGACATTAACACCAGCATACATATCAGATGGATATACTTACTATTATACATTTAGTGACAACGCATCGGGGAGAAAAATTTATGTACCCGCCTCGAAAGATGATAGCATTATCAATGCTTATAAATCCGCTGATGGTTGGAAAGATTATGCTGATTATATTGTAGAGTATGAGTTTTAATAAACAATAATTTCGGCGCGGGTATTGTTTTTTAATACCCGCGCCGGTTTTTGTGAGGGAGAGGGCTGAAAATTAGGGAGGTTAGGGACGATAGAGAAGTTAGGGAGGGGGCTGGGAGTATTGAGAGCACCGAGAGGCGGCTGCCAAATCGCAGAACTCCGTTGCTGGCGCGGAGTAGGAGTGCCAAAAAGGGCTATTAAGGGCAATTAACGGCGGTTAACGAACGCCGAAAAACCCTTAATAGCCCTTTAATGTTGGGTAAGATGATCCTACAGCCCGAGTTTCTTGGCGATGGCCTTCGGCAGTGCCTTCTTGTTGACCATCAGATCGGTCGTCTTGTAGGCTACGAAGGGCTTCGAGAAGTACCAGAAACCGTCGTAGGGCTTCACCGTATCCCACGAGTTCTGCACCTTATAGTAGGCGTTGCCCTCCTGATCGACGGCCGTACCTACGATCACCATACCGTGGTCGTCGGTCGTCTCGTAGTTGTCGAAGGCCTCTTGGCGCATCTCCTGCGTGATCGTGCGCTCCTTGACCGGCTTATCGAACGAGTAGAGGGCGGCCTCCTTCTCCTTCGCCGTCAGCGAGCCCCAACGCTCGGCCTCCGTACCGCTCATCGACTTCGGGTCGGTCTCGGGGATCACACCGATCGCCTTCGTGCGGCTGAAGCCCTTCTCGCTCACATCCGTACCCCAAGCGAGCGTATAGCCCTGCTCGAGTGCGTGATCAACGACCTGCATCAGCTCGTCGAGCGGCAGGTTATAGACCTTGCCCCACATCCAGTTGTCGGGCACCTCCAGCACGAACTGCTCGTAGAAGGGGTGGTGCGTGAACGACGAGAGGTCGATATAGTCATTCATATCGATCGGCAGCGAGGCGGCGTACGACTGCGGCGTGTACTCCGTACCGTTCCAAGTGAAGTTCTCGGGCATCTCGCCGAAGTACTCGTCGAGCAGCGCCTCGAAACCGCGCTTCCAAGCGGTCGAGAGCGGACGGCGCGACTTCTCGCCTGCCGCGATCACGGCATCGAGGTAGGCCTTCAGCACGGCCGACAGCTCGTGGAAATCGGGCAGCTCGGTGCCGTAGTTTAGTCCCTTATAGATCTCGAACGGAACGATGCCGTGCTCCTTGATCGCCTCCGTTACATCGTGGGCAGCACCGCCCTCGGCGAAGTTCAGCGAACCGTGCATACGCACATACATCTCGGCCTTCAGCAGGTAGGCGTGGCGAACAACCCACATCTCCGAGAGGTGCACGGCCTCGCCGCCGGCACGCAGGATCTCGCTCTCGAGGAAGGTAAGCGTCGAGTAGCACCAGCAGGTGCCGCTACGATTCTGATTCTTGACGGGGGTCGTCTCGATCACCTTCTGATCGGTGAAGATGTACCCCTCGGCCTTCTTCTCCTCGGCCTCTTGCGCCGATACGACGCCCAGCGCCATCAAGGCTGCCAACAGTGAAAAAAGTCTCTTCATGGTGTTGTGTTGTTTTAAGGTGTAAAATATTAAAAGTATTGCCCTATCGTTTTTTTGATTTGGCGACGATCTCGAGGCAGGCCTCGGCCGTCAATGCCTCCACCTTCGCCCCTTTCGGCAGGCGGTAGTTCTTCCCCTTATAGGCGATGTAGGCGCCGTAGGGACCCTGTTTTACGAGCAGCTCCGGCTCCTCGGCGAAGGTGCGCAGCGGCGTACGCGAGGCGGCCGTCGTGGCAGCCTTGGCCTTCACCAGCTCGACACAACGCTCGTAGGTCACCGTATAGGGGTCGTCGCCCTTCTGCAGCGAGGTGAACTCCTTGCCGCGACGGATGTAGGCACCGAAGCGGCCGATACCGACCACCAGCTCCTCGCCGTCCAGCTCGCCCACCACGCGCGGCAGTGCGAAGAGCTCCAACGCCTCCTCGAGCGTGATGGCCTCGATCAGCTGCCCCTTCTTGAGCGAGGCGAACTGCGCCTTGCCGCCCTCCTCGGCCTCGATCTCGACCATCGGCCCGTAGCGACCGATGCGGGCACGCACCACGCGCCCCGTCTTGGGATCGACGCCCAGCTCGCGCACCTGACTCTTGCGGTCGGTCTGCGTGCCGATCGCCTCATCGACCATGCGGTGGAAGTCGGGGTAGAAGTCGCCGATCATCTTGTCCCAAGTGATCTCACCCTCGGCCACACGGTCAAACTCCTTCTCGACCGAGGCCGTGAAGTTATAGTCCACGATGGGGCCGAACTGCGCCTCCAGATAGTCATTGACGAGCATACCGATATCGGTCGGTGCGAGGCGGTTACGCTCCTTGCCGAAGCTCTCCGTATGGCTCTTGGCTGTCAGCTTGCCGGCGGCGAGTGTCAGCTGCAGGTAGGCGCGTTTTTGGCTCTCGCGCGACTGCTTCTCGACATAGCCGCGATTGATGATCGTCGTGATCGTCGGTGCATAGGTCGAGGGACGACCGATGCCCAGCTCCTCGAGCCGCTTGACGAGCGATGCCTCGTTGTAGCGTGCCGGCGGCGTGGTGAAACGCTCCGTTGCGGTGATCTGCTTCGCCGTGAGTCGGTCGCCGGCCGTCAGCTTCGGCAGTACGCCCTCCTGACCCTCGCCCGCAGGCTCCTCGTCGGTCGATTCGGAGTAGAGCTTCAGGAAACCGTCGAAACGGATCACCTCACCCTGCGCCACAAACTGCTGCTCGCTCCCGCCGATCTCGATCGTGATCGTCGTGCGATCCAGCTCGGCGCAGACCATCTGCGAGGCGACCGTGCGCTTCCAGATCAGGTCGTAGAGCCGCTTCTCGGCCGTCGATCCCTCGATCGACTGGCGGTCGATATACGAGGGACGGATCGCCTCGTGCGCCTCCTGTGCCCCCTTGCTCTTGGTCTTATAGTTGAACCAACGGTGGTACTGCTCACCGAAGTGCTTGGTGATCTCCTCCTTGCACTGCGCCAACGCCTGCACCGAGAGGTTTACCGAGTCGGTACGCATATAGGTGATCAAACCCTGCTCGTAGAGGTGCTGCGCAACGGACATCGTCTGCGACACGCTCATACCGAGTTTGCGGCTCGCCTCCTGCTGCAGCGTCGAGGTCGTAAAGGGCGGGGCGGGGAAACGCTGTGCGGGCTTCTCCTCCGACCGGACAACTGTGAAGGTCGCCTCCTTGCACCCCTCGAGGAACGAGGCGGCCTCCTCTTCGGTATCGAAACGCTTCGACAGCTCGGCCTTGAAGAGCGTCTTTTCGGGGTCGTTTGTGGCGTAGAACTGCGCCACAACACGGAAATAGGGGGTCGATTGGAAGGCGATGATCTCGCGCTCGCGCTCGACCACCAAGCGAACGGCCACCGACTGTACGCGGCCGGCCGAGAGCGACGGGCGCACCTTCTTCCACAGCACGGGCGAGAGCTCGAAACCGACCAATCGGTCCAGTACGCGGCGTGCCTGCTGGGCGTGCACGAGGTCCATATTGACCCTGCGGGGCTGCTCGATTGCCTCCAAAATCGCCTTCTTCGTAATCTCGTGGAAGACGATGCGTTTCGTCTTCTCGATCGGGAGATCCAACACTTCGGTCAGATGCCATGCGATGGCCTCTCCTTCGCGGTCTTCATCGGAAGCGAGCCATACGGTCTTCGTCTTGGCCAATTTCGTAAGTTCGCTGACGACCTTCTTTTTGTCGGCCGGAATCTCGTAGATCGGGCGGAAACCCTCCTCGACCTGAATACCCAAATCCTTCTTTGCCAAGTCGCGGATGTGGCCAAAACTGGAGCGCACCATAAAGTTTGCGCCCAAGAACTTCTCGATGGTCTTGGCCTTTGCCGGTGACTCGACAATCACTAAATTCTCCTGCATATCTCTGCCTGTTTATCTTGTGTTAGCGATGCGTTGGCTGCCTAATACACGAAAACCTATGTACGGGACATAGGTTTCGCCTTTGGCTTGATTTTCAACGCTTATCGCACCATGTTATAGGTGAACTCGAATCGGATCGGTGCCGTCAGCTCGCTCTCCGCGTCGTTGTTGGCTCCCTGTAGGAACGAAACATCGAACGCGTAGGCACTGTATGCTTCGGGGCCGAGGTAAACGACTCGGTTCTCCACATTCTCCAAATTGATTGCGCGCCCCTCGCGCTTGGCCGCATCACGCTCGTCGCGGTAGCTGTTCCACAACTTCTGCACGAAGCCCGTGATGTTCATCGCGTAGCAACCACGGCTGCGGTTGATGTAGCCGTCGAAGTTGATCGTGTAGCTCTCCTCGTATGAGTAGGCGTAGTCGGTGACCGGCGTGAGACTCTTGTAGTTGGTGTAGAGACCCAGACGGCTCTGCGCCGAATCCATCTCGTCGATCAGCTTCGTATATTGGTCGCCCAAAGCGGGGGTGATTTGGCTGTAGTCGTAGATGCTCGACGGGAAGTAGAGGTAGAGCATCGCCTGCGAGAACGAGAGGGTCGTGTACTGCTGCTTCGAGGCGGCATACTCGTCGGCGAGGATCTTGTCGAAGGCATCGAAGAACTCCTGCGTGAAGGTCAGCTCCGAGATCACGCCGCCCATCCCCTCGACGATCAGCTGCGCACGCTCCTCGCGCACGCTCTCCTGTTCGTTGAACGCGTTAGGGTCGAGCTGGAGCGATCCTTCCGTGTAGTCGTGGCTGATCGTGTTGATCGAAACATTCTGATTCGTTGAGTAGTAGGTGTCGTCGAAGTAGTACGCCATACCGATCGTATCCTTGATCAGCGACGGATCCTCCTTGTGGCGGTTACGGCCGTAGATCATCAGGTACGACTCCTCGAGCGTGGTGACATAGATCGCACCCTCGCCCTCGGGCTTGCCGATCGGGGCGACATAGAAGCCCTTGAACTCGTCGAGCCACTGCGATACGCTGTCGCGGCTGTAGATCGAGTAGTCGCCCTTGTAGTCACCCTCGAGTAGGAACAGACGGTCGATAAACTTCCGCCCCTTCTCGGTCGTCATGAGCGTGACACTCATCGTGGCGGGGCCCTTCTCGCCACCCAACTCAAAAGTGAAGAGCGGGTCGCTATCGACGAGCTCCTCGGCTACAGGGTCGAATGTGAGGTAGAAGACCGAGTCCTCGCGATCCTTGATGTAGCTGTTCGACACCACCTCGTAGATGCCGAATTGCTGCGTCGAGGTCGTATCGCCGCCATAGCTGTTGATCGAGAGCAGCAGCAACGCCGAGTCGAAGATCGGGCGGTAACCGAAGTAGCCCGAATCGACCTGATAGTAGTTCGTGTACTGGGTCATAAAACCGGCCGTCTTGCGCCCCAGCTCGTCGTGCTTCATCGTGCCCATATAGCCGTTGGCGATGTTCGAGCTGACGATCGAGTCGGTCTGGTAGAGTCGCGTCTCGACATAGCGGCGGGGGTTGATCCCCTCCAGTACGGTGTAGCCCGCCTTGATCTGCTGGTTGTCGGGTACGAGGTTCGCACCCAGCGTATCGTCGCTCTCGACCGAGCAGGCCGTAACGAGCGTCGCGCATCCGCACACAAGCAGTCGGGCAAGGGCGTTCAACTTATTGAATCTCATCATAGAATCGGTTGTAATTGTCGAAAAAGTCTGCCTCCTCGGGCGATTGGTAGGCGAGCATCGGCTTGCCGCTTTGGCGTACCAGCTCGATCACCTCGGGTGATACCTTTTCGGAGGCGATCACCACGCCGTCGGCATAATCAAGAACGAAACGACAGAGATTTTCGTATGAGGGATCGCTTAAAATCGACAAATTTTGATCGGAGACCCCCTCTTTCCCGATCTTTTCGCCCATCGTGGGGTCCAGTTCGCCGTTGATCGTATCGCCGTAGAGCGAAACCACCACCTTCACATCGCGGAAGATCGGGTCGTCCGAGAAGACGCGCTTCAGATAGACCGGAACCACCGACGAGAGCCACCCGTGGCAGTGCACCACCGTCGGGGCCCAGCGCAGCTTCTTGACCGTCTCCAAAACGCCGCGAGCGAAGAAGATCGCACGCTCGTCGTTATCGGCGAAACCGCGACCCGTTTCGGGGTCGTCGAGTACCGCCTTGCGGGCGAAGTAGTCGTCGTTGTCGATGAAGTAGATCTGTACGCGTGCCGACGGGATCGAGGCCACCTTGATAATGAGCTGGTGGTCGTTGTTGTCGATAATCAGGTTCATACCCGACAGGCGGATCACCTCGTGGAGCTGGTGGCGGCGTTCGTTGATGCAGCCGTAGCGGGGCATAAACGAGCGGATCTCGTTGCCGCGCTCCTGCATCGCCTGCACCAGCTGACGGCAGAGGGTCGAACACTCCGTCTCGGGCAGATAGGGTGTGATCTCCTGACTGATATACAGAATCTTGTTTGCCATAGTTGCGGTAGCTTTTACAAAGTGCAAAGGTACGAAAAAAAATCGAAATTTCGCTCTCGCGCCTACAGGATCAGCATCGCATCGCCGTAGGTACCGAAACGGTAGCCCTCGTCGTGTGCCGTCTGATAGGCCTTCATCACCAAATCATACCCGCCAAAGGCGGCCACCATCATCAGCTGGGTCGAGAGGGGGAGGTGCAGGTTCGACACCATCGCATCGGCCACCGTGAAGTCGTAGGGTGCGAAGATGAACTTATTGGTCCACCCGCTCTCGGATTTGATCGTGCCGCCCGTCGAAACCACCGTCTCGAGCGTGCGCATCACGGTCGTACCGATCGAAACAACCTTCTTGCCGCCTCGTTTCGCGCGGTTGACGGCTGCGGCCGTCTCGGCGGGAACGATGTACTGCTCGGAGTCCATCTTGTGCTTCGAGAGATCCTCGACATCGACCGTGCGGAAGTTGCCCAACCCGACATGCAGCGTCAAGAAGGTGCGATCGACCCCCTTGATCTCCATACGCTTCAGGAGGTGCTTCGAGAAGTGCAGACCGGCCGTCGGAGCGGCAACCGCACCCTCCTTCTCGGCGAAGATCGTTTGGTAGCGCTCGGCATCCTCCGGCTCGACCTTCTCGCGTACCCAACGCGGCAGCGGCGTTTCGCCCATCGCGTAGAGAGCCTCTTTGAACTCCTCGTACGAGCCGTCGAAGAGGAAGCGCAGCGTGCGGCCGCGCGAGGTGGTGTTGTCGATCACCTCGGCCACCAGCAGATCGTCGTCGCCGAAGTAGAGTTTGTTGCCGATGCGGATCTTACGCGCCGGATCGACCAGTACATCCCACAGACGCAGCTCGCGGTTCAGCTCGCGCAGGAGGAAGATCTCGATCTCGGCGCCGGTCTTCTCCTTGTTGCCGTAGAGGCGTGCCGGAAAGACCTTCGTGTCGTTGAAGACGAAGAGATCCTGCTCGTCGAAGTAGTCCAAGATATCCTTGAAGATGCGGTGCTCGATCTCGCCCGTTCGGCGGTGGAGCACCAACAGGCGCGAGTCGTCGCGGTTGATGGTCGGATACTGCGCCATCTCGGGCGTAAAGTCATATCCGTACTGTGACAGTTTCATTCGTTTTAGTTTTTCCCTTTTTGGAGGTAAGACAATCTAAACCAATACGCAAAAAAGGCTATTTTGTTTCAAGTTTTTTCAATTTTTCGAGGAAATGGTACAAATCCCAGCTGTGCTCGAGCGTAAAACCGCCGCTTCGCGTGCGGCGAAGTGCCGTCAGGTGGGCACCGCTGCCGACCGCCTCGCCGATCTCGCCGGCCAGTGCACGGATGTAGGTCCCCTTGCTGCAGCGCACCTGCAACTTCAGCTCGGGCAGCTCAAATTCGCGGATCGTCATCTCGTAGATGTTGATCAGCGACTGCTTCAGCTCGATCGTATCGCCCGCCCGCGCGATGTCGTAGGCGTGCTGCCCCTCGACCTTCTTGGCCGAGTAGAGCGGCGGGGTCTGCAACCGCTCGCCGGTCAGCCCTTGCAACGCCTCCTTCAGTTGCGGGAGCGTGATGTGGCGGTAGGGGTAGGTGTGATCGACCGTATGTTCGCGGTCGAAGCTCGCGGTCGTTGCGCCGAAACGCAGCGTAGCCTCGTACTCCTTCTCTTCGGCCTGAATCTTCTCGACGAGCTTCGTTGCCCGCCCGATGCAGACGATCAGGATGCCCGTTGCCAACGGATCGAGCGTGCCGGCGTGCCCCACCTTGATTCGGCGATAGCCGCAGCGGCGCAGCGCGTATTTGATCTTACGCACCACATCGGCCGAGGTCCAGTCGAGCGGCTTGTCGATGACGGCGATATACCCCTCCTCGAAGTTCAATCCGCGCAGTTCGGTGTTTACGCTCATGGATTAGCAGTTTGCAATCAGACAGATGGCACCTACGATCGCACAGTAGAGGGCGAACCACACAAGGCGGCCGCGCTTGACGATCTCGATCATAAATTTGCAGGCCAATGCACCCGATACGAAGGCGGCCACAAAACCGCTCACGAGGGCAGAGGTCGGCACGCTCATCGCGGCCATATCGCCCGAAGCGATGTC
Organism: uncultured Alistipes sp.; assembly: GCA_964628945.1. GTDB lineage: Bacteria > Bacteroidota > Bacteroidia > Bacteroidales > Rikenellaceae > Alistipes. The sequence continues at coordinate 39,622 of CAZVNR010000004.1, read as the reverse complement.
GAGGATCATCTTACCCAAGATGACCGGAATGACCATGATGAACGAGAAGTTGGCGACGGTTGCTTTGTCGTTGCCGAGCAGCAGACCCGTTGCAATGGTCGTGCCCGAGCGCGAGAGGCCGGGCATCGTGGCGACGGCCTGCGAACAACCGATCAGGAAGGCGTCGCGGTAGCTGATCTTCGACTTCTGGCGCGGCTTGGCGTAGTAGGCGAAGGTGAGCAACACGGCCGTCAGGAGCAACATCAATCCGACGAACCACAGCGACGAGAAGAGTGCCTCGATCTGCTCCGTGAAGAGAATACCGATCACGCCGGCCGGAATCATCGAGAGGATTACCTTCAGGATATAGGCCTGCTCCTCGTTGTAGGTGCGCGAGAAGAGCCCCTTCAAGAGTCGCCACAGCTCCCGCCACAGGATGAGCATCGTACTCAACACCGTCGCGGCGTGCAGCGTCACATCGAAGGTGACATTGTTCTCGATCTCGACCCCCAAGAGCTCTTTGGCGATCTGCAGGTGGCCGCTGCTCGATACGGGGAGGAACTCCGTAAGACCCTGCACGATACCGAGCAGGATGGCTTCCAATGTATCCATCGTCTATGCTATTTTTGCTCCTGCTGCCAGATCAGTGCCGATGCGCCGAGGATCGCCGCATTCTTGCCCTGAATACCGCTCGGGAGCAGTTTGACCTTGTTCTTGAACGAGAACATCATATTCTCCTCCATATACCACTTCGTTGGCTCGAACAGCACATCGCCCGCCTTGGCCAGACCGCCGAAGAGGAAGATCGCCTCGGGCGAGGTGACCGTCACGACATCGGCCAGTGCACGACCCAGCATCTCGCCCGTGAAGCGGAAGCACTCCTTGGCCAACGGATCGCCCTCGGCTGCAGCGGCCGAGATCATCGAGGCGTCGAAGTCGGCAAAGGGGATCTCGCGCAGGCGGCTCGGCGTGGTCATCGAGGCCATCAGCTCAAAGGCCGTACGCTTGATACCCGTCGCCGAGACATAGGCTTCCAAGCAACCCTTGCGCCCGCAACCGCACTCACGGCCACCGCGCTCGACGATCACATGACCGAACTCGCCGGCAAAGCCGTCGTGGCCGTAGATCATCTCGCCGTTGGCCACAAAACCCGAACCGAGTCCCGTGCCGAGCGTGATCATGATGAAGTCCTTCATATCCTTGGCGTTGCCATAGACCATCTCGCCGATCGTCGCGGCGTTGGCATCGTTCGTGATGAGTACCTTCGCTCCGCCGAAGCACTTCGAGATGTCGGCTGCGAGGGGGAAGATGCGGCGCGACTCGTCGCAGTCGGCCTCACCCTCGCGGAATTTCCACAGGTTGGCCGGCGTTTCGATCGTACCGCGATGGTAGTTGGCATTCGGGGCGCCGATACCGATGCCGACCAACTCGTACTCGAACGAGAGCGAAGCGGCCATCGTCTTCATTGCCTGACACAGATCGGCCACATAGGCCGGATAATCCTCCAAATGGGGATATTTGCGGGTGGAGATGACCGATTCGGCGTAGAGATCGCCCTGTTCATCGACCATACCAAAAGCAGTGTTGATACCTCCGATATCAACACCAATTGTAAGTTTTTTCATATCGTATATACGCGTTTTGTCGAAATTTCGCACCGCAAAGTTACGGGAAAATTCGGTGGTTACAAAGTTTTTTCGTATTTTTGGCTCATAAAAGTAACAGCAAACCCTGTTTGAATGATGAAAACTGCAGAAAACTACCGCGACCTGATCGAAAACTATCTGGCACAGATCGAGTTTCCCGACGAGCCGGAACGCCTCTATCAACCCATCGAATACTCGTTGGCGGGGGGTGGCAAACGGTTGCGCCCCGTCCTGCTGATGCTCTCCTACGCGCTGTTCGACGAGGAGGTGCAGCGTGCCTTACCGGCGGCTGCCGCCGTCGAGGTCTTCCACAACTTCACGCTCCTGCACGACGATATTATGGACCACGCACTGTTGCGGCGCGGCAAGCCCTCGGTCTATGCCGAGTGGGGCGAGAATGTGGCGATCCTCTCGGGCGATGCGATGATGATCGGTGCCTACCGACTGCTCGGCCGAACGCAGACCGACAAGCTGGCGCAGATCCTCGCCGTCTTCAATCAGACGGCACTCGAGGTGTGCGAGGGGCAGCAGTATGATATGGACTTCGAACACCGACAGAAGGTCTCGGTGGTGGAGTATATGCGGATGATCGAGCTGAAGACCTCGGTCTTGCTGGCCGGTGCGGTGGTGATCGGTGCCACGCTGGGCGGTGCCTCCGACGAGGAGTGCCGCGCCCTGCGCCGCTTTGCCATCGAGCTGGGGTTGGCCTTCCAGCTGCAGGACGATCTGCTCGACAGCTACGGTAGCGAGGCTACGCTTGGCAAGGCGATCGGCGGCGACATCTTGGAGGGCAAGAAGACCTACTTGATGATTACGGCCATGAGCCACGCCGACGAGGCGCAGCGCGAGGTGTTGCGCAACACCTACAAGGATCCTGCGCTTGCCGACGAGGAGAAGATCGCCCGCGTGAAGGCGGTCTATGATGCGCTCGACATCCCGCGCCTTACCGAACAGCAGATCGAGATCCGTTTCGAGCGTGCCCTTGCGCAGCTCGACGCGCTCGCGGCTCCGGCCGAGCGGATCGCCGCACTGCGCACCTATGCCGAGAGCCTGATGGGACGACAGAGATAGAATTCAAAATTAAAAATTCAAAATTAAAAATTATCAATGTTTCGATGAAGCGAAGCGAAATCGAACTGATGGCTCCGGTGGGGTCGTACGAAGCGCTTGCCGCCGCGATTGAGGCGGGGGCCGATGCGGTCTATTTCGGGGTCGGGAAACTCAATATGCGGTCGGCCTCGGCCGCCAACTTTACGCTCGACGATCTGTCGCGGATCGTTGCAACGGCACACGAGGCCGGCGTGAAGGCCTACCTCACGGTCAATACGATCGTCTATGAGGACGAACTGCGCACGGTCGAGGAGGTGATCGACCGCGCCCGCCGCGAGGGGGTCGATGCGATCATCGCCTCCGATATGGCGGCGATCCTCTACGCCCGCCGCATCGGTCAGGAGGTGCACATCTCGACCCAGTGCAACATCTCGAATTCGGAGGCGGTCAAGTTCTATGCGCAGTGGGCCGACACGGTGGTCTTGGCACGCGAATTGACCCTCGAACAGGTCGCTGCGATTCGCCGCGAGATCGTCGAGAACGATATTCGCGGCCCGCGTGGCGAGCTGGTCGAGATCGAGATGTTTGCGCACGGCGCACTCTGCATGTCGATCTCGGGCAAGTGCTACCTCTCGCTCTACGAAACCAACTGCTCGGCCAACCGCGGTGCCTGCCGCCAGTTGTGCCGCCGCAAATACACCCTCCGCGACAAAGAGACGGGTGCCGAGCTCGATTCGGACGGCCGCTATATCCTCTCGCCGAAGGACCTCTGCACGATCGACTTCCTCGACCGTTTCATCGCCAGCGGCGTGAAGGTCTTAAAGATCGAGGGTCGTGCACGCGGTGCGGAGTATGTCAAGCGCGTCGTGGCGTGCTACGACGAGGCGTTGCGGGCGATGGAGCGCGGCGAATACACCCCCGAACTGGCTGCCGCGCTGAAGACACGCCTTGCCGAGGTCTTCAATCGCGGCTTTTGGGAGGGCTACTACGCCGGTCGCCCCGTTGCCGAACAGAGTGCCCACTACGGCTCGGCCGCCACGCGCCGCAAGGTCTATGTCGGCAAGGTCGTGAACTTCTACAAGAAGATCTCGGTGGCGGAGGTGCTGGTCGAGGCGGCACCGATCGAGGTGGCCGACGAGATCTTCTTCCTCGGTGCCACGACGGGCGTGGCGGAGCAGAAGCTCGAGGAGCTGCACGGCCCCGACGGCGAGATCACGCGCCGTGTCGAGCAGGGACAGCTCTGCGCCATCCGCACCAAGGAGTTGATCCGTCGCGGCGACCAGCTCTATAAATTTGAACCTACAGACAACTAACAAACGAAAAAAAGATATGTTTGCACCTTCGACCTACATTGCGCGTCGCAAGACGCTCTCCGAGAAGATCGGATCGGGTTTGATTCTCCTGCCCGGCAACACCTTCTCGCCCAACAACTATCCGAACAACGCCTACTACTTCCGTCAGGACTCGACCTTCCGCTACTACTTCGGGCTGAACACCCCGACCCTCATCGGTCTGATCGATGCCGAGACGGGCGAGGCGACCCTCTACGGCGACGACTTCACGGTCGAGGATATCATCTGGACCGGCCCGCAGCCCACGCTCAAGGAGCAGGGTGCCGAGGTGGGGGTCACGAAGACGCACCCCCTCGCTGCGGTGGCCGATCACCTCGCCGCAGCGATCCGTCTGGGACGCCGTGTTCACTTCCTGCCCCCCTACCGTGGCGAGACGAAGTTGCAGTTGAGCGAGCTGCTCGGTATTCGACCCGCGCAACTGCACGACTACAAGTCGGTCGATCTGATGATGGCCGTCGCCGAGATGCGCGAGCGGAAGTCCGACGAGGAGATCGTCGAGATGGAGCGTGCCTTCCTCTTGGGCTACGAGATGCACACGCTGGCGATGCGGATGTGCCGCCCGGGCGTGGTCGAGCGCGAGATCGCGGGTGCTGTTGAGGGGATCATCAAACGGTATGGGCAGGGAGTTTCGTTCCCGACCATCGTGTCGCAACACGGTGAGACGCTCCACAACCTCAACTGCGACGGCGTGCTGGAGGCGGGTCGCCTGCTGCTGGTCGATGGCGGCGGCGAGACCTTGAGCGGCTACTGCTCCGACCACACGCGCACCTACCCCGTGAGCGGTAAGTTTACCGACAAGCAGCGCGACATATATAATATAGTATTGAAGGCGCACGACGAGGTGGCCGCGCTGGTTGCCCCCGAGATGATGTACACCGAGGTTCACCACGCCTCGTATCGCGCACTGGCCGAGGGGCTGATCGGGGTCGGCATCCTGAAGGGTACCGCCGACGAGATCCTCGAGAGCGGCGCGATGACGATGCTGATGCCGCACGGCTTGGGTCACGGCTTGGGTATGGATGTGCACGACTGCGAGGCGATGGGGGAGCGTTCGTTCGACTTCTCGACAATCGCCGAGCGTGCCGCCCAATCGGCCACCTGCATCCACCGCGCGACATGGCGCCTCCGCGAGGGTACGGTGCTCACCGACGAGCCGGGTATCTACTTCATCCCCGCCCTGATCGAGAAGTGCAAGGCCGAGGGGAAGTATCGCGGCTTGGTGAACTACAACCTGCTTACGGAGTACTACGACTTCGGCGGCATCCGCATCGAGGACGACCTGCTCGTCACGGCTACGGGCAACCGTATGCTGGGCGGCGAGAAGAGGATCCCTGTCACGGTCGAGGAGCTGGAGGCGATTGTGGGACGATAACCTCTATTCAAAATTTAGAATTCTCAATTCAAAATTATTTTTGAAGCGAGGGGAGAGGGCTTTTCGGAGCTCTCAGACTTACCGGAGCTCCTATGTTTTTGAAAAAATCGCCCTGTTTTGGGCGATTTTTTCTGTTCGGGTCTTGCTTTTCTCAATTTTTTTGTAACTTTATAGTCCCTAAAACCGAATATTTATATAAACCTTAAAACGAAGCAATATGAAAAACTATTCAGCTAAAGAGATTAAGAACATCGTTCTTATTGGTGCGCCCGGCTCGGGAAAAACTACCCTTGCCGAGGCGATGGCTTACGAAGGGAAAGTGATCGACCGCAGGGGTAGTATCGAGACGAACAACACGATCTCGGACAACACGGATATCGAGCACGAGTACAAACGCTCGATCTATTCGACGATTCTCTTCACCGAATTTATGGAGCGCAAGCTCAACATCATCGACTGCCCGGGTTCGGACGACTTCTGTGGTTCGCTCTTCTCGGCCTTCAAGGTGGGTGATGTGGGTGTCTTCGTCTTCAACGCCGCCAACGGTTGGGAGGTCGGCAGCGAGATTCAGGCTCGCTACGCCCGCCAGCTGAACAAGCCCGTGATCGGCGTGATCAACCAGCTCGACAGCGACAAGGCCTCGTTCGAGAACACCTTCGAGACGATCAAGGCCGCTTCGCGCGTGAAGCCCGTCATCGTGCAGTACCCCGTCAACCAAGGCCCCGACTTCAACGCCTTTATCGATGTGTTGCTGATGAAGATGTACCGCTTCAAGGATCACGACGGCCACCGCGAGGAGCTGGAGATCCCCGCCGAGGAGCTGGAGAAGGCACAGGAGCTGAACCGTGAGCTGGTCGAGATGGCCGCCGAGCACGATGAGGCTCTCATGGAGCTCTACTTCGACAAGGGAACCCTTACGCAGGACGATATCCGCGCGGGTCTGAAGATCGGTGTGGCGAACCGCGAGGTGATGCCGATCTTCTGCGCAAGCGGCAAGCGCGACATCGGTACAAAGCGACTGATGGAGTTCATCATCAATGTCGCCCCGGGCCCGCTGAAGGCGCCCGCTTTCCTCACGACCGAGGGTGCAGAGGTTGCAGCCGACGAGACGGCTTCGACGGTGGCGTTCGTCTTCAAGAGCCAAGTCGAGCAGCATATCGGCGAGATCACCTACTTCCGTGTGATCCGCGGTAAGCTGACCGAGGGTTGCGAGGTGGTCAATACCCGCACGCAGAACAAGGAGAAGATCTCGCAGCTCTTCGCCGTTGCCGGCAAGAACCGCGTGAAGGTGACCGAGCTCTCGGCCGGTGACATCGGTTGCACGGTGAAACTGAAGGGCACGAAGGCCAACGATACGCTCTCGGCCGCTTCGGAGGTCGTAACGATCGAGCCGATCGTCTTCCCCGAGCCGCGCTACCGCGCCGCCATCAAGTGCAAGGAGCAGAACGACGAGGAGAAGCTGGGTAAGATCCTCAACGATGCCAAGAACGAGGATCCGACCATCTTGGTTGACTACTCGAAGGAGCTGAAGCAGACGATCATTCAGGGTCAGGGTGAGCACCACCTCAACATCCTGCGTTCGCGCATCCTCGCCGAGAACAAGATCGACTTCGAGTACATCGCACCGAAGATTCCCTACCGCGAGACCATCACGAAGGTCGCACAGGCCGACTATCGCCACAAGAAGCAGTCGGGTGGTGCCGGTCAGTTCGGTGAGGTCCATATGATCGTTGAGCCCTACTACGACGGGATGCCCGAGCCGAAGAACTACAAGATTTCGGCCAAGGGTGAGCTGGTGGTGAACCCCAAGACCAAGGAGGAGTACGATATGGCGTGGGGCGGTAAGCTACAGTTCTACTCGGCGATTGTCGGTGGTGCCATCGATGCCCGCTTTATGCCCGCCATCCTGAAGGGTGTGATGGAGAAGATGGATCAGGGCCCGCTGACGGGTTCGTATGCACGCGATATCCGCGTGGTGATCTACGACGGTAAGATGCACCCGGTTGACTCGAACGAGATCTCGTTCAAGCTCGCAGCCCGCAACGCCTTCAAGGAGGCCTTCCGCAACGCCGGCCCGAAGATTATGGAGCCGATCTACAGCGTTGAGGTGCTCGTTCCGAGCGAGTATATGGGTGCCGTGATGAGCGACCTGCAGAACCGCCGCGCGATGATTATGGGTATGGAGTCGGATAAGGGCTTCGACCGCTTGAGCGCGAATGTGCCGCTGGCCGAGCTCTATCGCTACTCGACCACCCTCTCGTCGCTCACCTCGGGTTCGGCTACCTACTCGATGAAGTTCTCGTCCTACGAGCAGGTTCCCGCCGATGTGCAGGATAAGTTGTTGAAGGCTTATACCGACACCGACGAAGATTAGTATCGAAGACGCCTAAAAGGTCTCTTTTGGCGTCACGCTTGCCCCGCAACTCCTCACATACGCCGGTATGCTGCGGATTGCGGGGCTTCGCGGCGGGGAACACTGGGAAAAACTGGGAGAACTGAGGAAACTGGGAAGCACCGAAAACGCCGTATCCTCCTCGCAGTATTCCCAGAGTTCACACCTTTCCCATCGCGCCAGCCCCAGTTTTTAATTGGGGGGGGGATAAAAAACAGACCCGCGCGGGGCCTGTTTTTAGTTGATACGATAATTGGATTTAGAATAACTTATAAGGCGTCAGGTTCAGGGCCATATTCGTTCTCGCCCTCTTGACTGGGGGTACAATACCAAATGATCAAAAAAATCCATCCGATCAACGGCACTAACCCTAATAGATACCACCATCCGCTCATCCCTATATCGTGTAATCGGCGTACGGCAACTGCGATGGACGGGATAAATAAAACGACAGCGCCAATTCCGAGAGTCGGATAGAAACACAATATATAGAATAGTACCCAATACCAGTACTCTGAACGCGTGGCTCTTCCCTCGAAGTCAGCATACTTCTTCCAACCAATAGAGATTGCCTTACCAAAAGAGATACCGGCTGTGGTTCCAAACGGCTTTTTTCTTTGATTGTTTACTTTTTTGATCGGAGAACCACATTTTACACAGACGACAGCAAGGGGATCCGGTTGTGCGCCACAATGTGCACAATAGGTGCTACCTTGTCCTACCGCTACGCCACAAGAGAGGCATACTGCCGCTTGCGCATTTACTTCTTTACCGCAATGTTTACAATACATAATAAGTAATAGGTTAGTATATCCGCACCCCAATATGGTAAAACTAAATAAAAACAGAAAGCGTGGTGCTGAAAACTTATTTTAGAATTGTAGGTCGTAGGAAACCTTGAAGATAAAACAAGCAACAACCCCACGCCATACCCATTGCAGGTATGACGCAGTAATGTCCGCCTATTCTCTCTTCTAATGAATTTCCTACGTTCACAACTCGAGAACAAACTTACACTCTCCGCGTAAATAAATATGTTGCTACAAAATTAGCAAACATTTTTGGAAAACAGCGGCTTGTGTGCTGCTTTTTTCTTGGATGAAGGGGGTATCTCCAAAATAAAACCGGCAGAAAAGTTGTTATGTTACCAAATATTGGTAACTTTGTAAAAAATTACGGTGATATGAAGACGACATCAGTAGCACTCGGGGCTTATTTCGAGAATTTTATTCGGATGAAGGTGGACGAAGGGCGTTATAACAATGCGAGCGAGGTGATTCGTGCCGGTTTACGCCTTTTGGAGGAGAACGAGAACCATTTGCAGGAGCTGAAAATGGCCATTGCAGCGGGTATGGAGAGCGGCATCGCAACCGATTTTGATGCCGAGGAGTACCTGAAAACAATCAAAGCGAAGCGAGTGAATGGCTAATTATCACTTAACTCGAAAAGCGGTTGAGGATTTGACCGAGATTTGGGAGTACACGGTAGAGGCTTGGTCGGAGGAGCAGGCCGACACCTATTACCGTATGCTGATTACGGCCTGCCGTAAGGTCGCCGAGCAACCGCGCTTGGCCGGCTTAAAATATGATGAAATCGCAACGGGACTGTATGGGCGGAGAGCAGGGAAACATATTATTTTCTATCGCACGCTTGCGGATGGGGATTGTCTGATTGTCCGTATCTTACACCAACGGATGGACATCAAACATCGTGTGCTTGCCGACGAATCGTCCATCGCAGACGGTCATACGGACAGCTAAAAAAACAGACCCGCTTGGGGTCTGTTTTTGTTGGGATTATTCTTTGCGCTTTTCGATTTGGCGTTTGATGCTGTCGATCGCATCATCGACCGCCTCCTCGAAGGTGCGGGCGCGGGACTCGGCGCGTAGGTCGCCACCCGCAATATGTAAGGTGATCACTGCGATTTTATTGCCCTTCTCGGGGTCTTTGTCGAGTTTGAGCACAACCTCTGCGCTCGTCGGCTCTGCAAAACGCTCCAACTTCGCCATTTTGGCCTCAATAAATTCGATCAGCTGCTTGCCGGCATCGAATTTCACGGATTGAATCTGTACATTCATAGTCCTGTGTATTAAATGGTTAATATTTAGTTCGGCAGGAACGCATCCTGCTCTCTTGCGTTTATTCGGTTTTTGTTTGCCCCCCCCCTTGAGGCCTCTCAAGCCCCTTCGGGTCGCACCGTCCAATTTTAATCTTTAATCTTTAATCTTTAATTCTCCCCCCTCTCTTCTCTCCCCTCTTTCCTCTTTGCTCTTTGCTCTTCCCTCTCTCCTCTCTCTCGGGTGCGCGGCCGCATAGACCTCGCTGAGGCGGGCGATCGAGTTGTGGGTATAGACCTGCGTCGAGCGCAACGAGGCGTGCCCCATCAGCTCCTGTATCTCGCGCATATCCGCTCCGCCGTTCATCAGGTGCGTAGCGAAGGTGTGGCGCAGCACATGGGGGCTCTTCTTCCCCTGCACCCCCGCCTCGGCGAGCACGCGATTGACCAACCGATAGACCGCCGATCGGGAGATACGCTCCCCTTTGCACGATAAAAATAGTGCTTTTTCTCCGTTTTTGCAAATTTGTTGCCGAAAAATTGTGTCGAGGTGGATCGTGATCTTCTCCGCGACATAGGGAAGAATCGGGACAAGTCGCTCTTTATCACCCTTTCCGTGCACGCGCAGCGTACTTCGGTCGGCCGCAAGGTCGTCGCGGTCGATCGCGATCAGCTCGGCCAGTCGCAGCCCGCAGGCGTAGAGCATCAGGATAATCAGCGCATCGCGCTCCTTGACGAAATGCGCCTCGCCGAGCTCCTCTTCATCGTTCGTCGGCTCGACCGCGACACAGGTCGTGAGGATGCCGCTCATACGGCTCTCGGGCACGAAGGCGGGGAGCCGTCGGGAGGTGCGGAGCGATGCGATGTGGGTGAAGGGCGACTGCTCGATCCTGCCGCGCAGACGGAGAAAGCGGAAGTAGGCGCGGAGCGACGAGAGCTCACGATTCATCGAGGCGGCCTTGAGTTTGCCTTCATCGCTGCGCAGCACGATCCACTCGCGCAGATCGTCGGCCGTCACCTGCTCGGGGGCGAACGGGGCACGGCGCTCCTCCTGCCACCACGCGATGAATCGCTCCAGATCGCGGCGGTAGTTCCGCACCGTCAGCGGCGAGAAGCGGCGTTCGGCGGCGAGGTATCGGTAAAAATCGCTCGGCATACCCTTTAATTTTACGCAAATATACAAAAAATATGTATCTTTGTCATCCAACCTAATACGACAAACGATGAAACAAACCCTCTCTCTGCTGCTGACGCTGTTGGTGGCAGCCTGCTCGACCCCGTCGGAGCAGGAGCGTCTTTTCCTGCACTACGACAAACCGGCCTCGCTTTGGGTCGAGGCGTTGCCGATCGGTAACGGCCGTTTGGGTGCGATGGTCTATGGCGGCACCACGCACGAGGAGCTGCAACTCAACGAAGATACGGTCTGGGGCGGTTCGCCGCACAACAATGTGAACCCCTACGACAAGGCGGGGTTGGACTCGATCCGTCAACTCCTCTTCGCGGGCGAGAACCTGCGCGCGCAGGAGCTTTGCGGCCGCTACATCAGCGCGAAACGCGCCAACGGTATGCCCTACCAGACGGTCGGTTCGCTGCACCTCGACTTCGCGTTGGCGGGGGAGGCGAGCGACTACTACCGCGAGCTCGACATCTCGAACGCCCTCACCTCGACCCGCTTCCGTGTCGGTGAGGTGGAGTACACGCGCGAGGCCTTCGCTTCGCTGGAGGATCAGCTGATCATCGTGCACCTGACCGCCTCGAAGCGGGGGGCACTCTCGTTCGGGGCACGCTATACGACCCCCTACACGGCCGATGTCGTGCGCACGGTGGCGGGTGATCGCCTGCGCCTCGACGGCAAGGCCGATGACCACGAGGGGATCGAGGGCAAGGTGCGCTTCACGGCCTACACCCAAATCATCCCCGAGGGTGGTCGCTTGGTGGCCGAGGCCGATACGCTGCTGCGTGTCGAGGGGGCCGATCGGGCAACGCTGCTGATCTCGATCGGAACCAACTTTGTCAATTACAAGGATGTCACGGGCGATGCCGAGGCGGTGGCCGACAGCTACCTGAAGGCCGCTCCGAAGAGTTACGACCGCGCGAAACGAGCCCATACGGCGCGTTACCGCGAGCAGTTCGACCGCGTGCGGCTCGATTTGGGGCGCAACGAACAGGCTGCGAAGACGACAGATGTGCGTGTCAATGAGTTTGCGACCTCGTTCGATCCGCAGCTCGCCGCGCTCTACTTCCAATTCGGTCGTTACCTCTTGATCTCCTCGTCGCAACCCGACGGTCAGGCGGCCAATCTGCAAGGCATCTGGAACTACCGCCGTCGCGCTCCGTGGGACGGTAAATATACAGCCAACATCAACCTTGAGATGAACTACTGGCCGGCCGAGATCACCGCCCTCGCGGAGAGCCACGAGCCGATGATCCGCCTCGTTCGGGAGGTGGCCGGCGAACAGGGGCGTGCCGCCGCAGCGATGTATGGCGCACGCGGCTGGACGATGCACCACAACACCGATATCTGGCGCTCGACGGGTGCGGTCGATGGCCCCACCTACGGCATTTGGCCCACCTGCAATGCGTGGCTCTGCCAAGATCTGTGGGATAAATATCTGATCTCGGGCGACCAAACCTATCTCCGCGAGATCTACCCCCTGATGCGCGAAGCCTCGACCTTCTACCTCGATATGCTCTGCCGCGATCCGCAGTACGGCTACCAAGTAGTCGCCCCGTCGTTCTCGCCAGAGAACCGTCCCAATGTGGCGGGTAAGCGCACCTTCTCGGTCGTACACGGCGCGACGATGGATAACCAGCTGGTTCACGACCTACTCCACAACACGATCGCCGCCGCCGAGGTGGTGGGCGAGGAGGCCGCCTTTGTCGATTCGCTCCGCACGCTCGTTGCCGAGCTGCCGCCGATGCAGATCGGTCGTCACGGTCAGCTGCAGGAGTGGTTGGAGGATTGGGATAACCCGAGCGATCACCACCGCCACATCTCGCACCTGTGGGGCTTGTACCCGGGTCGTCAGATCACGCTCCACCACCCCGAACTGATGGCCGCTGCCCGCCAAACCCTTGAGCATCGCGGCGACCCCTCGACGGGTTGGTCGATGGGTTGGAAGGTCTGCTGCTGGGCACGCCTCTTGGATGGCAACCGCGCCTATAAGCTGATCACCGATCAGATTCAGCCTACGACGGCCGAGAAGGGGCAGGATGGCGGTACCTATCCCAACCTCTTCGATGCCCACCCGCCCTTCCAGATCGACGGCAACTTCGGCTGTGCGGCGGGTATTGCCGAGATGTTCGTGCAGAGCCACTCGGGAGCGGTGCATCTGCTGCCCGCCCTGCCCGATGTGTGGCGCGAGGGTACGGTTGAGGGGTTGCGTGCCCGTGGCGGCTTTGTCGTTGAGGAGCTGAAGTGGAGCGAGGGTGCGATCGACGAGGTGACGATCCGTTCGACCCTCGGCGGCATCCTGCGCCTGCGCACCGAGCACCCGATTGAGGGCGATGCGTTGGCCGAGGCTCTTGCTCCGAGCGACAACCCGCTGCTGAAGCTGCAACCGGTCTTGGCACCGAAGTGCTCGCCCGAATGCTCCGAACCGGCGAAAACGGCCTTCCCGACCTACTACGAGTACGATGTCGTAACAAAAGCGGGCAAGAGCTACTGCTTTAAGAAGAGGAAAGAGTAAAGAGTAAAGAGCAAAGAGTATTTCTTAAATTCAAAATGATTGGGCTGGCGCGGTAAAAGTGTTTTCTACCACACCAGCCCAATTTGTCATTCTTAATTCTCTTTGCTCTTTCCTCTTTGCTCTATAAAAAAGCGTATCTGCTCTCCGGCGTAAAGCGGAGCGTGGTGTAATCCAACCCCGTGAGGTGTGTCAGACGACCCCTTGCGGGGTTTGTGTGTGGTGCGAGCAGGTCGGGGATCGGCGTGGTGTGGTCGGCCAAGAGCGAGGGGAGGGCTGCGTCGTCCAGCCCCACCACAAGCAGCCCCGCGTAGAACTCCGTGAAGGGCTCGCGGTCGGGGGCGTCGGTCGTGCAGATCTCGCTCACCTGTCCCTCGTCGGTGAGGCAGACAAGGGGGTTGCGCAGGAGCCGTCGCCCGTCGAAGAGGAGGTTAGAGGCTATCCGTCGCACGATCCGGTCGCAGGAATTGATCCGAGAAGATGCGCGTGCGCAGCTGCCGCTCGTAGAGCTGACGGATCGCTTCGCGCTCGGTCGGGGTGTAGCTTACGCGCAGGTTGCGTACGGTGATCGAGGGGCGTTTCGGCTTGCCCGGGATGACCATCAGATTCAGATGCAGCTTGCGCGTGGTCGTATCCGTGCGGAAGATGCGCGAGTAGCGGTCGGCGTAGTTGCGGCGCAGGGTGGCACGCTGCATATTCTGCTGTTCGCCGTTGTGATCCTCCAACCAAGTGTGGCGTTGGATGCGGTTGTTCTTGTCGAGCGAATCGATCTCGAACTCGTAGCTCAACTCATACTCGCCGGCCTTCGCATCGAGCGTGAACTGCAACAGGGTCGAGTCGCTCAAGCGGCCGACATAGATCAGCGAATCCTCCACGACGATCTCTTTGGCCGTGCGCAGGGCGACATGCTTCACCGTGTCAAGGATCGCCACCTCACGGTCGTAGAACTTCCCCTCGGCCTCCAGTTGGTCGATCGCCATCTCGACCACATCGCTCAAACGGGCACTCTTGCGGCGCGAGAAGTTACCGATCGTATATTGCACATCCTCGGCCGTGTAGCCGTAGCGGGCGAAGAGCGGCGCGTAGATATTGAGCGAATCCTTCGACGGATGGCGGAAGTCGATGTAGGCGTTCGTCAGGTAGGCATCGTGGAAGATTGAGGCCAACTCCTCATCGGGAATCACCGTGTGCCGCTTGCAGGCGGTCGGAAGCATCATCAGCGCGAGGAGCGCGAGGAGGCAGAAGCGTTTCATATCGTTTACTGTTCGTTTCTAATCATACTGCGCACCGTGAGGGTCGAGAAGACCCACGCAACGGCGGCAAACGAGCCAACCACGGGGAGCAGATCGCCGAGGCGCAGCTCCACCGGATAGCTCTTGGTTATAAAGTTGGCGGTCGGCATCCCGATCACGCCGGCGTGTTGCTGTACAAGGCATAACACCCCACCGATCACCACGCCGATCACTCCCCCCAAGAGGCAGATCAGATACCCCTCGCGGCGGAACACCGAGCGGATGAACCGCTCCGATGCCCCCATTGCGCGGAGGGTCTGTCGGTCGTTGCGCTTCTCGATGATGAGCATCGACAACGCCCCCACGACCGAGAACGAGGCGACCGTGAGTACCAGCAGCGCGATGAAGAAGATCCCCCACTTCTCAAGCTGCACCAAGCGGTAGAACGAGGCGTTGCGTTCGTCGCGGTTCTCGATGCGGAAGCGATCGCCCCACGCCGCCTGCAGCGTGCGTTGCACCTCCTTGACCTCCGCCGCCGAGTGGCAACGGATCACCACCGCCGAGGCCTCGTCCCTGCGGTCGAAGAGCTGCTGCGCTACGCGCAACGGTGCGAGCACATAGGCCGTCTCGTCGGCATAGGCGACCCGATAGAGCCCCTTAACGGGCAGCGTTCGCCGCACATAGTTGCCGATCGGAAGGAGCGAACTGAACCCACTCGGCCGAATGGCGTAGAGTGTCACCTCGGCATCGGCCATCGACCGCAGACGCAGTTGCGCCCAGAGCGTTTCGCCCATCACAAGGTAGTCCAACGCCCCCTGTTGCAGCTCCCCTCTGCCAAAGGTGATCTGATCCTCGAACGGGATCACCTCGCCGTAGCGTTCATCCACGCCGCGCAGGGTCGAACGCTGCTGTGCGCCGTCGTGTTCGAGCAGCACCTGCTGTTCGAGCAGCACCGAGTAGGCCGCAATCCCCTCTACGCGATCGAGCGACAGCGAATCAATCGTCGCCGTCGAGAGCCGCGCTCCCTCGCGGGGTGCGAGGCGCAGATCGGCATCGAGGGCGGAGTGGTTGGCTCGAATCAGACGGTCAAAGCCGTTCGTGACCGAGAGCAGAATCACCATCGCCGCCACGGGTACCGCTACCGAAATGACGCTCAAGGTCGCAATCAGGTTGATCACCGACCGCGACTTGGGCGAGAAGAGGTACCGCCGAGCGAAGAGGTTGTGTAAATTCAAAATTTAGAATTCAAAATTCAAAATTATCGTTTCAGTGCCTCATCGATCTGCTCGATGTACTCCAACGAGTCGTCGGTGAAGAACTGCAGCTCGGGGACCACCTTCAACTGGTTGCGGATACGCTGCCCCAACTGCTTGCGGATGAACCAGTTGTTCTCCTCGAGCGTGCGGATCAATGCCTCGTGTTTTTCGTAGGGGAAGGTGCTCACATAGACCTTTGCGTAGCCCAAATCGGGCGAGATACGGACGGTCGTAACCGTTACGAGCAGCCCGCGCACCAGATGTGCACCCTCGCGCTGGAGGATGTCGGCGATGTCGCGCTGAATCTGTCGAGCCACCTTCTGTTGGCGTGTGTTTTCTGTCATCATATCGTTGTCGTCGTTTTTTGTTTTCAATCGTTAACGGGTCAGCCCCTGCGAACGCGAAATGGAGGTGCTGCCGCCGCTCGGGCCGTCGCCATACTCGAAGCTGCGATCCATCTTCGGGCGTTTGCGGCGCGGCTTCCAGCTCTCGAAGCCCTCCTTGTTGAAGCGGTAGTTTACGCCGATCGTGATCATCAGGTTGTCCATCGGCGAGCGCAGCGGGGTGAGCGTGAAGCCCTCGATCGAGCTGCTGTACTTGTTACGCGAACGCAGAATGTCGGAGTATCCGAAGTAGTAGCGGGCGCGGATGTTGATCTCCAGCTGCTTGATCAGCACGGCAACGCCGCCGCCGCCCAACAGTCCGTAGCCCCAACGGTTGTCGCGCGGGGTCTTGAAGTGGTAGTCCCCCTCCTCGGTGAATTTGATGTCATCGACCATCCGCTCCATCGAGTAGGTCGAGGAGATGTTGTAGGAGAAGGTGACACCCGCCTCGCCGTAGATGCGCACGCGCCGCTTGATGTAGGCGTGGGGCTGCCATACGAAGGGCAGCATCAGCGAATTGACATGGCGGGCGTAGTAGAGGTAGTCCTTCGGGTCATCGACACGCGAGGTGTTCGTGGCGATCTGAAATCCCTGCTGGATAAACTCCAAATCGGCACCGATACCGCCTACGACGCGCTGCGACGAGTAGTATCGCCACGAGAAACCCGCCGTGAAGTTGCCGAAGATGGGTTTGGTCTCTTGGGTCGGCTCGAAGCGGCCGGTGGCCATACCCGTACCGACATTGAATCCGACGGTGTGTTGCGCCTCAACACCGTTTGCGGTGCAGAGGGCGACGATCAAAAGCAGTGTGTATAACGCTTCTCTTCTCATTCTTCTACGCAATTAACGGTGGAACATATCACCGGCCGAGCCCATCGCTCCGCCAAAACCGCCGAAGCCGCCCATGCCGCCGTTACTGTGGTTGTGGTCGTCGTTCCGCTTCTTCTTGCCCTCCTTGCGCCGCTTCTCCTCCTCGCGGATGAGGCGTTGCACCTCGCGCTCGTCGAGCAGTTGTTGCAACGACTGCATCGTCACGGGGACGAAGAGGCGATCGACATCAATCGTCAGCTCCATCTCCCAATTTGCCTTCGTCGTGAAGAGCGACTCGCCCTTGTCGTTGACATACATCTCGGTTCGCTCGGGCTGGCGACGCTCGACCACATTGCCCGTATCCCATTGGCCGTTACCGTTCTTATCCTCGACTACGCGGAGCTGAACCTCGCCTGTCGGCACATAGTTGAAGGCGACCGTACCATCCTTCACGCGCACGCCCCGCTTCTCCTGCTGGAGCTTGCCGCCCGCATCGAGCTGCTGTACGATGTAGGTTGCCTCGGGATCCTTACCCTGCAGCGTGACGAGGAGCTTGGCATACTTCTCGGGGTTCGAGATCGTATATTTGGCCGTGATCGTATCGTTCTGCTCGCCGGCGACATTTCGCCACGCACCGGCCGGAATCATCAGCTCGTAGGCGTAGCCCACCTCCCAGTCGGCCTCGAGTCGGTAGCTGCGCAGCTTGGCCGTATCGCGCAGGAAGCGGATCGACTGCTGCTCGATGGGCTGATTCTCGCCCTCGGCGAGCTTGCGTTGCAGGCGGATGGCCGCCGTGTCGATCTCCGTCAGCGGGTAGTCGAACTCGACGGTGAGGTGGTTCTCGGGGTTGATCTCGCCCGAGAGTCGCAGCGTATGCTTAAAGGGGTTCTCTTTCTTCGGCTCCTCGTACTCCTCGCCGGCGGCCTCGGCCTTGCGGCGTTCGCGCTCCTGTCGCTCGCGTTCACGCTCCTCCTCCTTCGATTCGATCTTGCGCCACGAGAGCTTCAGCTCCTCGGTGACTGGCTGCAGGATGTTGGCCGTATCGTGCTTGAAGTAGGTGATCGTGCCGCGAATCGTGTCGGGCAGCTGCTCGGGCGGGAGGTTGAACCACAACGAGAGGGTATCCTTGCCGACCGTTTCGTACTCGATGATCACCTTGTCGGCGGGGATGCTGTCGAATGCCAGCTCCTCGATGCGCGGATGGTTGGCCGAGAACATCAGACGGGCTTGGTGTTGCGCGGGGCGTGTTTTCTCCTGCAACAGCTGACGGCGGAAGGCCTTGTCGGTGAACATACGGAAGTAGAGCTGCGGCTCGGCCGAGTAGTAGCTGCGCAGCGAGTCGAACCAAATGGCGAAGTCGGGCTGCTCGGCGGGGTTGATCGCCTCGTCGAGGAAGCCGACCTGATCCGTTGCCGGTTCGTACATCTGATTGTCGTTCTTATCCTGCACGGCATAGACGCGATAGGGGATCGGCTTGAGGTTCTGCGCAATGAAGATACCGTTCGTCTCGGCACGGGCGATCTGTGCCGGCTTGTACTTAAAGATCGTCGAGTCGTACTCGGCCACCTGCTCGATGGAATCGACGGGGAAGAACCAAATAAAGCTCTTCGATACGGAGTCGGCCTTGTAGCTGTCGGCCGTGTAGCCCGAGACGACCATCGAGTCGATCTCCGCGCCGGTCGAGAAGACATAGCGCATCGAGTGGAGCGGGTTGCTCTCGTTGTTGTCGCGGATCGCGCTGCCGAAGTTGAGCGAGTAGGTCACATTCGGTTCGAGCGTGTCGCGCAGTTGCACGACAATCCCGCGACCGCGCAGCGTGACGAGCGGCTTCTTCTTCATCGCAGGCGAGGTGAAGAACTCCTTCTGCTGATCCTTGATCTGGATGAACTCGTCGAATTCGATGTAGATGCGCTCGTGCCCCGTCAGCGGACGGTTCGTCGAGAAGTTGTCGGGCGTGAGCGTAACGATGACGGGGGGCAGCGTGTCGCGCGGCCCGCCCGAGGGGGTTCCGATCGTGGCGCAACGGCAGAGGCTCATCGTGGCGAAGAGCAACGCAACGGCCGTGCGCAGGAGGTAACGATGTTGTCTATTCTGCATTATTGCTGTGTCGGCTGATTTTCATTCTGTTCCGGTTCATACTCGGGGTTGACGATCCGCCACGCCCCCTCTTCGGTGATCCAAAGCGGCTGCCACGGGCGGAAGAGCACCGAGAAGGTGGGGCTTTCGCCCGTCAGATCGACCACCTGCTTCGAGTAAGCATACATACGGTGGGTACGATCGACCGCCACGACCATTAGCGTCGGCTGATTGACCGTCATGCGGTAGATGCGCTCATCGTTGGTTTGGTAGGCCGTGTATTCGGGGGTCGTGCGCTGCTGTTCGGGGTCGCTCTTCGAGGTGATGATCCCCGCGACGGCATCGTCGTAGGAGGCGATGCGCCACGCGGTCGTATCGGCCGCAAAGGCGTAGAGCTTCACATGGTCGATCACCTCATCCTCGGCACCCCCCTCGGTGGTCTGTGCCGTAACCGAGGTGTAGGTCTCGAGCGAGCGTTGCGGCTCGTAGAAGGGGTTGTAGAACGACCACCCCTCCTGATAGGCCGCGCCCTCCTTCCACGGCTTGAAGATCAGCGTGACGAAGAGCGAACCCATATTCGGCTCCAGCTTTTGGTTCGTGTAGGCGTAAAGACGGTTCGTGTGATCGACCACCAAGAGCATCACGGGGTGATCCGGCAGGCGCATCAGGTAACGATCGGTCATCCCCTCGACCGTGTAGGGCGCGGCCGTGGCGATCGGCACGGCGAGTTGCTCGGAGGGCTGCTCCTTGTGGGTCAGTACACCGTTCAGGGCATCCTCGTAGGAGGCGACGGTCCACTCCAGCGTGTCGGCCTCGAAGGCGTAGCCGATGATGTCGGGCAACAGCTCGTTCAGCCCGCCCGAGGTGGTCTGTACGAGGGGTTTTATGATATAGTCCGTGTGGCCGTCGGTGTCCCCCTTCAGACAACCGGTCGCAAGGGTCACCGTCGCCGCAAGGGCCAAAAGCGTCAGTACAATCTTTCTCATCTTCGTTTCGTGCATTTATGCCTCTTTGTCGGCCTTTTCGCGCAGTGCCGCAAGCAGTTCGCCCACGCTCTGTCCCGTCAGGGGGTGGCGGAACGAGCGCATGATCTCGTTGAGCGGCACAAGGGCAAACTCCCGCTCCGCAAGGTGCGGATGGGGAACGGTCAGCTCCTCGCTCTCGATCACCTCCGAGCCGAAGAAGAGGATGTCGATGTCGATCGGCCGCGAGGTGTAGCGCGCCCCCGTTGCCGCCTTCTCGATCTGCTCGGCGGCGCGGTTGCGCCCCAGCTCGTTCTCGATTTGCTGCACGGCGTGCAGTACCTCCTCGGCCGTCAGATCGGTCGATACCTCCAATGCCTGATTAAAGAACGGCGTCTCGGCCTCAAAACCCCACGGCTTCGTCTCGTATCGGTTCGAGCAACGCATCACCGCACCCACGCGGTCGTTGATCAGTTGCTGTGCGGTCTGCAGCGTGCGCTTCACATCGCCCATGTTGCCGCCTAAAAGCAGTGCTACTCGTGCCATCGTTACAAATGTTTGATCAGTTTACTTACCGCCAGTGCGAAGTGAATGAAGACGATCGACGGATTGCCGTTCTGATTGATCTGCATCCGTGCCGTCTCGATCTCCTCGACGAGCGGTTCAATATTTTCAACCCCTACAAAGGGGGCAAATTTCGAGCAAAAGGCCAACTCCTCACCCCACAGGTAGGAGATGTCGTTCATCCCCGCGTGGAGCATAAAACTCTCGCGCAAGAGCCGTGCGGCATCGCTCAGGAACATCCGCTGCTGCTCGCGTGAAAGCTGCGCCACCTCCTCGCCCCAAGTGATCAGCTCGAGGTGCTTGTCGTTGTAGCTGAGGCGCATCAGCTGGCAGAAGAGATCGAAGTTCTCCTTGCGCTGCTGATCGCTCTCGCCGGCCAAGAGGTGTTGCAGCTCGATGAGCGACCCGTCGGCCAACCGCGCCGTGTTGTGGGCCTGCAACGGATCGGTGATGCCCCCCTCGCGTGCCAACTCCTCGAGCACCTCGCGCTCGATACGCGGTACGGCCACCTCCTGCGTGCGCGAGAGGATCGTCGGCAACAGGCGGGTCGGTTGCTCCGTGACGAGCAGGAAGAGCGTCTTCTCCCACGGCTCCTCCAAGATCTTCAGGATCTTGTTCGCCGCCTCCTCGTTCATCGTCTCGGGGAGCCAGATGAGCACCGCCTTGTACTCCGACTCGAAGCTCTTGAACGAGAGCTTGCGGATGATCTCGTCGGCCTCGCGTGCCGAGATCATCCCCTTGAGCGTCTTGCCCAGATCGAGCCGATCGAACCAATCCTGCGGCGTGAAGTACCCCTTGCGCTCCGCAAAGAGCGTGCGGAAGAGGGGCAGGAACTCGTCCGAGAGCATCGCCTCGCCCGACTTCTTCCCCTGCTTGTTCACCGGAAAGACCCAGTGCAGATCGGGGTGTGCCAGCTCCGCGATCTGTCGGCAGCTCGGGCACACGCCGCACGAGTCGCCGTCGTGCCGATTCGGGCAACAGATATATTGAAAGTAGGCCACCGCCATCGCCAAACTGCCTGCGCCGGCCGTGCCCGTAAAGAGCTGTGCGTGGCTCACGCGGCCGCTCTCGACCGCCTGCACCAAGCGTTGTTTCAGCTCCCGTTGTCCGATAATCTCCTTAAACTGCATCTGCTCGCTCTCTGCTTATCGTTTTACGATGGCGCGAACCATCGCCTTTACATCAATCTTTTCGCGCCGCACCAAGTAGGCCACATAGCCCGCCAAGATGAACGCATTTATGGCGTAGGCGACCGCCTCGCCCGTCTCGCCGCGCAACCACTCCGCCGCGAAGAAGAGCGCGAGGGCAACGACGACATACTCCCCGATCCGCCGCCAGTCGTAGGGCGTGGGGTAGTAGCGGCGGTTGAGCCATACGCTCACGGCCACCATCATCGCCTCGCTCGTCAGTCGCATCCACGCTGCGCCGTAGTATCCCCAACGCGGGATCAACACCACACCGGCCGCGATCGTGACGACCAAGCCGGCTCCCGTCACGACGATCGAGAGTGCCGTGCGCTCCTCGCGTTTGTACCAAAACGAGAGGTTGAGCCACACGCCCGCCAAGATATTCGCCCCCAAGACCACCGGCAGGATGTAGATTCCCTCGCGGAAGTCGCGCCCGACGATGAGCGCAAAGAGGTCGCGGAAGAGGGCGATCACGAGGAAGATCACCATCGAGGCCGCAAGGTAGTATTTCAGTGCGGCGGCGTTCATCTCCTTGAACTCCTCCCGCTTGAAGTTTGAGAGGAAGAAGGGCTCCGCCGCCAAGCGGTACATCTGGTAGAAGAGCATCATCACGACGGCGATCTTCGTGATCGCGCCGTAGAGCCCCAGCTCGGTCATCGCCCCCTCGGGGACGAGGTATTTGATCAGCTGCCGGTCGATAAACTCGTTTGCCGTGCCGGCCAACCCGCCCACGAGGAGCGGCAGCGAGTAGGCCAAGATGCGCCCGAGCAGTCGGCGGTCGATCCCGATCCGCCCCGTGCCCGCTTTCACCATCAGCACCACCCAAGTCAGGGCACTCGCCGCGAAGTTGGCCACCAAGACCCAGCCCACGCCGAAGTCGCTCTCGAACCATCCCGCCGTACCAAAGGCGAAGGCCAACGCCACATTCGTTGCGACCGACAACAGCTTCAACCCCACGAAGGTCATCGACCGACCCTCTTCGCGCAGGCGCGAAAAGGGGATCGCCGAGGCGACATCCATAAGGATGATCGCCGCCACCCACACGACATACTCCGTGTGGAGCGTGTAGGCCTCGCCCATCAACGCCGAGGCTTCGTCGCGCAGCCACACCACCACGACGAAGAAGAGCACGGCCGCGAGGGTCGTTACGCCCCAAGTCGTGGCGAAGAGCCGCCGTTTGGCCGACTGTACATCGCCCCCTTCGGCATCGGCACGCGCCGCAAAGCGGAAGTAGCTCGACTCCATCCCCATCGTGAGGAGCGTGAGTGCGAGGGGGATCAGGGCATAGACATCGGTCACGATGCCGTAGGTCGCCACACCGAATACACGCGTATAGTAGGGTGTGAGCAGGTAGCTCAAGAACCTTACTACGATGGTGCTGATCCCGTAGATCGCCGTCTGTCTGGCCAACTTTTCGAGCATAGTAATCCAATCTATCCTGCAAAGATACAAATAAAAGGGAAAAGATCGCTGTGCAATTCAAAATTTAGAATGCAAAATGCAAAATTAGCTCTCGGCGATCAGCCGTCCGCTTTCCCTTGCAAAGGGATAAGGCTTATAGGCCCCATAGGACTCATAGGCTCCACAGGCCCTATTTTTGAATTTTGAATACCGTTTTCCGCCGCTTCACCCTGCGAAAAAGGCGGTTTACCCCACCGAAAGGGTTGCGCTTTCCCGAAAATGGATTATCTTTGCAGAATCGGACTACTCAAAACCCGAAAAAAACTCATAATCGATATGCAAAAAACTCTCTTTGCAGTGCTCGCAGCACTGTTGTTGGGCAGTACGGCTGCCTATGCGCAATACCCCTCGGTGACTCCCGAGGCGGGCGCCGTCTATCGCGAAATGATGGAGAAGGAGCGGAAAGCCTCCGACGAGGCGTGGGCAAAGGCCCTGCCGATCATCAAGCAGGAGGCCCTCGAGGGGCGTCCCTATGTGCCTTGGGCACACCGCCCCTACGACCTCGTGCAGGCCGAGATTCCCGCCTTCCCGGGTGCCGAGGGCGGCGGTATGTACACCGCAGGTGGTCGCGGCGGTAAGGTATTGGTGGTGACCAACTTGAACGATCGCGGCCCGGGCTCGTTCCGCGAGGCGTGCGAGACGGGTGGTGCACGCATCATCGTCTTCAATGTGGCGGGTATCATCCGCCTCGAATCGCCGATCATCGTGCGTGCGCCCTACCTGACGATCGCCGGTCAGACCGCCCCGGGTGACGGTGTCTGCATCGCCGGTCAGTCGTTCCAGATCAATACGCACGATGTCATCATCCGCCACATGCGTTTCCGTCGCGGCGAGACGATGGTTTGGCACCGTGAGGATTCGTTCGGCGGCAACCCCGTCGGCAACATCATGATCGACCACTGCTCCTGCACATGGGGGTTGGACGAGAACATCTCCTTCTACCGCCACATGTACGACCCGAGCGAGGGCTACTACAAGGCAACGGCCGAGAAGTACCCCTCCGTGAATGTGACGATCCAGAACACGATCTCGGCCAAGGCGCTCGATACCTATAACCACTCGTTCGGTTCGACGCTCGGCGGTGAGAACGCCTCGTTTATGCGCAACCTGTGGGCCTCGAATGTGGGTCGTAATCCGTCGGTGGGTTGGAACGGCGTCTTCAACTTCGTGAACAATGTCATCTTCAATTGGCACAACCGCACGGTCGATGGCGGCGACTATACGGCGATGTTCAATATGATCAACAACTACTACAAGCCCGGCCCCGCCACGCCCGAGAAGTCGCCCATAGGCCATCGTATCCTCAAGCCCGAGGCGGGTCGCTCGAAGCACCCCTACAAGCAGTATGCGCGAGTCTATGCCAGCGGCAATGTGATGGAGGGCTATCCCGAGATTACGGCCGACAACTGGAAGGGCGGTATTCAGATCGAGGGGCTGCACGATGCCGGTGACTACACCGAGCAGATTCGTCAGAACCGCCCCTTTGTGATGCCGCACCTGACGATCCTCCCCACGCAGCAGGCCTACGACTATGTGCTGACGCATGTGGGCGCGAACATCCCCTGCCGCGATCGGGTCGATCAGATCATCGTCGATGAGGTACGCACGGGTGAGATCTACTATGTGAAGAAGCTCCCGAAGGAGAACCCCTACGGCGACAACTGGGGCTTGGCCGAGAAGTCGCAGGACGAGGACGGGCTCTTCCGCTACCGTCGTATGGACAAGGAGTCCTACAAGAAGGGTATCATCACCGATCCGCGTCAGATGGGCGGCTACCCCGAGTATAAGGGTGAACCGCGCACCGATACGGATGGCGATGGTATGCCCGACGAGTGGGAGAAGGCCAACGGCTTGAACCCCAACGATCCGTCGGATGCCAACGGCGACTGCACGGGCGACGGCTACACCAACATCGAGAAGTACATCAACGCCATCCCGACCGATGTGAAGATTGATTGGCGCGACCTGAAGAATAACTACGATACATTGGCCGCAAAGGGTCGATTGTAGAGCGTGCGCATAACAAGGTGATTTCTGCGTTACGCTTGATTCGCAAATGCTCACATACGCTTCAGTATGCTCCGCTTTGCTCATCTGCGCAAGCCTTGAAATCCCTCTTGTTATGCACACGCTATTGTATATTCATTTTTAGAAGTAACGAACTATGAAACGCTTATTTTTGAGCCTTGCGCTGCTTGTGGCAGCCGTAACGGCCGAGGCCGTTGAGTTGAAGAGCGAGGGGCGCGATCCGGAGTATGTGACCGCCATTGTAAACCGCTCGAAGAAGATTGTTGATAAGTTGGCCTTGGAGGATCAGGCCGTAGCCGAGGAGGTGACGAAGGTCGTCGCCAACCGCTACTTCGAGCTGAACGACATCTACGAGGCACGCGATGCCCGCTTGGCTGCCGTCAAGGAGCAGGGGCTGACGGGCGACGAGAAGCAACACGCCACCGATTTTGCCAACTACGAGTGCGACAGCAAGCTCTACCGCTCGCACTTCGCCTTCCCCGCCACGCTCGGCATCTACCTCACGGACGACGAGGTCGAGCAGGTGATCGACGGGATGACCTACGGCGTGGTGATGGTGACCTACAACTCGCACCTCGAGATGATTCCGTCGCTCAGCGACGAGGAGAAGAAGCAGCTGATGGCTTGGCTCAAGGAGGCACGCGAGCTGGCCGTCGATGCCGAGAACTCGAACAAGAAGCACGGCGTCTTTGGCAAATACAAGGGTCGCTACAACAACTACTTGGCCAAGCGCGGCTACGATCTGAAGGCCGAGCGCGAAGCGTGGTACAAGCGCATCGAGGAGGCCAAGAAGAAGAGATAAAGATCAGCATTCAGCATTCAGCTTTTGGCTGCGCGACCTAAAAGGGAATTTAGGGAAGTTAGAGATTTTAGAGCGTACGACACTCATTAAATTCTCTAACTTCCCTAATTTCTCTAAAAAAGCTGAGCTGATCGCTGAATGCTGACAGCTAACATTTCGATTGCTCTTCCGTCGAGAGCAACCCGCACGCAGCCTGAATATCCTCGCCGCGCGAGGCGCGGATCGTCGTCTGTATCCCTTTGGCTGTCAGCGTGTCGCGGAAACGGATTATCGCCTCGTAGTCGGGCGAGAAGTAGGGCGACGAGGGGATCTTGTGGAAACGAATGAGGTTGATGCGGCACTTAATCCCGTCCAACAGCCGGCACAATTCGCGGATGTGGCGCGGCGTGTCGTTCAGTCCGCTCATCACGATATACTCGAACGAAACGCGCCGCTGGTGCGTGAAGTCGTAGTCGCGCAGGATGGCGGCCACCTCGGCGATCGGCCACGCCCGCTCGACGGGCATAATCTCCGCACGCTCCTCGTGGAAGGGGTTGTGGAGGCTGACGGCCAGATGTACTTTGGTCTGATCGAGAAAGCGGCGCAGTTGCGGTACGACCCCCGCCGTCGAGAGCGTAACGCGCGTGGGCGACCACCCGAAGCCCCACTCCGAGGTGATGATCTCCAAGGCCCGCAGCACTTCGTCGGTGTTGTCCAACGGCTCGCCCATCCCCATAAAGACAAGGTTCGTGAGGCGATCGCGCTCGGGCAGTGAGACGATCTGATTCAGAATCTCGGCCGCCGTGAGCGAGTGCTGCAACCCCTGTCGTCCCGTTGCGCAGAATTTGCACCCCATTCTACACCCCGCCTGCGACGATACGCAGAGCGTGGCACGCTCTCCGTCGGGGATGTAGGCCGACTCGATGTGGGCCCCCTGCAGCGTGCGGAAGAGGTACTTTTTCGTCCCGTCCTTCGACTCCGATACGCGGATCGGAGCACTCAACGCGGAGCTGAATCGGGCGGCGAGCAGCTCGCGGTTCTTCAGCGAGAGGTCGCTCATCGCCATCGGATCCTCCGTGTGGCGCACATAGAGCCACCGCGCGATCTGCTTGGCGGCAAAACGCGGCAACCCCAACTCGGTGCAAAGCGCGGCGAGTTGGGCAGGATTTTTGCCGTAGAGGGTGTCAAATTGGGGCTTCATAGCGGCTGTTTGATGCTTCTCGAGGCACAAAAATAGATAAAAATTGAAGATTTTTTATCAAGAGCGCACATTTTTGAAAATTTATCTCTATATTTGTGGTGCATAGCGTGCATTCGGGTAGCCCGAGTGCATCGTTTGGGTACGCGAGAACAATTAAAACTACAATAACATGGAGATTAAAAAAACGCCTAAAGCGGACCTGCGCAACAAGCGCGGCCTGCTGCTTGAGATCGGCTTGGCAGTTGCCTTGGCACTTACGATTGCCGCATTTGCCTACACGCCGAAGGAGCACCGTATTGAAAAGGTCGATCTGAACTACGCTCCCGTCGAGGAGGAGATCACCGAGATTACCCGTCAGGATCAGAAGCCGCCCGAGCCGCCGAAGAAGGTCGAAGTGAAGGTGATCGCCGACCTGCTTCAGGTCGTAACGAACGACACGAAGATCACGACCGATGTCGATTTTGCCGAGTTTGACGAGGATACCGAGGTGCTTCAGCAGGTAGAGGTGGTCGAGGAGGAGATCGTCGATGACGAGCCGTTTCTCGTGGTTGAGACGATGCCTTCGTTCCAAGGCGGTGACCTCAATAAGTTCCGCAGCTGGGTACAGTCGAATGTGAAGTTCCCGCAGATCGCCCTCGAGAATGGTATTCAGGGCCGCGTGGTGCTCTCGTTCGTGATCGAGAAGGATGGCCGTCTGACCAATATTCAGGTGCTTCAGACGCCCGACCGTTCGCTCTCGGAGGAGGCTATCCGCGTACTGCAGAAGTCGCCGAAGTGGTCGCCCGGTAAGCAGCGTAATCAGGTGGTACGCGTTAAGTACAACCTGCCGGTAGATTTCCGCGTACAGAACTAATCGACGGCGGAAAACCGCACACAACAACAATGGGGGTATCTGCCAACGATGGCCGATACCCTTATTTGTGACCAGTACAACATTAAACATTGCATTTTTTGGAAAGAGCCGTATTAGTAGCCGTTATCCGAGATAACCAAGAGCCGCGACAGGCCGAGGAGTTTCTCGACGAATTGGAGTTCTTGGCCGAAACGGCCGAGATTGAGACGGTGCGCCGCTTCACGCAGCGACTGCCGCAACCCTCGTCGCGTATCTATGTCGGCCCGGGCAAGCTGCAGGAGATCGCCGACTACTGTAAGGAGCAGGAGATCGATGTGGTGATCTTCGACGATGAGCTGAACCCCTCGCAGACGCGCAACATCGAGCAGGCGATGCCCTGCCGCATCCTCGACCGCACGCGACTGATCCTCGATATCTTCCTCTCGCGTGCGCAGACCGCCTACGCCAAAACGCAGGTGCAGTTGGCCAACTACGAGTATATGTTGCCGCGCCTGACGGGTATGTGGACCCACCTCGAACGCCAACGAGGCGGTACGGGTACGCGCGGCGGTGCGGGTGAGCGCGAGATCGAGACCGACCGCCGCATCGTGCGCAACCGCATCTCGAAGCTGAAGGAGGATCTGAAGAAGATCGACAAGCAGATGGCCGTGCAGCGATCGAATCGCGGCCAGATGGTGCGCGTGGCGTTGGTAGGCTATACGAATGTCGGTAAATCGACGCTGATGAATCTGATCTCAAAGAGCGAGGTCTTTGCCGAGAACAAGCTCTTCGCTACGCTCGATACGACGGTGCGCAAGGTGGTCTTCGACAACCTGCCGTTCCTGATGTCCGACACGGTGGGCTTCATCCGCAAGCTCCCCACCGAGTTGATCGAGTCGTTCAAATCGACCCTCGACGAGGTGCGCGAGGCCGATCTGCTGATCCATGTGGTCGATATTTCGCACCCGCAGTTCGAGGAGCAGATCGCCGTCGTGAAGCAGACCCTGCAGGAGATCGGGGCGGGCGATAAGCCGGTCTATTTGGTCTTCAACAAGGTCGATGCCTATACCTATATAGAAAAAGATCCCGACGATCTGACCCCCGCCACGCGCGAGAACCTTTCATTGGATGATCTGAAGAAGAGCTGGATTGCGAAGGCCAACACCCCCTGCATCTTCCTCTCGGCGATCGAGCGGACGAACATCGAGAAGTTCCGCACCGACCTCTACGGGATGGTGCGCGAGATCCACGCGGGTCGCTATCCGTTCAACAACTTCCTCTACTAACCGAACTTAACCAACCTTAAAACAAAAAGCAATAATGACAACGCACATCCTCAATGAGCAGCCCTCGGTGATGAATAAGTTTCTGGCCGAACTGCGCGACAAAACGATCCAGCTCGATTCGATGCGCTTTCGCCGTAACTTGGAGCGTGTCGGCGAGGTAGCCGCCTACGAGCTCTCGAAGCGACTGACCTACTCGCCGAAGGTGGTCGAGACCCCGCTCGGTGAGGCCGAGGTGCAGATGATCGACGACCGGTTGGTCGTAGCGACGATCCTGCGTGCCGGTCTGCCGTTCCATCAGGGATTCCTGAACTACTTCGACGACTCGCAGAACGCCTTTGTGTCGGCCTATCGCAAAAACCACAAGGATGGCTCGTTCACCGTGAAGGTCGAGTACATCTCGTGCGGCAGCTTGGAGGGTAAAACGCTGCTGTTGGTCGATCCGATGCTGGCTACGGGGCAGTCGCTCGTCTTGGCCTACGAGTCCCTCTGCGAGCACGGCGGTACCCCTGCCAAGCTCCATGTCGCCTCGGTGATCGCCTCGGAGCAGGGGGTCGATTATGCCCGTCGTCATCTGCCGCACGACTCCGAACTGTGGGTTGCGGCCGTCGATGAGGAGCTGACCTCGAAGTGCTACATCGTCCCGGGCTTGGGCGATGCGGGCGATTTGGCCTTTGGAGAGAAATTTTAGAGCGCAAAATAAAGGGTACAGAGCGAATGAAACGAAAGCTCCTGCTTATCGCGGCGATTTGGGCGGTGACGGTTGTGGCGATGGCCGTGCAGAAACCGGTCTTCTTGGCCTACTATGCGGCCGAGGCGGCGAAGGCCTCCGTCGGCGAGTGGCTGGCGGTGGTGTGGCACGGGCTGAAGTTGGATATGACCGTTGCGGGGTACATCACCGTCCTGCCGATCCTGCTTGTTATGGTCAATCTGTGGGTGGCGATCCCCGAACGGGTGGGGCGTGCGTTGCTGCGCGGCTACCTCTTGGTGATTGCGATCCTCTGCGGCATCCTCTTCGGGGTCGATTTGGGGCTGTATGCGTATTGGGGCTTTCGCTTGGACTCGACGCTGCTGATCTACTTGGCCGACCCGAAGGAGGCGATGGCGAGTGTCGATCTTTGGACGGGCATCCGGCAGTCGCTCTTTATGGTGGCTTACGCCGCACTGCTCTACGCCCTCTACCGTCCGTTAGTGCGCCTCTTCGACGGAGAGCGCATTGCGCGGTGGCCACGCGCCGCAGCGTGTACGGTGCTGATGCTCGTGGTGGCGGGGCTCGACTTCTTGGCCATTCGCGGCGGGGTGGGTACCTCGGTGGCGAATGTCTCGAAGGTCTGCTTCTCGCCCAACCTCTTTCTGAACCATGCGGCGACCAACCCGATCTTCTCGTTCCTCTCGACGATCGGCAAGCAGGAGAACTACGCCGCCGTCTATCCCTTCTACACGGCCGAGGAGCTGGCTGCCAACTTCGAGGCGGTGCGCGGCAACCGTCCGACGACACAGCCGTCCGATTCGCTGCTCCGCATCGAGCGACCCAATGTGCTGCTCATCGTCTTGGAGAGCTTCGGCCGCACGATCTACGACGCCGATGAGGCGGGCGAGCCGATTATGCCCTGCCTCCGTCGTATGGCCGCCGAGGGTGTTTGGTTCGAGAACTTCTACGCCAACTCGTTCCGCACCGATCGTGGTCAGATGGCCATCTTGAGCGGTTTTCCGGCACAGACGAAGATCTCGTTGATGAAGCTCACGCCCAAATGCCGTGCGCTTCCCTCGATAGCCCGTTCGCTCGGGCGGGAGGGCTACCGCACGCAGTTTATCTATGGCGGCGATCTGAACTTCACGAACCAAGCCTCCTATATGTACGCGACGGGGTGGCAGGAACTGCTGTGGCAGAAGGATATGCACCTCGATGCCCCCACCTCGAAGTGGGGCTACGACGACCGCGTAGTGGGCGAATTGGTAGCCGAGGAGGTGATCCGCCGCTCGGAGGAGGGTACGCCGTTCCTGACGGGGTGGCTCACCTTGAGCAGCCACGAACCTTTCGAGGTGGGCGACTTCCGTCGCTTCGACGATCCGCGTACGAACGCCTATGCCTTCACCGACGACTGCGTGGGTGCGTTGATCGAGCGGTTGCGCTCCACGCCGGCGTGGGAGAAATTGTTGGTGGTGCTGGTGGCCGACCACGGTACGCCCGCTTTCCGTCGCGGCAGCTACACGCAGAGCGAAGTACAGCATATTCCGATGGTGTGGCTGGGCGGTGCGGTGAAGGATCCGTGCGTGGTGGAGGCCTACGGCTCGCAGATCGACCTTGCGGCAACGCTCCTCGGACAGCTGCGCATCGCCCACGACGACTTCGATTACAGCAAGGATCTGCTCCACCCCGAACAGCCGAAATTCGCCTACTATACCTACAACGAGGGGTTCTGCATCCTCGACGAGCAGGGTGAAAGCAGTTGGGATGCGCCATCGGATCGCACGAGCGAAAGAGCCGACGAACACCAGCTGCGGATGGGGCGTACGCTGCTGCAACAGACCTACGAAGATATTGAACGCCGCTGACAGCGAGCAAAATCCATAAAAACAGGTATTGCCGAATCTGAAAAAGATTGCTATCTTTGTCCCAAATGACCAAAATGATGCAACGCGCAGAACACTACACAACGGCCGATCGGATGTGCGATCTGGTGAACGACCACTATGCGGTTTTGCAGGTGATGTCGCGCTTCGGCATCGCCCTCGGTTTCGGTGACCGCACGATCGGTGAGGTGTGTGAGGAGAATCGCGTCGATGCACAGACCTTCTTGGCGGTGGTCAATCTGATGTTTGACCCGCTTACCGCCCCCGACATCGAGGCCGTATCGGTGCGCACGCTGACCGACTACCTGCGCAATGCCCACCGCTACTTCCTCGACTTCCGCCTGCCGTCGATCCGTCGCAAGCTGATCGAGGCGGTCGATTGTTCGCATAACGATGTCGCCTTTGCCATTATGCGCTACTACGACGAGTACTTCTCGGAGGTGAACAAACATATGGAGTATGAGGAGCAGGTGCTCTTCCCCTATGTGGAGGCACTCTTGGCCGGTAAGGCGCGTGGCGACTACTCGATCGACCAATTCCGTCGTCAGCACGATCGGGTCGAGGAGCATCTCTCGGAGCTGAAGCAGATCATCATCAAATACTACCCCTCGGGCGGTACGAACGAGCTGAACGATGCCCTCTACGACATCTTCACCTGCGAGCAGGAGCTCTCGTCGCACAATGCGGTCGAGGATGTGCTCTTTGTCCCCGCCGTCGAGCGGCTGGCCAACGAGAAACCGATCGAGCCGACCGATGCGGGGCGTGAACCGTTGAGTGCCCGCGAGCGCGAGATCATCGTCTGCGTGGTGAAGGGGCTCACGAACAAGGAGATCGCCGACGAACTCTGCATCTCGATCCACACGGTGAACACCCACCGCCGCAACATCGCCGCGAAACTCCAAATCCACTCGGTGGCGGGTTTGACGATCTACGCCATTGTCAATAAACTGGTCGAACTCTCGGAGATCAGCGTTGGAGAGCATTGAAAATGCAAAATTTAGCATTCAAAATTAGGTTGTGCGACCTAATCATTCTAACGAACAAAAGAGCAGGATGACCTTTTCAGTGTCATCCTGCTCTTTGTATCGCGTTAGCCAAAAATAATTCTCAACGCTCCATTCCCAATTCGCGCACCACCTGCTCCATCTTGGCGCGGATCTCGGCCGTGCAGAGGTTGCCGATACTCCCCTCGTGGGTGTGGTGAACGGTGCGTGTGGGGCGGTATTCGCCTCGCTCGACCTGCAACCCCACCGTGCGGTAGGCCTCGCGGAACGGAACGCCGCTCAACGCCAAGCGGTTCACATCCTCGACCGTGAAGAGGTAGTCGTACTTCTCATCGTCGAGGATCTGCTCGTTGACCGTGAGGTTCGAGAGCATAAAGTCGGCCATCTCGAGCGTCTTGCGCAGCTCGGTGGTGGCGGGGAAGAGGATATCTTTCAGCAGCTGCATCTCGCGGTGGTACCCCACGGGCAGGTTGGTCAGCAGCAGGGCCATCTCGTTCGGAAGAGCCTGCAGGCGGTTGCAACGACCGCGCATAATCTCGAAGACATCGGGATTCTTCTTGTGGGGCATGATCGACGATCCGGTCGTAAGCGTGTTGGGGAGCTTCACGAAACCGAAGTTCTGGCTCATAAAGAGGCAGAGATCCATCGCCATACGCCCGACGGTCGCCGCAATGGCTGCGATGGCGTTGGCGGCGGCGCGTTCGCTCTTGCCACGGCTCATCTGTGCTGCCACCACATTGTAGTGGAGCGTCTCGAAGCCCAGCAAGTCGGTGGTCATCGTGCGGTTGAGCGGGAACGACGAACCGTACCCTGCGGCCGAACCGAGGGGGTTCTGATTGGCGATGTGCCACGCGGCAACCAGCAGGCGCATATCGTCGATCAGCGTCTCGGCGTAGGCACCGAACCAAAGACCGAACGACGAGGGCATCGCCACCTGAAAGTGCGTATAGCCGGGCATCAAGACCTCCTTGTGCTGCTCCGAGAGGCTTTGCAGTCGCTCGAAGAGGGTGAAGACCGATCCGGCGAGCTGCTTCAACTCATCGCGCAGGAAGAGCTTGAGATCGACCAGCACCTGATCGTTGCGCGAACGCCCCGAGTGGATCTTCTTGCCAACCTCGCCGAGGCGGCGTGTCAGGAGCAGCTCGACCTGCGAGTGGATATCCTCCGAGGTGGGCTCGATCTCGAACTCGCCCCGCTCGATCTCGTCGGCGATCTGATTGAGCCCCGCCACGAGGGTCGTCAGCTCGTCGGCCGTCAGCAGACCGATCGACTCCAACATACGAATATGCGCCAGCGACCCCTCGACATCGTAGCGGGCGAGGCGCATATCCAACGCTTGGTCGTTCCCGACCGTATAATCCTCGACAAGGGCACTGGTGTCAAACCCCTTGTCCCACAATTTAGTTGCCATATTCAATGATAAGATTTTCAATTATTTGCGCGTATGTTTCGATCCCTTCGCCGATCTCCGACCGTAGTACATACTCATCGGCCGTATGCGAACGCGCCGAATCGCCCACGCCGATCTTGAGCGCAGGGAAGGGCATCAGCGTTCGATCCGAGGTGGTGGGCGAGATGAAGGTCGAAGCCCCCGCCTTGACCGCTGCGCGTACCAACGGGTGATCTGCGGCGATCACCGAGGCGCGGATGCGGGTCGAGCGCGGCGTGGCCTCGCTTTGGATCGCCGAGCGGATCAGTTCGACCGTCTCCTCGTTCGTGTAGGCATCCGTCGTGCGGCAATCGACCACAAAACGGCACTTGTCGGGGACGACATTGTGCTGCGTGCCGCAGCTGATCATCGTCGTTGTGATGGTCAGCTCGCCCAGTGTCGGCGAGGTGCGCTCGGGACGGAGCGTGCGGAGCGTGTGGATATCGTCCAGTGCGATGTAGAGGGCATTGACCCCCTCACCGCGTGCCGCGTGGCCGCTCACGCCCGTCGCCTCGCAGTCCAAGACCACCAAGCCGCGTTCGCCAACTGCCGCCTGCATCGCGGTCGGTTCGCCGACGATCGCCATATCAATCCGTCCCACCTCGTTCACCCACGCGCGGATACCGTGCTCACCGCCGCACTCCTCCTCGGCCGAGAGCCCCAACAGCAGGTTGAACGGGAGCGGCTGCTCGGCATAGCGGAGGAAGGTGGCGATCAACGCCACTAACGAACCGCCCGCATCGTTCGAGCCGAGCCCGTAGAGGCGGTCACCCTCAATCGTCGGGGCGTAGGGGTCGCGCGTATAGGAGGCCGCAGGGCGCACCGTGTCGTGGTGGGAGTTGAGGAGCAGCGTAGGCCGCTCGGGGTCGAAGCGAAGGCCGCGTACCAAGAGGTTGTGGTAGATGCGCTCGACGGCAAAACCGCGTTGCTCGAAGAGGGCCTGCAAAAGATCGGCCGTCGCCCCCTCGTCGCGGGTGTGTGACGGGGTGGCGATGAGTTGCTGTAACAGCGCGACAGCCTCTTGGGTGGTGAATTGCATAGCCTTGCAGGTTGGGTTATTCGTTACAGATCGTGGTTCCGCCCTCGCCAAGCAGGTCGTCGGCGTGCTTGATCTGCACCGAGCGCACGCCGGCGGCGACCGCCTTCAGTGCATTCTCGATCTTGGGGAGCATCCCCCCTTTGACCACGCCGTCGGCCTTCAGCTCGTTGAACGAGGCGGGGGTGATCCGCTCGATCACCGAGTCGTCATCCTCGGCATCGCGCAGCACACCGCGCTTCTCGAAGCAGAAGACCAGATCGGTCGGGGCGATGGCCGCCGCACCGAGTGCAACGGCGGTTGCCACGCTGTCGGCGTTGCAGTTCAGCAGCGAACCCTTTCCGTCGTGCATAATAGCCGAGAAGACGGGGGTAATACCCGCCTCCAAGAGGGTCTTGAGCAGGGCACTGTCCACCGAGTCGATGTCCCCCACAAAACCGTAGTCGATCGGTGCGGGGGCGCGGCGGTGGGCACGGACGATGTTGCCGTCGGCACCCGACAGACCGAGTGCGTTGCACCCGCAGGCCTGCAGCGCGGCGACGATCTGCTTATTGACCAAGCCGGCATAGACCATCGTCACGATGTCGAGGGTCGCCTTGTCGGTGATGCGCCGTCCGTCGATCATCTGCACGGGGATCTCCATCCGCTCGGCCATACGCGTAGCGAGCTTGCCGCCGCCGTGAATGAGGATCTTCGCCCCCTCCATCGCGGCGAGTGCGGCAACAAAACGGTCGAGGGCAATCTGGTTGTCGATGACATTGCCGCCGATCTTGATGACGGTAATCTTCTCCATCTTAATTGGCTCGTTTTGTTTATTTAAGACCCTCGATCAGGCGTTTCAGTACGACCGTGGCCGAGATCTCGCGGTTGGCAGCCTCGGGAATGACGAGCGAACGCTCCGACTCGATCACGCCGTCCGTCACGATCATATTGCGGCGCACCGGCAGGCAGTGCATAAAGTAGGCGTTGTTCGTCAAGGCCATCTTCTCCTCATCGACCGTCCACGCGCGATCCGTCGAGAGCACCTTGCCGTAGTTCGGGTCGGTGTAGGCCGCCCAGTTCTTGGCATAGATGAAGTCGGCACCCTCGAAGGCCTTGCGCTGGTCGTACTCGACCTTCGCCGAGCCGACAAACTGCGGATCGAGCTCATACCCCTCGGGGTGGGTGATCACGAAGTCGTAATCCGTGGCGTTCATCCACTCGGCAAAGGAGTTGGGAACGGCCTGCGGCAATGCTTTGGGGTGGGGTGCCCAAGTCAAAACGACCTTCGGGCGGGCTTTCGTCTTATACTCCTCGATCGTGATCAGATCGGCGAAGCTCTGCAACGGGTGGCGCGTGGCGGCCTCCATCGAGAAGACCGGACGACCCGAGTAGCGGATGAACTGCTCCAAGATGCGCTCCTCGTAGTCCTCCCGCTTGTCGCGGAACTGGGCAAACGAACGGATGCCGATCAGGTCGCAGTACGACCCCATCACGGGGATCGCCTCCAAGAGATGCTCGGGTTTATCGCCGTCCATCACAACGCCGCGCTCCGTCTCGAGCTTCCAAGCTCCCTGATTGACATCCAGCACCATCACATTCATCCCGAGGTTCATCGCCGCCTTCTGGGTCGATAGGCGCGTGCGAAGGCTCGAGTTGAAGAAGAGCATCAAGAGCGTCTTGTTGCGCCCCAACTCGCAGAATTGGTAGCGGTCACGCTTCAGCTCCATCGCCTCGGCGATGGCCTGTCCGAGATCGCCAATATCCCCTACACAAGTAAACTTTTTCATCGCTATAACAGTTTTTTAAGAGCCGCAAGGAATCGATCCGCGTGCTCCTTTTTGACATTGAGTGCGGGCAGCAGACGCACGGTCGTTGCACCGGCTCCGCCCGTAAAGATATGCTCCTCGAAGAGAAGCCGTTTGCGCAGCTCCGAAGCCGAACCCTCGATCTCCATACCAATCATCAGACCGCGACCGCGCACCTCCTTGAGCTGCGGGATCTTTTTCAGCTCGTCGAGCAGGTACTGACCCGCCTCGGCGGCGTTCTCCACCAGCCGCTCCTCGCGCATCACATCCAACACGGCGATCGCCGCCGCGCAGGCCAAGTGGTTGCCGCCGAAGGTCGTGCCGAGCATCCCCGTCCACGCCTCGAAGTGGGGCGCAACGAGCACACCGCCGATCGGGAAGCCGTTACCCATCCCTTTGGCCGTCGTGATCAGGTCGGGACGGATACCGCTGTATTGGTGGGCAAAGAAGCGACCCGAACGGCCGTAGCCCGATTGAATCTCGTCCAAGATGAGCTGCGTGCCCGTTTCGGTGCAGAGTGTGCGCAGCTCACGCAGAAACTCGTCATCGGGGAGGTGAATCCCCGCCACACCCTGAATACCCTCGATGATGACGGCGGCAAACTGCTCCGTTTCGAGCCGTTCGCGTACCGCCTCAAGGTCGTTCAGGGCGACAAACTCCACCTTCTCGGTGCGGTTGAACGGGGCGTTGATCTTCGGGTTGTCGGTAGCGGCTACGGCACCCGAGGTGCGGCCGTGAAAGGCCTTCTTGAAGGCCAGCACACGCTCGCGCCCCGTCTGGAACGAGGCGATCTTCAGCGCATTCTCGTTCGCCTCGGCTCCCGAGTTGCAGAGGAAGAGGCGGTAATCGTCGTAGTCCGAGGCGGCTCCCAAACGGTCGGCCAGCTGCTGTTGCAGGGCGTTCTCGACCGAGTTGGAGTAGAACCCGAGCCGCTCGACCTGCTCCTGCAGGGCGCGGACATAGGTCGGATGGGCGTGACCGATTGAGATGACGGCGTGCCCCCCGTAGAGATCGAGGTACTCCGCCCCGTCGGCCGTATAGACATAGCTCCCCGCGCCGCGTGTCGGCTCGATCGGGTAGAGCGAATAGACATTCAGAAGTTCCATAGTTGCAGCGTTAAAAAGCGGATGCTTTCAGGTTCAGCCCGCAGTGCGGATCGAGCCCGAAGATGCGGTTCATATTCTCGACCGCCTGCCCCGAAGCCCCCTTCAGGAGGTTGTCGATGGCGGTGGTGATGTGGAGCTTATCGCCGTATTTGGCCACCTGCACCAATGCCTTGTTGGTGTTGATGACCTGCTTTAGATCAATCGCACGCTCTACGACGAAGGTAAACTCCGCCTCGGCATAGTAGCTTTTGTAGAGCGCAACGGCCTCCTCCTCGGTGAGCGACGAGGTCGTATAGACACTGGCCAAGATGCCGCGCGTAAAGTCGCCGCGCATCGGCACGAAGTTGATCGCCCGATCGAACGAGGGTTGCAGCAGGCGCAGGTTGCGCCCGATCTCGTTCAGGTGCTGGTGGTTGAAGGCCTTGTAGATCGAGAGGTTGCTCTCGCGCCAGCTGAAGTGGGTCGTCGCCGAGGGCTTCACGCCGGCACCCGTCGAACCGGTGATCGCCGTGATGTGCACCTCGTCGGTCAGCAGCCCCTCGGCAGCCAACGGCAGCAGTGCCAGCTGAATCGCCGTAGCGAAGCAGCCCGGGTTGGCGATGCGTGTCGCCGAGGCGATCTTCTCGCGCTGCCACTCGGCCAAGCCATAGACGAATCCGTCGTGCTCGTCGCGGAAGTCCTGCGCCAAGTCGATGATCTTCAGACCGGCCGGAAGCTCGTTCTCGGCCATCCACACCGAACTCTGCCCGTGTGCCGAGCAGAGAAAGACCACATCGACCGTCGAGAGGTCGTACTCCGACGAGAAGTGCAGCTCCGTATCGCCCTCCAAACCGCCGTGAACGGCCGTCAGGGCGTTCCCCGCATTCGAGGTGCTGTGGACGAAGCACAGCTCCACCTCGGGGTGGTGCACCAAGAGGCGGATCAACTCACCGGCCGTATAGCCCGCGCCGCCAATGATACCGACACGAATCATCGCTTGTTGCGCTTTTGGACATTGTGGTAGATCTTGATCTGATTGCCGAGGATCTTCGTGAAGCCCTTGACATCGTCGGCCGTCCACGCCTTGTTCACCTCGCCGTACTCGCCGAAGTCGGTCT
>CAZVNR010000003.1:0-49211 GCA_964628945.1 uncultured Alistipes sp. | reverse complement strand
ATAAGTGGGCCGAGGTGCTGGAGGCCGATGCCTTCTCGATGTTCAAGGAGCAGGGTATCTTCAACCGCGAGGTGGCTCAGAAGTTCCGCGAGCATGTCCTCTCGAAGGGCGGCTCGGAGCACCCGATGAAGCTCTACGAGCGTTTCCGCGGCCATAAACCTGCCACGAAGGCGTTGATTGATAAGATGCAACTTGGTAAATAAGCAAACAGGCAGCGGCGATTCGGAATGAATCGCCGCTGCTTGTTGTAATTTTTAATTTTGAATTCTAAATTCTAAATTTTGAATTTAGAATTTCGGATCTGCTCTGCTAATGGCAGTGGCCGCAGTCGCAACCCTCGTGGTGGTCGCCGTCGCAGTCGCAACCCTCGTGGTTGCAACCCTCCTCATCGCACTCGCCGCCGCAGTGGCCGCACGAGCAGTGACCCTGCAGATCCTCGGGCGTTACATCGCGTACCGAGATCACCTCGACCTCGAAATTCAGCGTCTTGCCGGCCATCGGGTGGTTGAAGTCCATCGTGACGGTTTCCTCGCCCAGCTCCTTCACTACGCCCATCAGGCGGTGACCCTGTGCATCGGCCATCGGAATCGTCGAACCGACGAAGAGGATATCGTCGGCGAGCTTGCCATCGACCATAAAGACCGTCTTCGGAAGCTCCACGATCGCCTCGGCGATCAGCTCACCATAGCCATCCTTCGGCTCGAGCGTGAAGGCTACCTTCTCACCGGGCTCTTTGCCCTCGATTGCTGCCTCGAATTTCGGGAGCAACATCCCCGTACCGAAGATGAACTCCAACGGCTGCCCGGGCTGCGACTGATCGGCAATCTTGCCATCGACGGTGAGCTTGTAATCAACGGCCACCATCTTGTTCTGTGCTACTTGCATAATGTGTTGTTGTTTAATTGGTTCAAAGTCAATTGATGCGCATCGTGCGCTCCCCGTTAGCGGGAGCGCAAAGATAGCCACTTCGCCCCGAGTTGCCAAATTTTAGGCGGAAAAATCCTACCGATGCGCTGTTTTTTAGTCGCGCAAGCCAAAACTGGCCGCTGATAGCTGATCGCTGGCTGCTTTTTATCGGTCGGGGCGGATGGATTTTTATCTTTCAACTTTATTTTGTATCTTTGTAGGTTAAATGTGCCGAGCGAATCGGGATAGACGAACGAGCAAAACAAAAACAACATAAAACACACAACAACTATGGCTGATTTTATCTATCAGGATCCGTTTCCCATTGAGGCGGACAAAACCGAGTATCGTCTGTTGACGAAGGAGTATGTAAAGGTCGTCGAGTGCGACGGTCGCCAAATCTTGAAGGTCGATCCGAAGGGTCTGGAGCTGCTGGCCAAGGAGGCCTACAGCGATGTGTCGTTCTACCTGCGTGCCTCGCACCTGCAGAAACTGAACAACATCCTGAACGATGCCGAGGCATCGGACAACGATAAGTTTGTCGCCTACACGATGCTGATGAACCAGTGCGTAGCCGCCGAGGGCGAGCTGCCGACCTGCCAAGATACGGGTACGGCGATCTGCATCGGCCACAAGGGCGAGGATGTATGGACCGGTGCCGACGACGCCGAGTGCATCTCGCGCGGTGTTTACGAAACTTACAAGGAGCGCAACCTGCGCTATTCGCAGGTCGTTCCGTTCACGATGATCGAGGAGAAGAACTCCGCGACGAACCTCCCCGCACAGATCGACATCTACGCCGGCAAGCCCGGGATGGAGTACGAGTTCCTCTTCATCACGAAGGGTGGCGGTTCGGCCAACAAGACCTTCCTCTATCAGCAGACCAAGGCGCTCCTGAACGAGCAGTCACTCACGAAGTTCATCACCGAGCACATCAAGGATCTCGGTACTTCGGCCTGCCCGCCCTACCACCTTGCGATCTGCATCGGCGGTACCTCGGCCGAGATGTGCCTCTCGACCGTCAAGAAGGCCTCGGCCGGCTACCTCGACGAGCTGCCTATCTCGGGTAACGAGGGCGGCCGCTGCTTCCGCGATTTGGAGTGGGAGGAGAAGGTGCTCAAAATCTGCCAAGAGAGCACGATCGGTGCCCAGTTCGGCGGTAAGTACTTCGTACACGATGTGCGCGTGATCCGTGCACCGCGCCACGCCGCCTCGTGCCCCGTAGCGATCGGCGTAAGTTGCTCGGCCGACCGCAACATCAAGGCGAAGATTACCCCCGAGGGTATCTTCATCGAGCAGTTGGAGAAGAATCCCGCCCGCTTCCTGCCCGCCCAGTCGCCCGCGATGACGCCGGCCGTCGAGATCGACCTCGACGAGGGTATGGACAAGGTGCGCGAGACGCTGACGAAGTATCCGATCAAGACGCGCCTGAATCTGAAGGGTACGCTGATCGTTGCCCGCGACATCGCCCACGCCCGCCTCAAGCAGATGCTCGACGAGGGGAAACCGATGCCCGACTACTTCAAGAAGCACCCCGTCTATTACGCCGGTCCGGCCAAGACCCCGACCGGTATGGCCTCGGGTTCGTTCGGCCCGACGACAGCCGGCCGTATGGATCCCTATGTCGATCTCTTCCAGTCGGTAGGCGGTTCGATGGTGATGGTTGCGAAGGGTAACCGTTCGCAGGAGGTGACCGACGCCTGTCAGAAGCACGGCGGCTTCTACCTCGGTTCGATCGGCGGTCCGGCGGCTATTCTTGCGAAGAACTCGATCAAGTCGGTCGAGGTGGTCGATTTCCCCGAGCTGGGTATGGAGGCCGTTCGCAAGATCTATGTCGAGAACTTCCCGGCCTTCATCATCGTCGATGATAAGGGCAACGACTTTTTTGCCGATTTCAAACACTAAAAACGCGCTCCGAAGCGTTTCATACGGAGCAAGCACGAAGTTATGAAACAACTCGCAATGAAATGTACGCTCGTTCTGACGCTGCTCCTCACGACCCTCGTGTCGTGGGCAGCGGCGAAGACCGAGTTTGAGGTGAATGTTCCGCTGACCGTTGCCGTCGGCGAGGCGTTCCGTGTCGAGTTCTCGATCAACGCCAAGCCCGACGACGACAGCTTCACCCCTCCCGCCTTCGAGGGTTTTGATCTCTTGGCGGGCCCTGTCGTGTCGCACGGTACCT
The DNA here is from genome assembly GCA_964628945.1 of uncultured Alistipes sp. Taxonomy (GTDB): domain Bacteria; phylum Bacteroidota; class Bacteroidia; order Bacteroidales; family Rikenellaceae; genus Alistipes. The sequence goes on along the minus strand of CAZVNR010000003.1, from coordinate 46,123 downwards.
CGATGTCGATCATCAACGGTTCGATGACGCGCAGCGTGAACTACACCTACACCTTCGTCCTCCTGCCGCAGGGGGCGGGCAACAAGACGATCGGTGCCGCCTCGATCAAGGTCGATGGCGAAACCTTCCGTACCCGCCCGCAACCGATCGAGGTGGTCGATGAGGGGAGCTCGCCCGCCACGCAGGGCTCCACGACGCAGCGACAGCAACGCCGCGCCGAGACGCAGACCAATGTGGCCGATCGCGTAGCGGCAGACGATATTCTGTTGCGTGCCGATGTGTCGAAGACGACGGTCTATAAGAACGAACCGCTGCATGTCACCTACAAGCTCTATACGCGCGTGCCGTTCGGTGACTACTCGTTCGATGCCACGCCCACCTTCAACGGCTTTTGGGCGCAGGATCTGATGAAGAAGGGCGCGAGTGCCGAGCGCGGCCGCACGACCTACAAGGGGAAGGTCTATGACACCTTCGTCTTGGGCGAGTGGCTGCTCTATCCGCAGCAGGCCGGTCAGCTCACGATCGACCCGATGGGGATGACGATCGTGGCACAGGTCGTGGTGCAGAGCCGCAATCCCGACCCCTTCTTCGGTTCGGGACACGAGGTCTATAATGTGCCGCGCAAGGTGCAGAGCACACCGACGAAGGTCACCGTCAAGCCGCTGCCGGCCGGTGCTCCGGCCGATTTCAGCGGTGCGGTGGGTCGCTTTACGCTCGAGACCACGCCGCCGGCTGCACGCTTGGAGGCCAATACGGGTGCCACCTACACGGTGCGCATCGCCGGTACGGGAAACCTGACCTTTGTGCAGGCACCGACCCTTGCGCTCCCCTCGTCGTTTGAGCAGTACAATGTAAAGACGACCGAGGCGATCAACGCATCGGCCTCGGGCATCACGGGGTATCGTCAGTTCGAGTACCCCTTCATCGCCCGCGCCGAGGGTCCCTTTGAGGTGCCGGCCGTCACCTTCAGCTACTTCGATCCGGCTCGTTCGGAGTATGTCACGCTCCGCTCCAATGCGTTGCAGATGGAGATCCTGCCCGACTCGAAGGGCGCATCGAGCGCTGCGCCGGTCGTAGCCGGTCGCGGTATGTCGAAGGAGGAGGTGCGCCTGCTGGGTGAGGATATCCGCTTCATTAAACTCGGTGCATCGCAGCTTAAACAGCGACAGCAACCGCTGATCCTCTCGCCGCTCTATTGGGGGCTGGTGGCGGCGATCGTCGCCGCATTCGGAGGCGGCTACTTTGCCCTGCGCCGCCGCATCCGTGAGTCGCAGAATGTGGTTTTGGTGCGCGGTAAGCGAGCCAACAAGATGGCGGTTCGCCGCCTGCGCTCGGCGCGAAAGTATATGGAGCTGGAGGATCGCCGCGCCTTCTACGAGGAGATGCTGCGTGCCCTATGGGGCTATATGGGCGATAAGCTCAATATCCCCGTGGCCGACCTGACGAAGGAGCGCGTGAGCGAGGAGCTCTACACGCGCGGTGTGGCCGTCGAGGATGCCGCCCGTTTTACGGCGATCATCGCCCAGTGCGACGAGGCGCAGTACTCGCCCGCGGCATCGGCGCAGATGAGCGATGTCTATACGGCCGGTGTGGAGCTGCTGTCGGAGATGGAGGCGAAGATCAAACGATAATTCAAAATTTAGAATGCGAAATTCAAAATTAAGAGTGAATAGATTGATGGCATATTGGTTTGCGCTTGTCGGGCTCTTCTGCACGCTGACCGTATCGGCGCAGAGCGATACGACGGCCGTTGCGGCGCCGGTTGTCACCGAGTTGGAGGCACCGACCCCCGACCGCTTGTGGGACGAGGCCAACACGGCCTACATCAACAACGACTTCGCGGGTGCGATTCGCATCTACGAGCAGCTCTTGACCGGCGGTCACAGCTCGGCGAAGCTCTACTACAACCTCGCCAACGCCTACTTCAAACGCGACGAGCTGGGCAAGGCGATCTTGAACTACCACCGTGCCCTGCGCCTCGACCCCTCGGACGAGGATGCACGCCACAACCTCTCGGTTGCCGAGGCGCGCACGAAGGATACGATCGACCGCATCCCCGCCTTCTTCCTCACAGAGTGGGTTGCCTCGGTGCGCGGGTTGGCCGGCTCGACGGCGTGGACGGTGCTCTCGCTGATGCTGCTGGTGCTGCTCCTTGCACTGTTGCTCTTCTTCCTCTTGGCCGGTCGCCTCGTACTGCGCAAGGTGGGCTTCTACGGAACGCTGGTGGCTGCCGTGCTCTTTGTCGTGACGACTTGGTTTGCCCTCGGGCAACGCCGCGCACAACTCGATCGGAGCGGCGCGGTGGTGATGAGCAGCTCGGCCGCCGTGAAGAGCTCGCCCGACCGCTCGGCCACCGACCTCTTCGTCCTGCACGAGGGGACGGTTGTGGAGGTGACCAACCGCCTCGGCGATTGGTGCGAGGTGGTGATCGCCGATGGCAAGAAGGGGTGGACCGAGTGGCGTAAAATCGAAACCATCTAACCGCCCGAAGCGATGTCACAACTGCTGCAAGATGCCGTGGGGGAGCTTTCGAAACTCCCGGGGATCGGACGGCGCACGGCACTCCGCTTGGCGATGCACCTGCTGCGTATGGAGCCCGAGTCGGTCGATGAGATGACGACAGCCATTGCCCGTTTTCGCCACGAGATCAAACACTGCACGCGCTGCAACAACCTCTCGGATGCCGAGTTGTGCCCCGTCTGCCAAGATCGGGAGCGCGACCACACGACGATCTGCGTGGTGGAGCAGGTGGCCGATCTGCTCTCGATCGAGAATACGCACCAGTATCGCGGCACCTACCATGTCTTGGGCGGGGTGATCTCGCCTATGCAGGGGATCGCACCGTCGGATCTGAAGATCGATCTGCTGTGCGACCGCATCGCGGCGGGCGATGTCAAGGAGGTGATCTTGGCAATCTCGACCTCGGTCGAGGGCGAAACGACCCTCTTCTACCTGATGAGCCGCCTGCGCCGTTTCGAGGGGCTGAAGATCACGACTATCGCACGCGGCATCGGCTTTGGCGATGAACTGGAGTATGTCGATGAGTTGACGATTACGCATGCGCTTATGAATCGTCGTGCGATAGAGTAATCATCGTAGAGAAATTAATGACTTTAGGGAATTTAAGGAGCGACGAAAACTCCTTAAATTCCCTAATTTCATTCAATTCCCGAATTGCTCTATCTCTTCATCTCGATATAGATCACGCCCTTCGAGGTGTCGCCATACTTTTCGAACTGTTTCAAATGCTCGGCATCCTTATAGACCGATACGGCCTTAATGTCATCGGGCTTGACATCGCCCACCGACTCGGCCCGATCAATCGTACCGTCGGCCTTCTTGACGATGATGAGCGGATCACCCGCTTGCGCAGGCGAGGTGTTGCTATGGAAGCGTAAGATCGTTCCGTTGAGCTTCTCGTCGATCGTCACCTCATCGGTCTGCTTGTCGATCTTGACGACGGTACTCTGCGTCTGTTTCGGGTAGTTCACGACAACGACATCCTCTAACTTGTTGGCGTGGGTCGTGATCAGCACCACGCTCTCTACGCCGCGCATAACATTCATGTTCTTCACCGCCTCGGGAGGCAGTTGATCGACCGCCTCTTTCTTGGCAGGTACGCCGTCGATCAGGTAGAGCGTCTTCTCGGTCTCTTGCGCCAGTGTCGTGGTGGCGATCAGTGCGAATGCGGCAATCAAAAGTTGCTTTTTCATAACAATAGTGTTTTTAAGTTGTTTGTAGAATGTGTTAATAAATAGGATTGTTTGTTTTTCCTGATGCAAAGATAGGGCATCGGAACGGATGGTTAGGTTAAAGGTGTGTTAAGAAATGTTAAGTAATGTTAATTCGGTGCACGGTGCCGAATTTCTTGCTATCTTTGTCGAAACGAATCGACAAAGAGCCGTGAAACGCACCTATTTTAGAAATATATCGCTTGTGGTGATCGCCTCGCTTCTGCTGTTGGCGGTGGTGCAGTGTGTCTGGGTGGGGCGTATCTACCGCGATCAGGTCGCCGACTTCAAGCGACGGGTCGAGGCGGCCGCCTATAAGTCGATCTACAAGGCCTTCCGAATGGATGCTGTTCCCGGGTTGTCGGTCGCCAAGCAGGTGCGCATCGACCTCGACGAGTTTGCGCTCGAGTTCGAGCCCTCGCTGCTCGAACAAGGCACGCTGCAACCCTACGCCGTCGAGGTGATCGACCGCTCGGCCTCGTCGCGCGTGGTGATGCGCCGCAATACGATGGATGCGCTTCGCAACGCCCACCACACCGAGATCGAGATCGACGACGACAGACAGTTTGCCCTCCGTCTGGCGATTGAGGTGCCCTATGCCCGCTTTTGGGGGCAGATGCAGGGGGTGGTGCTCTCGTCGTTGGCGATCGTGCTGTTGGTCGGAGCGGTGCTGATCTACTTGGTGCGTACGATGATGCGCCAACGCACCCTCGAGGAGATGCGGCGCGACTTCACGCACAACATCACCCACGAACTGAAGACCCCGCTCTCGGTGGCCGTAGCGGCGACCGATGCCCTGCGCCACCACGCCGCAGGAGCCGATCCCGCCCGCCAAAAGGCCTATTTGGGGATGATTGCGGCGCAGTTGGAACAGTTGACGATGATGATCGAGCGGATCCTCTCGGTCTCGGTCGAGGGGCGCAAGGAGCGGTTCAACCCCGAACGCCTCCCGTTGCGACCGCTCGTCGAAGAGCTGCTTGAGGGGATCGCGTTGAATAACGCCGAGGCGCGGCGTGTGCAGCTCCGTTGCCCCGAGGGGCTGACCCTCACGGCCGACCGCTTTCACCTGCGCAACCTCCTTGCCACGCTGCTCGACAATGCGCTGAAGTATGCCGGCGAAGAGGCCGAGGTGAGCCTCACGGCCGAGCAGCAAGCCGACGGGGTGGTGATCCGTGTCGCCGATACGGGGTGCGGCATCGCCCGCGAGCACCTCGAACACCTCTTCGAGAAGTTCTACCGCGTACCGACGGGTGACCTACAAACGGCACGCGGCTACGGCTTGGGGCTCTACTACGCACGGCGCGTAGCGGAGCTGCACGGCGGAACGATTACGGCCGAGAGCCGCGTAGGGAGGGGTACAACCTTTACAGTAACACTGCCAAACGATGGAACAGCAAATTAAAGTGCTCTTGGTGGAGGATGAACGGATGTTGGCCGAGATCCTCTCCGATACGCTTGCCGACCGCCACTTTGCGGTGGCCACCGCCTCGGATGGGGTGGAGGCGTTGGAGCGCATCCGCGAGGAGGCGTTCGATGTGATTGTGACGGATGTGATGATGCCGCGTATGGATGGCTTCACCCTCGTCAAACGGCTGCGTAGCGAGGGGTGTACGGCACCGATCCTCTTCCTCACGGCGCGTTCGGCGACCGAGGATGTGGTGAAGGGGTTTGAGATGGGCGGCAACGACTTTCTGCGCAAACCCTTTGCGATCGACGAACTGATCGTCCGCATCCGCGCCTTGGCCGGACGGGCGAAACCGAGCGAGGTGGTCGGCGAGGTGCTCCCGATCGGCCGCTATCGGCTCGATACGCGCGCCAATACGCTCACGCTCGGCGAACAGCGCGTAGCACTCGCAGCACGCGAGGGGGCTGTTTTGGCACGCCTCGCCGCCCATCCGAATCGGACGGTCGAGGCCTCGGGGCTGCTGCGCGAGTTGTGGGGTGACGACAACTTCTTCAACCTCCGCAGCCTCAATGTCTATATCTCCCGCCTCCGCCGTCGCCTCGCAGACGACCCCGCAATCGAGATTATCAGCATCCGCAGCGTAGGATACAGACTACAAATTCAGAATTAAAAATTCAAAAATTCAAAATTAAAAATGAGGCTGGCGCGGTATTCAACCTGCGTCAGCCCCTCATTTTGAATGCTGAATTCTACATTTTGCATTGATGACTATCGGTTGGCCAACCGATAGACCTCCTCCATCTCCTTGCGGTAGAGCACCTTGAAGTTGCCTTCGGTGTGGGTGTCCTGACGGCAGCATTTGTCGGCCATCGTCAGCACCTCCTCCTCGGTGGCGGGGCGGCCGATCAGCTCGGGAATCGAGGTCGGCATCCCGATCGAGCGATAGAAGGCCTCCATCCGCTCAATGCCGCGCAGTGCCGTCCCCTCGGGGTCGGTGAAGTCGTTCTCGACCCCCATCACATTGACCGCAAACTGCACGAAGCGCGATACGCGTACCGACATCACATAGCGTGCCCAGCTGCCCCATACGGCCGCCAGACCGGCACCGTGCGCCACATCGAACAGGGCGCTCAACTCGTGCTCGAGGTGGTGCGTAGCCCAATCGCCCACCGTGCCGCAACCCGTCAGATCGTTGTGCGCCAACGAGCCTGCCCACATAATCTGGGCACGCCAACGGTAGTTGGTCGGCTCCTTCAGGACGATCGGAGCCGCCTCCATCACCGTGCGCAGGATCGCCTCGGCCACGGCATCCGTGACGGTCATATCATCCTCGAGCGAGAAGTATCGCTCCATCGTGTGCATCATAATATCCGTCACGCCGCACGCCGTCTGATAGGCGGGGAGCGAGTAGGTGTGTTCGGGGTTCATAATGGCAAAGCGGCAACGCGAGAGCTCGGTTGTGTAGCCGCGCTTGAGCCACCCCTCTTCGTTCGTAATAACGCAACCGTTCGACATCTCGCTGCCGGCGGCGGGAATCGTCAGCACGCAACCCAACGGCAGGCAACTCGTCACTCGACCTTTGCCGTCGAACAGACCCCATACATCCCCCTCATAAGGCGTTCCGAAGGCGATTGCCTTCGCCGAGTCGATCACGCTGCCGCCACCGACCGCCAAGATGAAGTCAATGGCGTGTTCGCGGCAAAGGGCAATACCCTTACGCACCAACGAAAGGCGCGGATTGGGAACAACGCCGCCCAGCTCGCAAAAGGCGATCCCCGCCTCTTGAAGGTGTTGGCGGATCTGGGGCAACAGCCCCGAGCGTTCGGCACTTTGGCCGCCGTAGTGGAGCAGGACCTTCGTGCCGCCATATTTTTGGATGCGTGAAGCGATCTTCGACTCGGCGTTTTTACCAAAAACGACCTCCGTCGGCGTGTGGAATACGAAATCTTTCATGGGATAAGCCTTTTAATTTTGCCAAAGATAGGAAAATAATCCGACACTTTGGCGTTCGGTGGCGCACTTTGTCACAAACTGCCTGCCGAATCGCGCCAAAAAGTGTCACGGTGACGGTCGATACGGGGTTGGCAAACGATTTGCGGGGTGGTGTTTTGAAACGAAAAAATGTACACGGTTAATAGCTAACGATATGAACATCAACACACTTACGATCAAGGCACAGGAGGCACTGCAAGCATCGGTGTCCCTTGCACGCGAACGCGGTCAGCAGGCGATCGAGCCGATGCACCTGCTCCGCGTATTGATCCGCGAGGAGGATTCGCTCGCTTCGTTTCTGTTGGGGCGCGTGGGGGGTAACCTCAAGCCGCTGCGCGACGAGACGGAACAGGCCGTAGCGGCCCTGCCTCGGGTCGAGGGTGGGGGTGATCCCTACTTCTCGAACGACCTTTCGCGCGTGATTCAACGCGCCCTCGACTTTACAAAACCCTTTGGCGACAAGTATGCCTCGGTCGAGCACCTCTTGCTCGGCTTGGTGGCAGAGCGTTCGGCGGCAGCCGAGCTGCTCAAACGGTCGGGAGCCAGCGAAAAGGAGCTGGTGGAGGCGATCCGCACCTTCCGCAAGGGGGCGACGGTCGATTCGCCCACCGCATCGCAGGAGTTCGATGCGCTTGGCAAGTACGCCATCAACCTCAATGAGCAGGCGCGACAGGGCAAACTCGACCCCGTGATCGGCCGCGACGAGGAGATCCGCCGCGTGTTGCAGATCCTCTCGCGCCGCACGAAGAACAACCCGATCTTGGTCGGCGAGGCGGGTGTCGGTAAGACGGCGATCGCCGAGGGGATCGCCCGCCGCATCATCGACGGCGATGTTCCCGAAAACCTCCGCTCGAAGTCGATCTACTCGCTCGATATGGGTGCGTTGATCGCCGGTGCGAAGTATCAGGGCGAGTTCGAGGAGCGACTGAAGGCGGTGGTCGAGGAGGTGAAGAGCTCCGATGGCGAGATTCTACTCTTCATCGACGAGATCCATACGCTGGTCGGAGCGGGCAAGTCATCGGGGGCGATGGATGCCGCCAACATCCTCAAACCGGCCCTTGCGCGTGGTGAGCTGCGTACGATCGGCGCCACGACCCTCGACGAGTTCCAAAAGTATTTCGAGCAGGACAAGGCGTTGGAGCGTCGTTTCCAGAAGGTGATGGTCAACGAGCCGTCGGTCGAGGATGCCATCTCGATCCTGCGCGGACTGAAGGAGCGGTACGAGAACCACCACCGCGTGCGGATCAAGGATGAGGCGATCATCTCGGCCGTCGAACTCTCGACCCGCTACATCACCTCGCGTTTCCTGCCCGACAAGGCGATCGACCTGATCGACGAGGCGGCCTCGCGCCTGCGCTTGGAGATGAACTCCGTCCCCGAGGAGATCGACACCCTCACGCGCCGTGTGCGCCAGCTCGAGATCGAGCGCGAGGCGATCCGCCGCGAGAACGACAAAGCGCGGGTCGAGATGCTGACGAAGGAGATCGACGAACTGAAGGCCGAGGAGAGCACGAAGCGTGCCCGTTGGCAGTCGCAGCGCGATCTGCTCGGCAAGATTCAGAGCGAGAAGGATCGCATCGAACGGCTCAAGGTCGAGGCCGAGCAGGCTGAACGACAGGGCGATTACGGCCGTGTAGCGGAGATTCGCTACGGCAAGATTGCCGAGGCCGAACAGGCCATCACGCGCTACGAGGCGGAGTATAAGGCCGCCTCGGCCGAGGATGCGATGATCAAGGAGGAGGTCGATGCCGAGGATGTGGCCGAGGTTGTTTCGCGTTGGACGGGGATTCCCGTGCAGCGGATGTTGGCCTCCGAGCGCGAAAAACTGTTGCACCTTGAGGAGGAGCTGCACCGCCGCGTGGTGGGGCAGGAACAGGCGATCGCTGCCGTATCGGATGCCGTTCGTCGTTCGCGTGCGGGGTTGAGCGATCCGCGCCGCCCGATCGGCTCGTTCATCTTCCTCGGCACGACGGGCGTGGGTAAGACGGAGTTGGCCAAGGCGTTGGCCGAATTCCTCTTCAACGACGATCAGATGATGACCCGAATCGATATGTCGGAGTATCAGGAGCGGCACGCCGTTTCGCGCTTGGTCGGTGCGCCTCCGGGCTATGTCGGTTACGATGAGGGCGGTCAGCTCACCGAGGCGGTGCGCCGCAAACCCTATTCGGTGGTTCTGTTGGACGAGATCGAGAAGGCGCATCCCGATGTCTTTAATATCCTGTTGCAGGTCTTGGACGATGGGCGATTGACCGACAACAAGGGGCGCACGGTCGATTTCCGCAACACGATTATCATTATGACCTCAAATATGGGGGCACACCTGATCCAAGAGCGGCTGACGGCGGGCTTCGACGGCGAACGGATCGACCCTGCGCTGTTGGAGCGGACGCGCGACGAGGTGGTCGAGTTGCTGAAACAGCAACTCAAACCCGAGTTCCTGAACCGTGTCGATGAGATTGTCCTCTTCGAGCCGCTCACGCGCAGCAACATCGCCGCGATCGTTGAGATGCAGCTCGACGGCGTGCGCCGCCTGCTGCACCGCAACGGCGTAGAGCTAAACTACACGACGGCAGCACGCGATCGCTTGGCCGAGTTGGGCTACGATCCGCTCTTCGGTGCCCGCCCCGTGAAGCGCACGATCCAGCGCGAGGTGGTCAATGACCTCTCGAAGCGCATCTTGGCAGGCGAGGTGGATCGCTCCGTTCCGATTCGGTTGGATGTAAAAGAGGGTAAGTTGCAATTTAGCAACTAATCCTACCTATAATTCTAAATTTTGAATTTTGAATTTTGAATTTGCAAAAAGGGCTCTGTATCAGAGTCCTTTTTTTGCAATTTTCCACGCCAAATAGTTATAACCATTCAAGAGTGGTTGCCGCCAACGAACGGGAAGACGATTGAGCAGCTGCACCTTGCGCAGCGTGCGGCGGTAGGTCTTGGTGAAGGAGAAGGTATGGATCGCCCGCCGTGCAGCCTCCGTGTCCCCTTTGGCGCAGAGGATCAACGCCTTGCCGAGTGCAGCGCGGGCGATGAATTCACGCTCGTCGAGCGGAGCAGAAGGGTCGTAGAGCTCTTCAAACGAATAACGGGTCTGTTCGGGGGTGTAGATCGCTGCCGAGCGGTTCGAGGCCTCCTTCAAATAGCGCACAAGCGGCTCGGGCGAGAAGCAGACCCGATAACGACGCGCCAATTTGATCCACATATAGAGGTCGCCCGCAATCTTCATCCCCTCGGGAAAACCGCCGATCTCATCGAAGATCGTTCGCGGCATCACACTTGCCGAGGGGATGGCAATAAAGCGGTGCGCCGAGTCGCGGAAGAAATTCTCGACCACACCCCGCACCTCGGGGCAGGGGGCGCGGTACAGCCCCTCATGAGATACCACTTGAAACGAGGTGCAGTAGAGGCCGCAATCGGGGTATTCGTTGATCAGCCGATCGATCTCCTCCAAGAATCCCGCCTCCCATTGGTCATCGGCATCAATCAGTGCAACATACTCCCCCGTCGCCTCGCGGATGGCGCGGTTACGGGCTGCACACTCGCCGGCGTTCGGCTGATCAATCAGGCGGATCAGCGGCGAATCGATGCCGCGAACCACCTCCGCCGAGCGATCCTTCGAGCCGTCGTTTACGATGATGATCTCCTTCGGCTGCAGTGTCTGCGCCAAGACCGAGCGCACGGTGGCCTCGATCTCGCGCTCCTTGTTGTAGAGCGGGATGATGACCGAAAAACTACTTTTCATAGGCGGATGGTTGTGGTAAAAGTTGCTCGAATCCCCCCTGCAAGGTGCGGCAGACCCCCTCAAAGTCGGTGATCTCCTCGCTGTCGTGGATGCAGAGCAGGCGTTGAGCCTGTGTGGCAATTAGGCGGACGATCTCCTCGACCGATTGGTCGGTGAGGGTGATCATCCGCCCGTCACGGGTCGAGTGGGGGACAAATTCGCCTCGACAGAGGTTGTCGTAGCGGAAGATCCACTCGGTGATGTCGGAGCTGCTGCGGAAGCGTGAAGCAGAGGTCTTGCGCATCTGTTCGTCCCACTGCGCCCATCCCCGCTCGAAATCGCTCTTGCGATAGCCCTGCGCCTGATGGGGATCGTAGAACCCGGGGAAGAAACTCCACGGGAGCAGCGTGATGGTCTTCAAGATGTTCGATAACCCGTAGCAGGGAGCCAGCCACTTCCCGAGGTGCTTGTTGAGGGCACGGCGCGTGTGGAGGGCGTTGATCAGCTCGAGGTTGTTCAGAATAAGCGAACCGATCGAGGAGGGGCGCACGACATTCAGGCGCGCCATATCGCACGGCAGGCCGTTACGGAAGAAATCCTCTTCGCTGCAGGGGCGCGTGAGGAACTGATCGTCGTTGAAAAGCACGAAGTGCTCCGCAAGCTCCTCGATGCGGTGGAGATTCAACAGAATCGTGTTGGAGTTAAAGGTTGGAAGCCACTCCGCAGGAATAAACTCCTCGTGGCGGACGATGTGGAGCTTGGGGTGGGTCGTATCGAGCCACGCGGGGAGATGCCCCCATGTGACGAAGTGAACCGTATGCACCCACGGCGCAAACCGTTCGACAGCGCGGAACCAGTAGCGCAGCGTGCCCCAGTCGCGGTAGCGAATCGCGGAGGCATCCATGCCGGCCGTTTGGCGGTAACGCCGAAACTCCGCCTGCCACGCAGGGTCGGCGCCATCGACCCACAAAACTACAAAATCAATCGGGTGGTTTGTATTCATCACTGCACCAATAAGTTACATCCTCTAATTTCGCTATGATCGATCCGCCCCTCGATCTCGAACGAGCCGTCCGTAAAGGTACGCCCGACATCCTCGGTTTGGATAAAGGCGCACGAGAAGGTGTTGGCCAAGTCGATGATGTTCAGCCCGCCGCGTGCCGCCGTCAGATGCAGCGCAAAGGGGTCGTTCACATCGCGCGTGATGACCCGCATCCACGCGGGGCAGTGGAAACGGTTGCCCCCCTTCGAGTAGGCCTGCGAGGTCAGCTCCGCCATCCCATACTCGGAGTGGATCGCCTCGACCCCGAACCCCTCGCAGAGGATGCGGTGAAACTGCTCCTTGGGCAGCTCCTCGCGGTGCCCCTTCATACCGCCCGTCTCCATCACGACCGTGTTGCTTAACTTCGGGGCGTACCGTTCGGCCAGATCCCAAAGGGCATAGCTGACGCCCAAAAGAATCTTCGGCTTCGGATCGGCCGCCATATCGGCGATCAGCTGCTCGTAGTTGTCGAGATAGAAGCCCCCCGAACCGCAGGCGGCGATCAGTCGATCGGCCATATAGACCAGCGACGATCCCTTGCGCGAGAGGTAATTCGGCAACAGGGCATAGAGGCTCCACTGCGCAGCCTCGCCGTAGAACTGCTCGAAAGCGCGCGTAAAGACCGCCTCGTAGTGCGCGAGTGACTGCATCGGGTGGCGTGAGGGGGTCATTCCCGTTGTGGCACTCGAGGTGAAGACGATCTCGGCCGGCTCGTTGCCGCAGTAGATCGTCCGCTCTTTGAAGAGGCCGATCGGCAGAAACGGAATATCGCCGAGCGAGCGAACCTCGTCGGCGACCACACCGATCAGGTCGAGGTATTCGCGGTAGGGGGCACACGCCGTCGCCTGAAAGCGAAACAGCGCGAGAGCCGCCTCCACGAATTGGGCCTCATCGGTCAGTGAAAATATCTCCTTCTGTGTGATCACAGAACAAAGATACGAAGAAAAGTTGAACTAAATTCAAAATTTAGAGTTTAGAATTCAAAATTAGGGCTTATTGGTCAGAATTAGCTTTCAGCATTCAGCATTCAGCGATCAGCGATCTCTTTCCTCTTTCCTCTTTCCTCTTTCCTCATTGCTTGTATCTGTGCTCGATCTTGCGCCAGTCGATCACGCTCCAAGTGGCGGCGACGGCATCGGCGCGGCGGTTGCGAAAGTCGATGTAGTAGGCGTGCTCCCACACATCGAAGACAAGGAGCGGGCGCATCCCGTGTCGGATCGGTGTGCCGGCGTTGCGCGTGGCGAGGATCGAGAGTTTGCCCGACGAATCCTCGATCAACCACACCCAACCCGAACCGAAGAGTCCGGCGGCGGCTTTGGCGACCTCCTGCTGCATCGCCTCGAAGGAGCCGAAGCTGCGGTTGATGGCATCGAGCAGACGACCCGTCGGGCGGTGTGCGGGCTCGGCCGAGAACTGCTCGAAATAGAAGGCGTGATTCCACGCCTGCGCGGCGTTGTTGAAGATCGCGCCGTCGGCCGTCTGCACGATCTCCTCGAGCGGCCGGTGGGCGTAGGGCGTGCCGACGATCAGCTCGTTGAGCTTGGCGACATACCCTGCATAGTGCTTGTCGTGGTGGTAACGGAGCGTCTCCTCGGAGATCGCCGGTTGCAGTGCATCGTAGGCGTAGGGAAGCTCCTCGACCTCGATGGCCGTCGTGACGGTGGCTGTTGCTGTCATAAGCGTTGCAAAAATAGTAAGAAACATAGTGATCGGATAACCCTCGAACGATTGCAAAGCCGGTGCCAAAATGCCTTGCAATACAAAATTGTGTTTTGATTGGCGCTGTTTTCGGTATGCTTGAGCCCCGTGAATGATCGTCGTACTAAAAAATCGAAAGGCGTTTTTCGCAGGCCGAAGGGCGGCAAAAAGCATATATAATATAGGTACACCGTCGTCGATAGCTCCTCAATCGACAAAAAAATGCGTGCGGAGGCCTGCTTTGGACGCATTTTGGCGATCGGAAGCGGAAAAAGGCGGTTTCGATTTGTAAGTAAAAGCGTCGAGAAAGTGATCTTTTGCAAGAACAAAAACGCTAAAAATGCCTTTGTGTTACCTACTTAAATTTTTTTACGAATTAATTTGTTAATTGTTTTTATTACCCCTAACTTTGCGGGTGAACTTTTTATTTATCAAAACAAACTAATTAAATTAACGCTTATGGTAAGAAAACTTGTACTATCGTTAATTGCAGTTTTGAGCGTATCGCTGATGGCGTTCGCCCAGAACGCGCAGGTTTCCGGTACAGTTACCGATGCCAACGGCGCACCGGTTGTCGGTGCGACGGTGATGGTGGATGGCACGAACCAAGGTACGACGACCAACGCTGACGGTCGTTTCGAGGTTTCGGCTCCTGCCAATGGTACGCTGACCGTATCGTTTATCGGTTTCGAGACCCAGCAGGTCGCTATCGCCGGTAAAACGAATGTGACGGTGTCGCTCGCAGAGGACACGCACGCAATCGACGATGTGATCGTGGTTGCTTTCGGTACTGCCAAGAAGGAGGCCTTCACCGGTTCGGCGAAGGTGATCAAGGCCGACGACATCGTGAAGACGCAGTCGTCGAATGTATCGGATGCACTCGTAGGTAAGGTTGCCGGTGTGCAGTTCTCGTCGGCTTCGGGTCGTCTTGGTGCAGGCCAGTCGATTATGGTGCGTGGTCTTGGTTCGATCAATGCCGGTACTTCGCCGCTTTATGTGGTTGATGGTGTTCCCTACGAGGGCGATATCAACAACCTGAACTCGGCCGATATCGAGTCGATGACCGTGCTGAAGGATGCCGCTTCGAACGCCCTGTATGGTGCGCGTGGTGCCAACGGTGTGATCATGATCACGACCAAGAAGGCCAAGGTCGGCGAGGCCAAGGTTACCTTCGAGGGTAAGTGGGGTATGAACACGAAGGCGCTGCAGAACTACGATGTTGTGGATGAGGCCGGTGAGTTCTATGAGTACCACCACAAGGCACTCTACAACTACTATCGTACGGCCAACGGTGGTGTTGATGCCAACGAGAATTTTGTTTGGAGCAGTGATCTGGCTGCTGCGTACAACTTTGCCAACAATCGTTTGACCTCGGAGTTGGCCGGAGGTGTGAGCTACAATGTCTTCACGGTTCCCGAGGGGCAGAACCTGATCGGTGCCAACGGTAAACTGAATCCCAACGCTACAGAGGGTCGTTTGGTGCACTACAACGGTCAGGACTACTGGGTACAGCCCGACAACTGGTTGGATGAGATCTACAACGATGCTACCTTCCGTCAGGAGTACAATGTGAATGTTGCCGGTGCAACGGATCGCTCGAACTTCTACGCTTCGATGGGTTATCTCGACAACACGGGTATCATCGACGGATCGGATATGGAGCGCATTACGGCTCGTCTGCGTGCCGACTATCAGGCCAAGGATTGGCTGAAAGTGGGTGGCAACTTCTCGTACACGCACTTCGTTTGGAACAACGGTTTCAGCAACGAGGGTGCTTCGGACGGTGGTAATGCCTTCGCTACGGCTCTGCAGATGGCTCCGATCTATCCGCTCTATGTACGCGATGGTGAGGGTAACATCATGATTGATGAGCACGGCTTCAAGGTGTACGATACGGGTGACGGTCGCAACGCCGGTATGAAGCGTCGTCAGGGTGGTCAGGACAACGACCTGCAGAACCTGACGCTGAACAAGAATATCTCGGAGGGTAACGCCTTCTCGGCCAACGGTTTCGCCGACTTTAAGCTCTATGAGGGTCTGAAGCTGACGATCAACGGCAGCGTGACGCTCGACGAGACCCGCTCGACGGAGTTGATGAACCCCTACTACGGTCAGTTCGCAACCTCGGGTGGTGTGCTCTACAAGGGTCACAGCCGCATGATCGCCTACAACTACCAGCAACTCTTGAACTACACGAAGACGTTCGGTAAGCACAATGTGGATGTCCTGCTCGGTCACGAGAACTACATCTACGAGAGCTACGGTATCGGTGCTACGAAGAGCGGTATGTTCTCGCCCGACTACCTCGAGCTGAACGGTATGGTGACGGATATGTCGTCGTCGTCGTCGAGCAAGTCGGAGTACAACAACGAGGGTTACTTCTCGCGCGTACAATACGATTTCGACGAGCGCATCTATGTTTCGGGTTCGTATCGTCGTGACGCTTCGTCGCGTTTCCATCCCGACAACCGCTGGGGTAACTTCTGGTCGCTTGGTGCAGCTTGGATCATGAGCAAGGAGTCGTGGTTCGATGTTAATTGGCTCAATATGCTGAAGGTGAAGGCTTCGTATGGTTCGCAGGGTAACGACAACATCGGTTCGTTCTACTATGCGGATTACTATTCGATCGAGAACGACGGTAACGGTGGTGTAACCAATGTGTTGGCTCGCAAGGGTAACAAGGACATCACGTGGGAGACCAACGCCAACCTCAATGTAGGTGTTGAATTCGGTCTGTGGAACGATCGCATCACCGGTAGCATCGACTTCTTCGATCGCAAGACGACCGATATGCTCTTCTCGCTGTCGGTTCCCGCCGAGGCAGGTTACAGCTCGATTATGACCAACATCGGTGATATAAGCAACCGCGGTTTCGAGATTGAGTTGAGCGCAGACATCATCCGCAAGAAGGATCTGGTTTGGAGCGTGAACCTCAATGCTACGCACTACAAGAATGAGGTGACGAAGCTCCCCGATCAGTATAAGGATACGCCGACGGCTGACGGTAAGCACATGGGTCGTATCAACGGCTCGCGCTTCTTGGCCGAGGGTATGTCGTACTATACTTGGTATCTGCCCAGCTTCGCCGGTGTTGATCCCAACACGGGTAAGGAGACTTGGTATGTATATAACGAGTACGAGACGGATGTTCAGGCTACGGATCCCAAGACGGGTGAGCTGCTCTTTAACGAGGATGGTTCGAAGGTGTTCGAGACGGAGTTGCGCCGCGAGGTGACGGATTTGTACTCGGAGGCTTCGACCAACGGTAAGGAGCTGCAGGGCGACGGTCTGCCCGACCTCTATGGTGGTTTCGGCACCTCGCTGACTTGGAAGGGTCTTGATTTCTCGGCACAGTTCACCTATCAGCTGGGTGGCTTGGCTTACGATAACGGTTACGCGATTTACATGAGCTCGCCGACCGGTACTTCGGACGGTTCGCCCTACCACCGCGACTTGTTGAACGCTTGGACGCCCGAGAACACCGACACGAATATTCCGCGTTTCGTTTATGGTGATACCTACACGGCCGCTTCGTCGGATCGTTTCCTGACCGATGCATCGTATCTGAACATTCAGAACATCACGATCGGTTACACGCTGCCGAAGAAGTTGACGAAGAAGTTCCTTGTTGATCGCCTCCGCGTATTCGTGTCGTGCGACAATGTATGGTACTGGTCGAAGCGTCAGGGTCTTGACCCGCGTCAGTCGGTTGGCGGTAGCACGAACCCCTACTACCACGCTCCGGTTCGCACGTTCACGGGTGGTGTTTCGGTAACGTTCTAATTTCAAAAACCAAGAGAAGAATATGAAAACAAACACGATATTAAAGACGATTGCCGTGCTGTTTGGTTCGGCAGTTCTGCTGACGAGCTGCGTTGAGGAGACCTTCCCCGAGAATGGTTACGCTACGCAGGATCAGATTACAGAGTCGCCCTTTGCGACGGATGGTGTTGTAACGGCTATGCCGACGATCCGTATGAGCAACTATACCGCGATTCTCGGCGAGCATATCGAGTTCGGTTATGGTGGTCTGATGGGTTCGTACGACCGTTTGGCCGGTGAGATATTCCCCGTATCGGGTAATATGTCGGGTGGTAACCAGTTCTATGACCGTTTCCAGTTCGCCCTCTACCCGGGTGATCATACCGGTCTGAACCTGACGGGTAATGCTTGCAGATGGATCTATACTTCGTACTATCAGTTTATCTTCACGGCCAACTCGGCAGTATCGGTATTCGGTGCAACGGGTGAGCCTTCGGCCGAGCTTGGTTTGGCTTACGCATTCCGTGCCGTGAACTATATGGATATGGCCCGTCTGTACGATCCGCTCCACGCCGTAGCCGGTAATGGTGAAGCTGAGTATGTGATTGACGAGAAGGTAAAGGGGCTGACGGTACCTATCGTTACCGAGACGATGACGCTTGAGCAGCTCGAGAACAACCCCCGCGCTCCGCGTGAGCAGATGTGGGCCTTCATCCTCAATGACCTGAATCAGGCCGAGACGATGCTCGAGGGCTACCAGCGTTCGACCTACAACCTGCCCAATTTGGCCGTTGTTTACGGTCTGAAGGCACGCGCCTACCTGTGGTTGGGTGGTTTCACCGAGAGCTATGGTGATGTAACGCTCGACGAGGCTTACGGTACGGCTACGGTAACTGTTCCGACGGGTATGGATGCTTACAAGCTCGCTGCCCAGTACGCTCGCAAGGCGATCAACGCTTCGGGTTGCACGGTTATGACCGAGGCTCAGTGGCTCGATCCCAAGACGGGTTTCTGCGCCGTGAACAACGCGTGGATGTGGGCTATGTGCCAATCGACCGACACGGTGATCAACAACCTCTACTCGTGGACGGCTCACATGTCGATCGATGCTTGCTGGGGTTACGGCCCGGGTTCGCAGCCGGGTGTATCGGTATTCACCTACAACCGTATGTCGAACACCGACTTCCGTAAGAAGAACATCGTATCGCCCGATCGCAACTACGCTGCGCTGGCACCCTATACGATGATGACCGAGGCCGAGTTCGAGGGTGAGATCTTCTCGCCTATCGCTCCCTACGCTTGGTACAAGTTCCACACCAACGGTGGTGAGAAGTACGACTACTCGCTGGGTAATGTGACGGATGTTCCGTTGATGCGTGTTGAGGAGATGTATCTGATCGAGGCCGAGGCTACGGCACACTATGATGAGAGTTCGGCTAAGTCGCTCTTGGCTGCCTTTATGGCACATCGCGACAGCGCCTACGCCTACAAGGGTTCGGATCTGATCGATGAGATCATCTTCCAGAAGCGTGTTGAGCTTTGGGGTGAGGGTATCGTTCTCTACGACTTGAAGCGTCTTGACTACGGAATGGTTAACGGTAATGCGGGTACGAACGCTCCGTCGTTGGCTCGTCTGACGACTACGGGTCGTGCTCCGTGGTGGAACCTCTGCATCCCGCAGAGTGCAATGGAGAAGAATCAGGCTTTGATGAATATGAACAACCCGAATCCTTGCTACACCTATGCTTCAATTGAGGAGTAACAACTAAACACGAGTAAATTATGAAAAGTTTAAAAATATTCTTTTTAGCCGCCTTGGTTGCCTTCGCAGGCCTGTTCACCGCTTGTACGGAGGATGGCAACTGGAGTGCAGGTGAGAACGAGAAGGGCATGCGTGTTTTCTTCTCGAGTGAGAATGCCACGAGCCTGACGGTATCGAACGAGGCTGCCTCGTTTTCGGTTGATTTGGCTCGTAGCGAGACGGTTGGTGCACTGGAGGTGGGCGTAACGGCTACTTTCGAGTTCGCCGAGGATGCCGCTCTCTTCACCATTCCGAGCACGGTTGTGTTCGCCGACGGAGCTGTTACGGCTCCGCTGACGGTCGGCTACGACTACGCGCAGCTGACCGGTGGTGCATCGTACAAGGTAACTTTCCGGCTGACCGACGAGTCGATGAACTCGACCTATGGCTATTCGGAGCAGACCGTAACGATCGTTGTTCCCGAGCCGTATGTACTGCTGGGCACGGGTCTTTGGCGAGAAGACCTGATCACGGGTATCTTTACCAGTGTTGAACCTACCGAATATGAAGTTGAGGTGTATGAGAACACGAACTACCCGGGTTATTTGTTCTTGAAGAATGTATATACATCGCTCTTCCCCTACAATGAGCCCGGTGATTATGTTGAGGGCGACTACTATTTGATAATCAATGTTGTGGATCCGAACGATGCCTACCTTCCGACGCAGGAACTTGGTCTTGACTGGGGTTATGGTATGATTTCGGTGGGTACGGTCACTGGCGGTACGCTGAAAGATGGTATCTTGACTTTCCCCGCAAAGGCATTCTATTTGGCAATGGCCAATTACAACAGTGGCAATTGGTCGTTCTATGGTAACCCGAACGGTTTGCTTCGTTTGGTGATGCCGGGCGTCGATCTGAAGGACTACTCGATGACGGTTGCTTACGGCGGTATGTCGGTTGAGGCCGACAATACGACGGTTTCGGCCGTGCTGAACGGTACCTACGGTGCCGATGTGGCTTCGATGCGTTACGCCTTCTTCGACGGTGATGTAACCGCAGCTGCCGCACAGGCTGCCGAGATCATCATCGCTGCCGCCGAGGAGGAGGTTGGCGTGAAGCAGTTCACGCAGGGTCTTGACGAGAAGGAGCGTGTATTCTCGATCCTTGAGAGCAAGTTGGCTGCTCCGGGTGTGTACACCGTCTTCTGCGTTCCCTACAGCGCTGACGGTGAGCCGCAGGCTTCGCAAACGGCTACCGTTTCGTTCTACTATCCGGGTGTAGGTGGTGCCGAGGCTCCCGAGTGCGAGTTTGCAGCCTACTTCTACTATGTAGAGGATCTTTTGCCGAGCTATGCATCGTCGTATCCTGCAACCGAGTACTTGATGTGGCTTGTTGAGGGTGTTGACATTAAGTCTGTGAATCTGGCCGGTTTCTTTACGACCGCTGCGGTTGATAATATAGTTGCTGCCAATATGGCTAACGGTCTGACCGAGGCTGAGATTTACGAAGTGCTTGTCGAGGAGTATGGCGAACTGCTGCCGGATGAGTACCTTGCAGAGCTCTCTGAGTATGGTTACACCTTTGATGTGATTAAGATCGGTGCTCCCGATGTCGCTGTTACCTACATCTGCACGGCTACGAATATCTATGGCTCGACCAAGACGGTTCGTTGCGATGGTAAGACGGCTTCGGCCACGGCTACGGCTGCTACATCGAAAGGTGCAGGCGTTTTGAAGCCGGAGTTTAATCCCCAGTTCTCGGGCATCTTCCGTATGAAGGAGATTAAGTAATCACTGCAACAACCTATTTCAACGGACGGTTTTCTTCGGAGAACCGTTCGTTTTTTTTTGTGTTTTCAAAAAAAACAATTCAAAATTAGAAATACAAAATTAGCTGTCAGCGATCAGCTGTCGGCGTTCAGCCCCTCCAATGCACCATAGCAGCATTTAACAATTCACTATGAAACTACTCTTCTACATCAAACGAAACGCTTTACAGCCAAACGGTTACGCTCCGATTATGGGGCGCATCACACTCGGCGGTCAGCGAGCGCAGTTCTCGACCCGCCTCTCGATCCCGCCGACGGCGTGGGATCATCTGCAACACCGCGCCATCGGCCGCAACGAGGAGATGATCCGCATCAACCGCCGATTGGATACGATCTGCGAACAGGCCTTTCGCTGTTACGAGGAACTGCTCGGCGAGGAGTTGCATCCCACCTCGGCGCAGGTGCGCGACCGCCTCTTCGCCACCGAATTGAGCCAAGAGTGCCTCCTCGCCCTGATCCGTCGCCACAACGAGGAGCTGTTGCAGCAGGTCGGCATCGAGCGCAGCCTCTCGACCTACTACAAGTACAGTGCGGTCGAACAGCACCTTGCGCACTTCATCCGCGACGAGTACGACCGCGACGATCTGCTGCTCGGCGAGCTGGATCACGACTTTCTGATCCGCTTCCACCGCCGTCTGCAGGAGCGTTTGGCCTGCCGAAAAAATACCGTGTGGGTCTATCTCACCGCCTTGAAGCACCTCTTGGCGTGGGCACGCGAGCAGGGGATGCCCGTCGCCGACATCTTCGCCAACTACAAGCTGCGCAGCGAATTTGTCGTCCGCCAATTCCTCACCACGCAGGAGCTGATCCGCCTGATCACCCTCAACGACCTCACGCCGACCCAACGCCTCGTGCGCGACAGCTTCCTCTTCAGCTGCTTCACGGGGTTGTCGTTCATCGACCTCAAACGGTTGCAGATGGAGCACATCCACCGCCTCGGACAGCAGTACTGGATCGAAACGGCCCGCAGCAAGACCGGTTCGCCCGTGCAGGTGCGCCTCTTCGACCTGCCGTTGGCGATCCTGCGCAAATATGAACCCCACCTCGCGGGGCGGGCGATCTTCCCCCTGCCGAGCAACAACTGGTGTAACCGTTGCCTCGCCGATCTGATGCGCCTTGCCGAGATCGAGAAGCGGATCACCTTCCACGCCGCCCGCCACACCTTCGCCACCACGCTGACCCTCGCGCAGGGCATCCCGATCGAGATGATCTCGAAGATGCTCGGCCACACCAACATCCGCACCACGCAGATCTACGCCACGATCACGCACGACTACCTCGATACGGCGATGAGCCGCCTCTCGAAACGCCTCGACCCGATCGCGGCACGCTGGCAGGCGTAGTGCATTAGAAATTCAAAATTTAGAATTCAAAATTCAAAATTGGGCTGCGTGACTGAAGGGTGATTAAGGGCGATTAAGGGCGATTAAGGGTGATTAAGGGTGATTAAGGGTGATTAAGGGTTGGGTGCGTTAATCGCCCTTAATTGCCCTCCCGATCCACAACATTTCGCGCGGTTTTTGCGTTTGACGGAAAATTCACTACATTTGTAACGAGAAAATCTGCAACCGATGGTAAAGATACTTTGGGTCGATGACGAGGTGGAGCTGCTCAAGCCCCATGTCCTCTTCTTGGAACAGAAGGGCTACGAGGTCGAGACCTGCAACAACGGCTATGATGCGATCGATATGGCGACGGAGGTGGCCTACGATCTGATCATCCTCGATGAGATGATGCCCGGTATGACAGGGCTCGAGACGCTTCCCCAGATCAAGGAGGTGCGCCCCACTACGCCCGTTATTATGGTCACGAAGAGCGAGGAGGAGAATATTATGGACAAGGCCGTCGGCTCGAAGATCGCCGACTACCTCATCAAGCCGGTCAATCCGAACCAAGTGCTGCTCTCGATCAAAAAGCATGTCCACAGCCGTCAGCTCGTCACCGAGCAGACAACGGCCGACTACCGCGCCGAGTTCGGGCGGCTCTCGACTTCGCTGCAGATGGCCGATACCTTCTCCGATTGGTGTACGCTCTACCGCCGTCTGACCTCGTGGGAGATCGAGCTGGAGGGCTCGACCGACCGCAGCATCAAGGAGATCCTCTTCTACCAAAAGAACGAGGCGAATCAGGAGTTCTCGAAGTTCGTGCGCCGCAACTACTACGACTGGATCAACCGCCGCACCGACGAGGTGCCCGTGATGTCGCATACCCTGATGCGCTCGACGATCTTTCCGGCGGTCGAGGCGGGGCAGAAGACCACGCTGCTGCTGATCGACAACTTCCGCTACGACCAGTGGCGTGCCATCTCGTCGATGCTGCGCGGCTACTACGATGTGGCGGTCGATGACTTCTACTGCGCGATCCTCCCGACGGCAACGCAGTACGCCCGCAATGCGATCTTTGCGGGGTTGATGCCGCTGGCGATCGACCGACTGATGCCCGAGCGGTGGCTCAACGACAACGAGGAGGGGGGTAAGAACCAATACGAGGAGGAGTTCCTGCGCCGCCTGCTGACCCAGTGCGGCAAGTCGTGGCGCGTGACCTTCGACAAGCTGGTGCGCCCCGAGCAGGGGCGGCGCCTCATCGAGAACATCCAACGCATCCACGAGGCGGACTTCTCGGTGATCGTCTATAACTTCCTCGACATCCTCTCGCACGCCCGCACCGAGACGGACATCATCCGCGAGCTGACGGAGGACGAGGCGGCCTTCCGTTCGCTTACGCGTTCGTGGTTCGAGCATTCGGACCTCTACACGATCCTCAAGCTCCTCTCGGAGCGTGGTCATACGGTCATCATCACCTCGGATCACGGCACGATCCGTGTCGATAACCCCGTGCGCGTGACGGGCGACCGCGAAACATCGGCCAACCTGCGCTACAAGACGGGCCGCAACCTCTCGTACAACCGCAAGGAGGTCTATGAGGTGACCCGCCCAGAGGATATTCAGCTCCCGTCGAGCAACCTCACCTCGAGCTATATCTTCGCCTACAACCGCGACTTTTTGGTCTATAACAACGACGCGAATCGCTATGTGCGCTACTACCGCAACACCTTCCAGCACGGCGGCATCTCGATGGAGGAGATGATCGTGTCCTATATTGTATTGAATCCCAAACAGTAACCGTAAGAAGAGATGAAGACGATCCATATCAACTCCGAAGATCAACTCCGCGAGGTGGCCGATGCGCTCCTCGAATCGCTCGACGGCCGCACGGTAGTCGCCCTGCGCGGTGAGATGGGGGCGGGTAAGACGACCCTGATCCGCACGCTGGCCGAACGGCTGGGGGTCGAGGATCAGGTGACCAGCCCGACCTTCGCCCTTGTCAATCAGTACGAAACGGCGGCGGGTGAGCGGCTCTTCCACTTCGACTTCTACCGCATCGACGACGAGCGCGAGGCGTTCGATCTGGGCTACGAGGAGTACTTCTACTCGGGCGACCTCTGCTTGGTCGAGTGGCCCGAGAAGATCGAACGGCTACTGCCCGATGAGGTGGTGGAGGTTCGCATCACGGTCACAGCCCCCGACGAGCGCACCTTCGAGATCGAGTAGGGGAGCGTGACAACCACGAAAAAACGAATTTAACCCAACAGTTATGCAGGAATATATTTCAAAACAGGTACAGATTTTGCGGCCGGCCGAACAGATCTATATGGTAATCAGCCGCTTCGATCACCTCACGCCCGCCCTCGCCGGTCGGGTCGATGAGTGGCAGGCGACCGAAGATCGCTGCTCGTTCAAGGTCAAGGGCTTCGCCGTGCAGCTGCAGATGGCCGAGCGTGTCGAGCCGAAGCATGTGAAGATCACGGGCGATGGCGTGCCGATGGATTTCGCCTTTTGGGTGCAGCTGCACAAGGTTTCGGAGTGCGATACGCGCCTTCGGTTGGTGCTGCACGCCGAGCTGAATATGATGATGCGGATGATGATCGGCTCGAAATTGCAAAACGCACTGGATCAGATTGCTGACGGTATCGCGGGGGCAATGCGGTAGCGGGAGCGAGAAAAAAATAATTTTTTTTATTTTTGTTGGCAGAAACACAAATAAAGTGTATATTTGCAAACTCAAAACAAGACAGTTACTTAATTAAAAATACTATAAAGATATGACAAAGGCAGATATCGTTAGCGAAATCGCTAAGAACACCGGCGTTGAGAAGGTGCAGGTGACGGCCATCGTAGAGGCATTTATGGACTCGGTTAAGGGCTCGCTCGAGAGCGGTAACAATGTGTATCTTCGTGGCTTCGGCAGCTTTATCGTAAAGAAGCGCGCTCAGAAGGTTGCCCGCAACATCTCGAAGAATACGACCATCACGATTCCCGAGCACAACATTCCGGCCTTCAAGCCCGCGAAGAGCTTTGCAGCAAAGGTGAAATAATTTTGTAAAACACTTAAATACTTACAACTATGCCAAACGGAAAGAAGCATAAGCGTCACAAGATGGCGACTCACAAGCGTAAGAAGCGTCTTCGCAAGAATCGTCACAAGAAGAACAAGTAGGGTTTAGCCCTCTGAAGATAAAGGTAAAGGGTGTAGCCCTTTACCTTTACCGCTTTAGAAATAGGGGGACTTCCGAAGGGCGTTGAGCCGCCGCGAAGTCACCCGTTTCATACACCGCAAGAGCGTGCCGAAGAGATTGGTTCGACACTCTCTTTCTCGAAAAGATGTATCCATTGAGAGTTTGACCGACACTCCCTGAAATAAAATCGGTCACAAACCACATTCGGTTCGGTCCCGTTCTGTCACAGATTAATCGCAGCCCGCATTCCCCTTATATCCTGCAAAGGTGGAGATAGGTAGCAAGTCCTCCTCTGTAAAGGTATAGCTGGGTGCTGCCTTTTACCCTGCAAAGGTGGCGATAGGTAGCAAGTCCTCCCCTATGAGGGGAGGATTTAGGAGGGGTGGTCAAGCCTATTTATTGATTGCGCAAACGCAATCAATAAATTCATATTTTGGGGCTTGAAGAGGATGGAATGGATCGTGAACCGAAAATAACATAATACCGTATCCAAAGCGGATACACCCCAAAATATGAATAGAGAACTAATTGTAAATGTAACCCCTGCCGAGATCTCGATCGCCTTGTGTGAGGACAAGGTGCTGGTCGAGCTCAATAAGGAGCAGTGCCAGACGGGTTTTGCCGTCGGGGACATCTACCTCGGCAAGGTACGCAAGATAATGCCCGGTCTGAACGCGGCATTTGTCAATATCGGGAGTGAGAAAGATGCCTTCATTCACTACTCCGATCTGGGTACGCACTTCGACTCGCTGAAGAAGCTGACCCACTCGTTTCAACCCGGCAAACGGGGGCTGAAGATCGACACGATGAAGCTCGAACCGGTGCTCGAGAAGGGTGGCAAGATCGGCGACCACCTGCAGGTGGGTGATTTGGTGATGGTGCAGATCGCCAAGGAGGCGATCTCGACCAAGGGCCCGCGCCTCACGGCCGAGATCTCGTTGGCCGGCCGCAATGTGGTCTTGGTGCCCTTCTCGCAGAAGGTCTTTCTCTCGCAGAAGATCCGCTCGGCGGAGGAGAAACGCCGCCTGAAGCGCATCGCTTCGGAGGTGCTGCCGAAGAACTTCGGTGTGATCATCCGCACGGCGGCCGTCGAGGCGAAGGATGAGGAGGTCGAGCACGATCTGCGCCAGCAGTTGGATCGTTGGTACAAGGCGTGCGGCGCGGTGCGCAAGCAGACGCCGACGGCTCCCGGGCAGCTGCTGAACGAGATGAGCCGCGCCAACACGATCATCCGCGACTCGCTCAACGGCTCCTTCTCGCAGATCGCCATCAATGACGAGGAGCTGTATAAGGAGATCAAGGGCTATGTCCACGAGATCGACCCGCAGATGGAGAAGATCGTCAAGCTCTACAAGGGGCAGGTGCCCATCTTCGACAACTTCGACATCTCGAAGCAGATCAAATCGCTCTTTGCCAAGTATGTATCGCTCAAACGCGGTGCCTATCTGATCATCGAGCGCACGGAGGCGATGAATGTGATCGATGTCAATTCGGGTAACCGCACGAAGGCCGAGGATAATCAGGAGCAGACGGCGATGGAGGTGAACCTCGCCGCCGCGAAGGAGATTGCCCGCCAGCTGCGCCTGCGCGATATGGGCGGCATCGTGATTGTCGATTTCATCGACCTGCACAAGGCGGCCAACAAGCAGGCACTCTACGAGGAGATGACCCGCCTGATGGCGACCGATAAGGCGAAGCATACGATCCTGCCCCTCTCGAAGTTCGGCCTGATGCAGATCACGCGCCAGCGTGTCCGTCCGTTGGCCATTACCGATGTGTCGGATGTCTGCCCCACCTGCCACGGGCGCGGCAGGGTCGAACCGACGATCCTGCTCGACAAGAAGATCGAGAATCAGATCTCGCTCCTGACGCTCGATCGCGGCCATAAGTATATCAAGCTGGTAGTCAGCCCCTATGTCGCCTCGTTCCTGACGCGCGGCCTTTGGTCACTGCGCCGCCGCTGGGAGTGGAAGTACAAGACCCGTATCAAGGTGGTCGAGGATCAGAGCACGGGCATCATCGATGTCCACTACCACGATAAGAAGGGGAACGATCTGATTAAATAGAACACAGAGCAAAGAGGAAAGAGCAAAGAGGAAAGAGCAAAGAGGAAAGAGCAAAGATAGGGAAGTTCTCAGAATTCTCAGAACACCCAGAACTCCCACCTCCTCCCAACAAAACACCATGACCGCACGCGAACAAATAGCGACTTTTTTGGCGGAGTCGAAACCGCTCAAAAAGCTCTGCCGCGAAGCCAAGAACGAATGCGCCACCGTCCATCTCGAAGAGTTGGTCGGCGGTGCACTTTCGTTTTATGCCTCGGGGGTGATCGAGCGGTTGGGCGGTGTTCATATTTTCGTGGCCGACGACCGCGATGCGGCGGCCTACCTGATGAACGACTTTTACCGCCTGCTCGACGAGGAACGGGTCTGCTTCTTCCCCTCCTCCTATAAGCGTTCGATCGCCTATGGTGGTGAGGATCAGCAGGGTGTCGTGCAACGCACGGCCACGCTCAACGCCCTCCGCAACCGCACGGCCAAGGAGTATGTCGTGGTCTGCACCTATCCCGAGGCGTTGGCCGAACGGGTGGCCGATCAGGCGACGATCGCAGCCCTGCAGATCACCGTTCGTGTGGGCGACCGTATCTCGATCGAGGTGCTGGAGCAGGCACTCGTCGATGCCGCCTTCGAGCGGGTCGATTTCGTCTATGAGCCCGGGCAGTACGCCATTCGCGGCGGTATTGTCGATGTCTTCTCCTATGTCGAGAGCCGTCCCTATCGCCTCGACTTCTTTGATGATGAGGTGGAGTCGATCCGCCGCTTCGAGATCTCGAGCCAGCTCTCCTCCGACCGCTTGGAGCGCGTCGAGATCATCCCCGATATGAGTGCCCGCGAACGCGAGGCGGCTCGGGTGTCGTTGGCCCACTTCGCCGGTAAGGAGGCAGTGTGGTGGAGCTATGATGCCGACAGCGTGCTGCGCCGCGTGAACGAGGTGCGCCGTAAAACGCTGGCCGATATGGAGGATCCGGCGTCGATCGACCGCCTTCTGACCTCGCGCAACGGCCTCTTGGCCGATTTGGAGCAGAACCGCCTCATCCTGCTGCGCGACAATCTGCACGAACGACCCGCTACGGCGAAGATCACCTTCTCGACCCAACCCCAACCGAAGTTCAACAAGAACTTCGAGCTGTTGGCCGACGATATGATCCGCAACGCCGAGCGCGGCTATACGACCTACATCCTCTCGGAGAACAAGATGCAGGTCGAGCGTTTGGAAAATATCTTTCATCAGGTCGGGCGCGGTGAGGCGCAGGTGCGTTCGCTGTCCGTGACGCTGCGGAGCGGCTTTGTCGATCACGACCTGCGGTTGTGCCTCTACACCGACCATCAGATCTTCGATCGCTACCAACGCTACCGCATCAACGGCGAGATCAAGCGCGACGAGCAGATGACCGTCGCCGAGCTGAATCAGCTGCGCCCGGGCGACTATGTGGTTCACATCGACCACGGCGTGGGGCGTTTCGACGGCTTGGTGAAGATCGTCGAGAACGGTAAGGCGCACGAGGCGATCAAGTTAGTCTATAAGGATGGCGATGTGCTCTTCGTCAATGTCCACTCGTTGCACCGTATCTCGCGCTACAAGTCGGGTGACGGCGAACCGCCGAAGGTCTATAAGCTCGGCACGGGGGCTTGGCAGAAGATCAAGAACGCCACGAAGAAGGCCGTCAAGGATATTTCGCGCCAGCTCATCGCCCTCTACGCCCGCCGCAAGGCCTCGAAGGGCTTTGCCTTTACGCCCGACAGCTACCTGCAACACGAGTTGGAGGCCTCGTTCCAGTACGAAGATACGCCCGATCAGCAGGCAGCCGTAGCGGCCGTGAAACGGGATATGGAGGCCGCCGAGCCGATGGATCGACTGGTCTGCGGCGATGTGGGCTTCGGTAAGACGGAGGTGGCGATCCGTGCCGCTTTCAAGGCGGCAACCGATGGCAAACAGGTGGCCGTACTGGTGCCGACGACGATCCTCGCGCTGCAACACTACCGCTCCTTCTCGGAGCGACTGCGCGACTTTCCAGTCAAGATCGAGTACCTGAACCGCACGAAGACGGCCAAGGAGGTGCGCCAGATCACCGAGGAGTTGGCAACGGGTAAAATTGATATTCTGATCGGCACGCACAAGATGCTCGGCAAGCAGATCCGCTTCCGCGACCTCGGCCTGCTGATCATCGACGAGGAGCAGAAGTTCGGCGTGGCAGCCAAGGAGAAGCTGACCGAGATGAGCATCTCGGTCGATACGCTCACGCTGACGGCTACCCCCATTCCGCGTACGCTGCAGTTCTCGCTTATGGGGTCGCGCGACCTTTCGGTCATCTCTACGCCGCCCCCTAACCGTCAACCGATCCTCACCGAGTCGCACGCCTTCTCGGAGGAGATCATCCGCGATGCCGTCGAACAGGAGTTGGCGCGTGGCGGACAGGTCTATTTCGTCCACAACCGCGTTGAGGATCTTCTGACGATGCAGGGGATGATTATGCGCCTCTGCCCGAAGGCGAGGGTAGGGGTCGGTCACGGCAAGATGCCCGCCGAGAAGCTCGAGAAACTCATTATGGACTTTATCTACGGCGAGTTCGATGTGCTGCTCTCGACGACGATCATCGAGAACGGCATCGACATCCCGAATGCCAATACGATCCTGATTAACAACGCGCAGAATTTCGGCCTCAGTGATCTGCATCAGCTGCGCGGGCGTGTCGGTCGCTCGAACAAGAAGGGCTACTGCTACCTCCTCTCGCCCCCCGACGAGCTGCTCTCGTCCGATGCGCGGCGACGACTGCGGGCCATCGAGGAGTTCTCGGAGTTGGGTTCGGGCTTCAATATTGCGATGCAGGATCTCGACATTCGCGGCGCGGGCAACCTGCTCGGGGCCGAGCAGAGCGGCTACATCACCGACATCGGCTTCGAGACCTACCAAAAGATCTTGAACGAGGCGATCGCCGAGCTGCGGCAGGAGGGGCTGTTGATCCCCTCGGTGAGCGAGAAGGAGCAGGAGGTGGTCGAGAAGTTGCGCTTTATCGAGGATTCGCATATCGAAATCGAGGTCGAGGCATCGCTGCCCGACAGCTATGTGGCGCAACAGGCCGAGCGATTGAAACTCTACCGCGAACTCGATTCGCTTACGACCGAGGAGGCGTTGCAGGGCTTTGCCCGCCGCTTGGAGGACCGCTTCGGTACGCTGCCGCGTGCAACCGAGGAGCTGCTGAATGTCGTCCGCCTGCGTTGGGAGGCGATCCGCCTCGGTATGGAGCGTGTGAAGGTGAAGAACGGGTTGATGATCGTCCACTTCGTCGGCGAACAGAACTCCCCCTTCTACCAAAGCGAGGCGTTCCGCACGCTGTTGGAGCGCGTGGTGAAGAGTCCCGATCGTTTTGTGCTACGCCAACACAATAATCGCTTGGCGATGACCGTTAGAAAGATTAAAGACATCGAAGATGGCTACAAAACCCTGCGTTCGCTGTGATGAATCTGTTGCTTGATATAGGAAACACCCGCACAAAGTGGGCGGTGGCCGACCGCGAAGGGGCGTTGGTCGAACAGGGGGTTGGTGAAGTGACCGACGCGTTGCTCGATGGGCTCTTTTTGCGTTACGCTCTCGGGCGCGGCATCCTCACCTCGACACGCGGTGCGATGCACGAAGCGGAGGCGTTGGTGCGCCGCCGACTGCCCGCTCTGGTGCGCTTTACGGCCGAAACACCCGTGCCGATCGGGATCGACTACCTTACGCCCGAGACTTTGGGGCGCGATCGTGTGGCGGCGGCCGTCGGGGCGTGGGTGCGCTATCCGAATCGACCGCTGCTCGTGGCCGACTTCGGAACGGCACTGACGATCGACTTCGTGTCGGCCGACGGGGTCTTTCACGGCGGAGCCATCTCGCTCGGCGTGTCGAACCGTTTTCGTGCCCTGCACGAATATACGGCAACGCTCCCGTTGTGCGAGGAGCAGGCGGCCGAACGGCTGTTCGGCCGATCGACCCGTGAGGCGATCGAGCAGGGGGTGATGAACTCCGTTCAGTTTGAATTGGAGGGGTATATCGCCCGCCTCGAGGAGAAAAATGCAGATTTAGCGGTAATTTTTACGGGTGGAGAGGCGAAATTCTTTGAGAAACGAATTAAAAATACGATATTTGCAGAGCCCAATTTGGTGTTTTGCGGTTTGAACCGAATTTTAGAGTACAATGCAACAACAGAAAAGTAGATGGATGAAACTCCTCGCGGCCTTTGCGACGGTGGTTTTCGCAGCGACGGCAACGGCACAGACGAGCAGTATCAACGCCTTCTCACCCTATACGATGTATGGCATCGGCGAGATCAACACCCCCGGTACGCTGGCAATGCGTTCGATGGGCGGTGCGGGTGTCGCTTTGCGTCAGGTAGGCGCGATCAACTTGCTCAATCCGGCCGGTTTTAGCAATGTGACGCGCAAGAGCTTCTTGTTCGATTTCGAGATGGAGGGGCAGAACTACTACAATGCCCAGACGGTCGCCGGCGCAGAGAAGGAGTCGGCCTATAACTCGTTCAATGTGCGCGAGTTTGCCTTCCTGATGCCGTTGGCCGAGCGTTTCGGCTTCGGCTTCAGCGTAACGCCCTACAGCTCGGTGGGCTACCGTATGATGTACGACCACGCCTACGATCCGAACGATCCGGTGTGGGGCAATGTGGGGCGCGTGAACTACAGCTATCAGGGCGAGGGCGATGTGACGGAGGTGAAGATGGGCCTCGGTCTGCAGCTCTTCAAAGGCTTCTCGGTGGGTGCTGCGATGCAGTACTACTGGGGTGATATTGACCGCACCTTCACGATGACCCCCGTGTCGATCGTCGGTGGCGGCACGCACGCCGCAACGGTCGGTACGAGCGAGTACGCCATTTCGCGCATCAAGGCGCAGGTGGGTGTGCAGTGGAATGCGATCGAGACCCCGAAACGGGTGCTGACACTCGGTGCAACCTACGATTTCGGTGGTGACCTGAACCCCGATGTGACGACCGAAATCTACACGAACGATCTCTACAATACGACCGTGCAGGGGAGCGAGGGGAGCATCAAACTGCTCATCCCGCGCCAGTTGAGCCTCGGCGCATCGTACCAGACGGCCAAGTGGTTGATCTCGGGCGACTATGTATATAGCCAGTGGTCGCAGAACGGCGCGACGGAGCTTTCGGGTACGAACTCGGCAACGGGCGACAACTTCCGTGTTGCCTATGTCGATACCCACACGCTCAAGGGCGGTGTCGAGTACACCCCCTCGCGTTACGATGTGCGCCGCTTCCTGAACCGCTGGTCGTACCGCTTGGGCGGCCGCATCGGTCAGCACTACCAGTCGTTCGACGGCAAGAAGCTGATGGAGTACGCCGTGACGGCCGGTATGCGCATTCCGTTCAAATTCCTCGGCGTTTCGTCGGTCGATTTGGGCGTAGAGTACGGACAGCGCGGGTTCAATGTGAAGGAGAACCTCGGCTTGGTTCGTCAACAGTACTTCAAGTTTGCGATCGGCTTCACGCTCTTTGCCTCGCCGAGCGAGAACCACGAGTACTGGTTTATGCGACCCAAGTATGACTAACCGACAGAGAAAACTTAAATCATAAAACTTACAAAAATTAACCAACGCAATGAAAAAGATTAAGATTTTGTTGACGGCCGCCGTCGCCCTCGTGTCGATGGCAGCAATGGCACAGCAGGATTTCAGCGACCCGCGCTATGCTCGTTACGGTGACACGCCCGAACAGCGTGAGCAGAACATTCTGCGTAGCAACTTCCTCAAGGAGGCTATTCAGAATCGTAACTACACCGCCGCCGCCGGTTACTTTCAGGCACTCGTGGCCGATCGTCCGAAGGTGTCGGTAAACATCTACAAGTATGGTGCCCAGATCTACCGTGCCCGCATCAACCGCGCCAAGTCGGTAGCCGAGAAGAAGGCAATGTTGGACTCGCTGCTGATCGTTTACGATCTGCGCGTTGAGCACTTTGGCGATGCTGCCAAGGAGGGTAAGGCCTACATCCTCGATGTAAAGGCGCGTGATGTGCTGAACTTCAACGGCAACGATCGCGCTGCGATCCGCAAGGCTTTCCGCGAGGCAATCGAGGCCGGTGGTGAGCAGACGAACCCCGAGACTGTACTGGTTTACTTCTCGAACCTCTGCGAGGACTACAAGAATACGGATGAGGTGCTGCCCGAGGAGATCATCGCCGAGTACGATCGTTTGAGCCCCTTCTTTGCCGATCCGGCTCGCGCCGAGTATAAGGAGCAGTTCGATGCCGCCTTCGGTACGAGCAACGCTGCCAACTGCGAGAACCTCGAGAAGTTGTTCCGTGCCAAGTTGGAGGCGAATCCCGACAACGCCGAGGTATTGGCCGAGGCTGTTCGTCTGATGACCCGCGCAAAGTGCGACAGCGAGTTCTACTTCGAGGTTGCCGAGAAGTCGTATGCTGTTTCCCCGTCGGCCGATATGGCCATCTATTTGGCACAGGCCTTCAAGAACAAGGGTGATTATGCCAAGGCTTCAAAGTATCTGAACGCTTCGCTCGCTACGGAGGAGGATCCCGCCGGCCGTCAGAAGCTGCTGACGCAGATCGCTGTGGTTGAGCTGGTTGCCAACAATGTATCGGCTGCTGCCAAGGCTGCCCGCGAGGCGATGGAGCTCAACGCCGAGGATGGTGTGCCCGTCTTCGTATTGGCACAGTGCTACAGCATCTCGACGGCTAACTGCGGCGATCCGTTCGCTCGTCAGGCTGCGATGTGGGTGGCTTACGACACGATGTCGAAGGCCGTTACGCTGCTGGAGAACAATCCCGAGTACCTCGATACGGCCAAGCAGGCTGCTGCCAACTTCCGCGCACACTTCCCGAGCCAAGAGGAGTGCTTCATGCGTGATCTGCAGGCAGGCAGCCCGTACCGCGTAGAGTGCGGTTTGGCAAGCGGTATCTCGACGACGGTTCGTCCCCGCTAATTCGCTCTGCGGAGAAATAGGCAGACTATGCGCCGAGCAGTGACCGGATATATTAGCGTAGCACTCCTCTTTTTGGGGAGTGCTACCTTGCTATTCTCCTGTCAGGAGCAGTCGGCGCCGGTCGATCGCCGTGGTGAGACGACGATGATGACCGAGTTCAGCGAGAATCTTTCGATCGTGATGTCCGAGAACGGTCGCCGCTCCTACTTCTTCGAGACCCCCCAGCTGGAGGGCTACACGCTCGCCACGGAGCCCTACCGCGAGTTCCGTCGCGGTATCAAGATCACGACCTATCAGGACGATTCGCTGACGACGGTCGATGCCGTCCTGACGGCCAACTACGCCATCTACTACGAGGAGCGCGGTCTGTGGGAGGCTCGCAGCAATGTCGAGGTGCACAAAACCGACGGCACGGAGGTCTATACGCAGCAACTCTTCTGGAATACGCGCACGAAGAAGGTCTATTCGAATGTCGATACGAAGCTCATTCAGGGCAACAATGTGACCATCGGCGAGAGCTTCGAGTCGGACGAGCAGTTCACCGACTGGCGTTTCCGCTATCAGAAGAGCCGTATGGAGGTCAATGTGACCCCCTCGGAGGGCGATACGACCGTGCAGCAGGCACCGCCGACGGTGGTTGCGGCCGAACCGATCACCTATGGCGAGCGAAGCGAAGCGCGTCAGCGACCGACGAAGACGGCCGTGCAGGAACGCCCCGCACCGCGCCCGTCGGATCAGCATCCGCAGGCGCTGCACCGCAACCCGAGTCGCAATCCGAATCGGATCGAGTCGGATGCCGCGTTGCGCCCCCTTGCCACGCCGAAGGCCGAACTAAAGGCCGAACCGAAGTCGGATCGACTGCAGCTGCGAAAGAGCGATGTGAATGCATCGCCCGATGCGCCGGAGCAGGAGGTTGAACTCCGCCAAGTGAATCAGAAGAACCGTTAATGTGTGTAAAATAGGCTATGGAAACGATGGCATGGAGTGATGTTGTCACCTCGTTGGTGCTGATTGTCGTGATGTGTACCCTCTCCGCCTTCTTTTCGGGGATGGAGATCGCCTTCACGAGCAAGAACCGCCTCAAATTGGAGCTGGATCGCAAGCAGAGCACACTCTTCAATATGATCGCGGGGCTGTTTGAACGCCACCCGGGACAGTATATCACGACGATCCTTGTCGGGAATAACATCGCATTGGTCGTCTATTCGCTCTATATGTCGCTCGTCCTGCGGATGATCTTCTACCTCGCGGGGTGGGAGGAGCTGGCCGAGAGCGGATCGGTGGCGATCGAGACGGCCGTCTCGACTATCATCATCATCTTCGTCGGCGAGTTCCTGCCCAAGTCGATCTTCAAACGCAATCCGAACTTCTACTACCGCACCTTTGCGGTGTTGATCTACCTATTTTATATTGTGCTCTATCCGCTGGCTCGCTTTACGACCCTCCTTTCGCAGGGGATTCTGCGCTTGGCCGGACGCAAAGTGCAGGCCGAGGATACGATGCCGCGCTTCAACCACGACGATCTGGCCGCGCTGCTCGACAGTTCGGGCAACGAACCGCAGGCCGAGGCCGAGAATGAGCTGAAGCTCTTTCAGAATGCCCTCGACTTTGCCGATCAACGCGTGCGCGATTGTATGGTGCCGCGTATCGATGTCGAGGCGGTCGATGTCGAGGCGACAATCGAGGAGCTGACCGAACGCTTCGTCGAGTCAAAGTATTCGCGCTTGTTTGTGTGGCGGGGCAATATCGACAACATCATCGGTTATGTCAATTCGAAGAGCCTCTTCACGAACCCCAAGACGATCGAGGAGGTGATGATGGCCGTGAACTATGTCCCCGAAACGATGCCGTTGCAGGCGCTGTTGGAGAATTTTACGAAACACCGCTCGAGTATCGCCGTCGTGATCGACGAGTTTGGTGGTACGGCCGGCATCATCTCGTTGGAGGATGTCTTGGAGCAGATCTTCGGCGAGATCGAGGACGAGCACGACGAGGCCGAAGAGATCGAGAAGGAGGTTGGCGAGAACGAGTGGGTCTTCTCTTGTCGCTTGGAAGTGAGGTACTTAAACGAGAAGTACGGCCTTCAAATCGAGGAGAACAAGGAGTACGATACACTGGCCGGTCTGATCATCTACAACTACGAAGGGATCCCTTCGGCGGGCGAGATTTTGGT
Source organism: uncultured Alistipes sp. (assembly GCA_964628945.1). Classification (GTDB taxonomy): domain Bacteria; phylum Bacteroidota; class Bacteroidia; order Bacteroidales; family Rikenellaceae; genus Alistipes. The sequence continues at coordinate 9,516 of CAZVNR010000003.1, read as the reverse complement.
CATCGGCGGGCTTCAAATGAAGATCTTACGGACCGTTCGTTCGCGTATTGAGTTGGCGAGAGTGAAAAAAATCGGGTAGAAATGCGCACTATTCGGATAAATTCATTACCTTTGGAGGCTAATTAACGCAATAATAAAATAACAATTCAATTTATATGGTAAGCTTAAACACACTTCGCACCAAGTTCGGCGCAATTTTGTCGGTTGTAATCGGCGTTGCCCTCTTGGCATTTATTCTCTCGTTGAAGACCGAGATGGGCTTCACGGGCAATGATCCGAAAGTCGGCGTTATGAACGGCGAGAAGATCAACTATTCGGAGTACTACAACGAGTATGAGCAGATTCGCTCGCAGTCGGGTGCACAGGAGAGCACCGAGGAGCAGTCGGCCGCCTTGGCAAACGCTACATGGCAGTCGCTCTTCACGAAGCATGTTCTCGAGCCGTCGCTCGACCAGATGGGAGTCTCCTTCACCGACGCCGAGCGTTTGGCACTGCTCAGCGGTGAGCAGTTCTCGCAGACGCTCTATAATGCCTTTGCCGATGCTTCGGGTGCCTACAATGTAGCCGCCGTGAGCCAGTTCCTCACGGAGGCCGAGACCAATCCCGAGGCCGCTGCCGCTTGGGTTGCCCTGCAACAGCAGCTCCGCTTGGAGAGCAAGATGATGAAGTACTACGGCTTGGTTCGCGGTGGTGCGAATGTCAATCCGCTGGAGGTAGCACAGGGCGTGAAGGCCGCTAACGAGACCCGCTCGGGTAAGTGGGTCGTGAAGCGCTACGCTACGGTGCCCGATTCGCTCTTCAAGGTTTCGTCGAGCGAGATCAAGGCCTACTATAACGCGCACAAGAACGCCTACAAGCAGCTGCCCTCGCGCCAGTTGTCGTATGTAGTCTTTGAGGTGGCTCCGACGGATGCCGATATGGAGGCACTCGAGAAGGAGGTGATGATGGTGGGTGAGGAGTTCGCTGTTTCGAACGAGCTGCGCACCTATACGCGCTCGAACCGCAACGGTACGATCGCACAGAACTATGTTTCGGCCGCACAGCTGACCGCCGAGGAGGCCGAGGCACTGATGGCCGGCAAGTGCTACGGTCCCGTGCTGAAGAACAACGAGTGGACGATGGCCCGCGTGTTGGATCAGAAGATGCTACCCGACTCGATCGGCGTCCGTCATATCGTGCTGCCCTACACCGAGGAGAAGCTGGCCGACAGCCTGCTGACGGTGGCCAAGAAGGGTGGTGACTTTGCGAAGCTCGCTTCGGAGTATTCGCTCGTTGAGACCGCTGCCAACGGCGGTGAGGTGGGTGTGCTGCCCTTCTCGTCGCTCTCGATAGAGTTCGTAGAGGCACTGGCCGGTGCCAAGAAGGGCGACATCGTGAAGATCGCCTCGGGTGATGCTGTTCAGCTCATTCAGGTTTACCGCGCCGACAAGCCGACGAAGCATGTACAGGTGGCCTCGATCACCTACCCCGTAACGGCATCGAGCGCAACGCGCCGTACGGTTCACTCGGAGGCCGGTACCTTTACGGTGAACGCCAAGAAGGGTTCGGTTGATCTCTTCAACGAGGCCGCTACGACGGCTGCCATCACGCCGCGCACGGCGACCCTCTATCGTGGTGATCGTCAGATCCGTGGCTTGGCCGAGTCGCGCGAGGTTGCTCGCTGGGCGTATGGTGCCGAGGTGGGCGATGTATCGGAGATCTTCACCGTGGGTGACGACTATGTAATCGCTATCCTGACGGGTATCGACAACGAGGAGTACACCAATATTCAGAAGGTCGCTCCGCAGATTCGCCAGCAGCTGCTCGCCGAGAAGAAGTACGAGCAGATCAAGAACGAGTTGAAGGGTGCGACGATCGAGGAGGTTGCCGCCGCTTGGGGCTCGGAGGTTTCGGAGTTCAAGGATGCCGCCTATGGTGCCTACTTCCTGCAGGGCCCGGGTCTTGAGCCGCGTCTGATCGGTGCCATTTCGGTTGCCGAGAAGGGTCAGCTCTCGGCTCCCGTGAAGGGTATGAACGGTGTCTATGTCTTCGTTGTGGACGATGTTCAGACGACGGGCGAGCAGACGGTAGAGGCCGAGCAGGTTCGCGCACAGGCCGTTCAGGAGAGCTACACGACGCAGTATGTGATGCAGGCTGTTGAGCAGATGGCCGAAGTAGAGGATCTGCGTGGTGAGTATTTCTAAATCATCGGTTCCGATTTTTATCCGACTTTAGATGAGAAAGGCTGTTGCACTGCAACAGCCTTTTTTATTGAAAATCAAGAATTTTTCATTTTTAATTTTTCATTATTAATTTTTTTTGTCGTACCTTTGTGATCCTTTGTGGGCTCTCGTGGCGCACGAAGGCGTGCGGGTTGCCCGCAACTATTTTATTATTAACCATTTAACGAGCGATTGTATCGCAAAAAGATTTCCAAAAGCATGGAAAATTTGAACAAGAGCGTTGCCAACGAGCAGTTCGATTGGAACGCATTTGAGCAGGAGCTGGGTCTGTACGACCAGTCCAAAGAGCAGATTAAGGCTGCTTACGACGAGACGCTGTCGAACATCAATGTTGGCGAGGTAGTTGAGGGTACCGTTACGGGCATCACGAAGCGTGAGGTGCTGGTAAACATCGGCTACAAGTCGGAGGGTGTGATCTCGGTTGCCGAGTTCCGTTACAACCCCGAGTTGGCCATTGGTGACAAGGTAGAGGTCTATGTTGAGTCGGCCGAGGACAAGAACGGTCAGCTCTCGCTGTCGCACAAGAAGGCTCGTCAGCTCAAGTCGTGGGATCGCGTTAACGAGGCCCTCGAGAAGGACGAGATCATCAAGGGTTACATCAAGTGCCGCACGAAGGGTGGTATGATTGTCGATGTATTCGGCATCGAGGCCTTCTTGCCGGGTTCGCAGATTGATGTGAAGCCGATCCGCGACTACGACATCTATGTCGATAAGACGATGGAGTTCAAGGTCGTGAAGATCAATCAGGAGTTCCGCAATGTAGTCGTTTCGCACAAGGCCCTCATCGAGGCCGAGTTGGAGGCTCAGAAGCAGGTTATTATGTCGAAACTCGAGAAGGGTCAGATCCTCGAGGGTACCGTCAAGAACATCACCTCGTACGGCGTATTCGTCGATCTGGGTGGCGTGGACGGTCTGATCCACATCACCGACCTGTCGTGGGGCCGCGTAAGCCACCCCGAGGAGGTTGTCGAGCTGGATCAGAAGATTCAGGTTGTCATCCTCGACTTCGACGATCAGAAGAAGCGCATCGCGTTGGGTCTGAAGCAGCTCACGGCTCACCCGTGGGAGGCACTCGATCAGAACCTCGCAGTGGGCGATAAGGTGACGGGTAAGGTCGTTGTAATGGCCGACTACGGTGCCTTCGTTGAGATTGCTGCCGGTGTTGAGGGTCTGATCCATGTATCGGAGATGTCGTGGAGCCAGCACCTGCGTTCGGCTCAGGAGTTCATGAAGGTTGGCGACGAGGTTGAGGCTGTCGTTCTGACGCTCGATCGCGCCGAGCGCAAGATGTCGCTTGGTATCAAGCAGCTCACGGCCGATCCGTGGGAGAATATCGAGACGCGCTACCCCGTAGGTGCAAAGTGCACGGCGAAGGTACGCAACTTCACGAACTTCGGCGTATTCGTCGAGATCGAGGAGGGTATCGACGGTCTGATCCACATCTCGGATCTCTCGTGGACGAAGAAGATCAAGCACCCGGGCGAGTTCACGCAGGTAGGTGCCGACATCGAGGTTGTTGTTCTCGAGATCGACAAGGAGAACCGTCGTCTTTCGCTGGGCCACAAGCAGCTGGAGGAGAATCCGTGGGCTGCTATCGAGGCACAGTTCCCCGTTGACAGCGTAGCCGAGGGTACGATCTCGGAGATGACCGACAAGGGCGCTGTTGTGACGCTGGCCGAGAATGTTGAGGGTTTCTGCCCCTCGCGTCAGCTGACCAAGGAGGATGGCACGACGCCAAAGGCCGGTGAGACGCTCGCCTTCAAGGTGATCGAGTTCTCGAAGGCTACGAAGCGCATCACGCTCTCGCATGTTCGTACCTATGAGGATGCCAAGCGTGCCGAGATCGCTGCCGAGAAGGCCGAGAAGCGTGCTGCTGCCGACGCTACGAAGTCGACCGTGAAGAAGATCAACGCTTCGGTTGAGAAGACGACGCTGGGTGACATCGCCGGTTTGGCTGCCCTGAAGAGCGCAATGGAGGCCGAGGCCAAGAAAGCTGCTCCGAAGAAGGCCAAGAAGGCCGAGGAGAAGGTAGAGGAGTAATCCGAACCCACCCGTTTAACAAGGTCCGCATCTGATAACAGGTGCGGACTTTTTTTTGGGACCAGTCGTAAATTTCGGTGGAGAGATTTAAGAAAAGCCGCCGTCATTCTGAGTGAAACGAAGAATCTGTATGTCGGCAAAGTTTGCCGTACAGATCTTTCGCTACGCTCAAGATGACGACCACGAAGAACAACCATCCGTCACAGCGAGCGAGCCGAGGCGAGCGTGGCTGTCTGAACGAGCACGATGACGGTCGTGGAGCTCTTTTAGACCGCCACGAGCCTAACGGCTCTCGCGGTGACGGCTGCTTAAGAAGCAGCCTCTGCTCTCGCCTTAATCGCAACATCTCTCTTTCCTCTTTCCTCTTTCCTCTGCCTCTGAGACTTGAGCAACGCTGTCGTGGTTTTGTGGGAGGTTGCGGGTTGTGGGCAGTTAAGGGCAACGGGGTGTTTTGAATGCGTTGCTCTTGCCTCATCCGCTTTCAGCGAGACTTGGCTTCCGCTTCGCTTCGCCTTGCCTCGTCCGCTGCCGCGGGGGCGCAATCAAAGCAAATGCGATCCCGAAGGGGTACTTTTTGTAGCAGGGGGTGAGCGAGTATGCGCAAGCGCCTCCCGTTCACCCCCTGCAACAAAAAAGCCACCTGAAAGGTGGCTCGCATTTGCTTTGAGCTGTTGATGAGGCTTGAACTCACGACCTCTTCCTTACCAAGGAAGTGCTCTACCACTGAGCTACAACAGCAACTGTTCCCTTGTTTGGGTGTGCAAAAGTAAGCAAGAAAAATGAAATGACCAAAAAAAATGCACAACTTTCCCAATTATTTTCTATCTTTACTCGATTTTTCAGTCATAGACCATCAAATTAACACAGAAAACTATGAAAAAAATACTGATTGTGGGTGCCGGCGGGCAGATCGGCTCCGAGCTGACGACCTACCTGCGTAAGATCTACGGTAACCAGAATGTCGTGGCGACCGATATGCGCGACTGCCGTGAACTGAGTGAGGATGGCCCCTTCGAGGTGCTCAACGCCCTCGATGCAACGGCGATGGCCTCGGTCGTGGCGCGTTACCACATCGATACGATCTTCAACCTCGTCGCTCTCCTCTCGGCCGTGGGTGAGCGTAACCCCCAAATGGCGTGGGCAGTGAATATGGGTGCGCTGAACAACTCGTTGGAGGTGGCGCGTCAGCACCACTGCGCCCTCTTTACCCCCTCGTCGATCGGTGCCTTCGGCCCCTCGTCGCCGAAGGATCAGACGCCGCAGGATACGATCATGCAACCGACGACAATCTACGGTATCTGCAAATATACGGGTGAGATGCTCGGCAACTACTACCACCAAAAGTACGGCGTAGATACCCGTTCGGTGCGCTTCCCGGGCATCATCTCGAGCGTGACGCTCCCGGGTGGCGGTACGACCGACTACGCCGTGGAGATCTACTACGAGGCGATCCGTTCGGGTCACTTCACCTGCCCCGTGCCGCCTCATGTCTATATGGATATGATCTATATGCCCGATGCGCTGCGGGCCTGTGTCGAGCTGATGGAGGCCGACCCGATGAAGCTGAAGCACCGCAACAGCTTCAACCTCGCCTCGATGAGCTTCACGCCCGAGATTATCTGTGCCGAGCTGCAGAAACGGTTGCCGTCGTTCACGATGGACTACAACATCGACCCCGTGAAGCAGGCGATCGCCGAGAGCTGGCCCAACTCGTTAGATGATACCTGCGCCCGCGAGGAGTGGGGTTGGCAGCCCGAGTGGGACCTCTCGTCGATGACCGACGATATGTTGCTGCATATCCGCCAAAAACTGGCTAAATAGCGATGCGGCGCGCGATGATGTGGGTTGCGGGTGTCGTGTTGGCGGTCGTTGTGCTGTCGCTCCTCGGCGGGTACTACCTGACCGAGGTGGCGTTGCGCCCCCGTGTCGAACGCGCCGAAGAGCCCTATTACGCCCGTTTTGCGGAGGATTATCCCGCCCTGCAAGGGTGGATCGACTCGCTCCGCAGTGCCGATGCGCTGCGCGAAACAACGCTGACGGCTGCCGACGGCACGCAGCTCCACGCCTACCTGCTTGCGGCCGCCGAGCCGACCGATCGCACGGCGGTTGTCGTGCACGGCTACACGGATCATCCGCTCGGTATGTTGCAGTATGCGTGGCTCTACCACCACGAGCTGGGGATGAATGTGCTGCTGCCCGCCCTCCGCTTTCACGGTAAGAGCGGTGGTCGCGCGATCCAAATGGGGTGGGGGGACCGCCTCGATGTCAAGCGTTGGATCGAGGAGCTGCCTGTGCTCTTCGGAGGCGAACAGCGGGTTGTGTTGCACGGCCTCTCAATGGGGGGAGCGACGGTGATGATGCTCTCCTCGGATGAGGTTCGACCCGCCTCGGTGCGCTGTATCGTCGAGGATTGCGGCTATATGGGGGTGTGGGAGCAGTTCCAAAAGGAGCTGAAAGAGGACTACCACCTCCCCTCGTTCCCGATCCTGCACGCAGCGAACGGGATCTGCCACCTGCGCTATGGATGGAACTTCTTGGAGGCCTCGGCTCTGGAGGCGGTGCGCCGCTCGAATTGCCCGATGCTCTTTATTCACGGCTCCAACGACCACTATGTCCCGACTTGGATGGTCTATCCGCTCTACCACGAAAAGGGGGGCGACAAGGCGCATAAAGCGAAGTGGCTTGCCCCCGAATCGGGTCATGCCGACAGCTTTATCGACCATCAATCGGAGTATGTCCGACAGGTGCGCGAGTTTGTCGGGCGTTATCTGTAAGGGCGATGAAGGACTTTAGACGAAATACAGACAGCAGGATGACACCGCGTCATCCTGCTGTCTGTTTATCTTGGGGGTGCACAGCTTGCCGGCCACCCGCTATTTCAGCTCCTCGGCTTTGACATGCACGACCTCGCCGTCGCGCTCGACCACCAATTCGCCATTCTCCTTCTTCGTCTTCTCGATCAGACGCTTACGCGCCAACAACAGACCGTCGTCGATCTGCTCCTCCATCAGTTCAATATTCGGTTCGTTACTCATACTCCACTATGGTTTGGTAGGCTAACGGGTTTTCAATGTGAATTATTTTCTCGCGTTCGCCCGATGCGATCTTCTTGATCTCGACATCGGCGACATTGTTGTCGTAGATTGCCCAAAAATCGCATATCGGCGTGTAGAGCCGCGTGAGGTTGCGGATCCCGCTTGCGTAGCGGCGACGAATCACATCCGAGGGGATGTTGTGCCCGCCTTCGGCTACGCGCTGTGCCACGCGCTCGCAGGCCAACTCGGGGGTCGGCAACCAAAAGTAGAGCAGCGTGACGAAGTACCCCAACCGATGCGCCTCCTGAATCAGCTGCACATAGGAACGGGTCGAGAGGGTCGTTTCGAAGGCAAAATCGGCCTTCAAGGCCAACAACGCATTGATGCGCTTGAGCATCAACCGCCCCGCCTCGATCGACACGCACTCGGGGTTGAAGGGCGAGAGCCCCTTGGCGATCTCGTCGGCATTGACGAACTCCTTGATCCCCAGCACCTCGGGCAACACGGTATAGGATGCGGTCGTCTTTCCCGCACCGTTACACCCTGCTATGATATACATCTTCGGCATCTTGCAGGCAAAGATAAGCAATTCACCGATAAAAACAAAAAAGAAAGAACCGTTATGCGTACTTATTCGGTAAAAACGATATAAACACTGTTTGCTGGTGTGATTGTCAGTTGATTTTTTACATTTGAAGTTGATCTTCAAGCGTAAACAGGCATGGGTTGTCTGAGAAATCTGTAACTTTTGGATCTTTGTACGCTATTCGGAAGGTGGATTGAGCTCATCTCCTCCCAATGCTTCGTTTCTTTGTTTGAAGGGGATGTTTACAATATTTGCAACGAGTCATTTGGACCCAATTAATTTAGATCGTATGGCAACCATAAAAGTAAAATTACGCCCCTCAAAAGTTAAGGGTAGGGCCGGAGTAGTCTTCTATCAGATTACGCATAATCGAAACACGCGTCAAATCAGCACCAGACTTCGAGTGCAGCCGATGGATTGGGATGTTGCAGAGGAACGGTTGTCGATGGATGCACCCGATTATTTCGAGATCAAGAACCGCATCGATAGTGATGTTGCACTCCTTCGTCAGGTGATAGCCGATCTCGACAGAGAGGGGACGAATTACTCGGTAGGAGATGTGATTAGTCGCTATTGGTCGCCTTGTAGTCATCTTCTTGTAATGGATTATATACATGCGCAGGTTGTGCAACTGCGGGCGGCCAATCGGATTGGAACAGCAAAGAATTACGAGAAGACGATGTGCAGCTTTGGTGAATTTTTGGACGGAGTGCGCCTGCCACTTTCGGCACTCACCGAGCAGGTGGTTGCTGATTATAACACATTCCTCGTTCGCAGAGGTCTAGTGCGTAACTCGGTGTCGTTCTATATGCGCGTGTTGCGTGCCATCTACAACAAGGCTGTCAGACAAAAACTGGTCGAACAACAGCATCCGTTTACAGCGGTCTATACAGGTGTTGATCACACCCGTAAACGCGCAGTGGAAGAGTCGGTTATCGCACAATTAAGTCGCCTTGAATTGCCGGCTGATTCACAATTGGCACTTACGCGCGACCTATTTATTTTTAGCTATTGTACACGCGGGATGGCCTTCGTGGATATTGCCTATCTGAAACGGTCGAACCTACAAAATGGCAGCATCTGCTATGTTCGTCATAAAACGGGACAGCTGCTTTTTGTGAAAATAGAACCGAGCATTCAGCAAATTATTGACCGCTATGCCGGTGTAAACCCGCTCTATTTGTTTCCGATTATAACAACAGTTGATACAGCCGAAGCCTATGAACAGTATCAGGTGGCGTTGAATACACATAACCGCCTGCTCGGCCGCTTGTCAGCTATGCTGGGGTGCGACTGCAAGCTGACCTCCTACACGCCGCGCCATAGTTGGGCGACAGCTGCCAGAAATCACAATGTACCTATCTCGGTCATCAGTCAAGGGATGGGGCATACCTCGGAACAGACAACGAAGATCTATCTAACGATGTTGGAAAATTCGGTAATAGATGAGGCTAATCGAGGAATAATTGGTTGCTTGGGTTGATAGTTCTGTCGTAGAACTCGAACACACTACAAAGATATAACAAAAAATCGGAATAATAAGTAACTGTTTAAGAAGCTGTTTAAAAATTATTCAATTATTTTGTTAAGCATCACTTTGCAGCATGCCAGTTGTACCATAGCCTCTGCTGTA
>CAZVNR010000002.1:0-49515 GCA_964628945.1 uncultured Alistipes sp. | reverse complement strand
CGCGGAAGTAGTTGCAGTGGTTCTTCAGGCGCACCTTCTCCTCCGTGATGTCGAGCTTCTCGAGGTAGAAGATCATCTCCTGCTCCAAACGGTTGTGATCGACCTCGACGGGGAGCTTGGCGAGGTGATCCAAGATGCGCTGACGGATCGTTTGGCAACGGCTCTCCTCGTAGGGGACGACCGCCTCCTTGTACTCCTCGATCAGGTCGATGCGGTGCAGCAGATCCGTGATCAGAATCTTACCCTCCTGCTCGCGGAAGTCGTCCAGTCGGTCGCACGCCGTCTTGGCGGCCTCCATCAGTGCCTGCAGCTCCTCGTCGCTGACGGCGGCCTCGTCGCTCGATACCACCTCGGGCATCCGCATCACGGTCGGAACGATCGTGTCGTACGAAGCGTCAATCCCCGAGAAGGTGAGCGCATCGGTCAGCTGGTGCAGATAGGCGCGGAACAGCTCGCGGTTGATGTGGGCGGGGGTGGCGATCTGTTGCGTTTCGACGGTGACAAAGGCATCGACCTTGCCGCGTTGCAGTCGGCGCGTGAGCAGTGCACGCACCTCATACTCCGCCGCACGGTAGCGTGCCGGCAGACGGAGGTTCAGATCGAGCTGCTTCGAGTTGAGCGAACGCAGTTCGACGGTGATCTTCTTATCCTGTAAAAGTGCTTCGCCCTTACCGAAGCCTGTCATTGATTTAACCATAGTGCGTAAATTTGGACAAAGATACAAAAAACCTCGTAAAAAGGCGCGTTTTTCGGCCGATGAATAAAAATATTCGCAGCTATTTTCGATCCGGTTTTTTATTTTCAAAAAAATGCTTAAATTTGTATGAGTATAGGCGCATAGTGCGCGATTCGTTAAGTGGAGAACTATGGCACACGAACTAAAACAACGCGAGGTGAAAGAGGATTTACGCTATCTTAAGCTGTTGGCACACGACTTTCCGACCGTGTCGAGCGTAACGACCGAGATCATTAATCTGGAGGCGATCCTCCACCTTCCGAAACCGACCGAACACTTCTTGGCCGACCTGCACGGCGAGAACGAGGCCTTTCAGCATGTCATTCGCAACGCCTCGGGTAACATCAAACGCAAGGTGAAGGAGCTCTTCGGTCAGCAGCTCTCGCACGACGAGATCAAGGAGTTGTGTACGCTCATCTACTACCCCGAACAGAAACTCAAACTGGTCTGCCGCAAGGAGAAGAACCTCGATCTGTTCTATACCGATACGCTCAATCGGCTGATCATCCTCTGCCGCGATGTGTCGTCGAAATACACCCGCTCGAAGGTGCGCAAGAGCCTCCCCGAGGAGTATGCCTACATCATCGAGGAGCTGCTGCACGAGACTTCGGATGTGACGAACAAGCACGCCTACCTGAATGTGATCGTGCGGACGATCGTCTCGACCCACCGTGCCGCCGACTTTATCGTGGCGCTCTGCTACCTGATTCAGACCCTCTCGATCGACCGTCTGCACATCTTGGGCGACATCTTCGATCGCGGCCCGGGTGCACATCTGATCCTCGATACGCTCTGCGGCTACCACCACTTCGACATCCAGTGGGGCAACCACGATGTGCTGTGGATGGGTGCGGCGGCGGGTAACCTCTGCTGCATCGCCAGCGTGTTGCGCCTCTCGTTGCGCTATGCCAACACGCTTACGATCGAGGACGGCTACGCGATCAATATGGTGCCGTTGGCCACCTTTGCGATGGAGACCTACGCCAACGACGACTGCCTGCTCTTCGCGCCGCATGTCGAGGGCAGCCGCCCCGATCTGAACGAAAAGACCCTGCGCCTGATCGCGCAGATGCACAAGGCGATCACGATCATCGGCTTCAAGCTCGAGGGGGCGATGTGCAAAGCCTACCCGCAATGGGGTATGGAGCACCGTTGCGTATTGGAGAAGATCGACAAGGCGGCCGGCACGGTGACCCTCGACGGGGTGACCTACCCGCTTAAGGATCGCAACTTCCCCACGCTCGATCCCGACAACCCCTACGCCCTGACCCCCGAGGAGGCCGATCTGATGGAGCGACTGAAGCACTCGTTTATGATCAGCGAACGCCTCCATACCCATGTCGATTGCCTGCTCTCGCACGGCGGTATGTACGAGATCTACAACTCGAACCTCCTGTTCCACGCCTCCGTGCCGCTCAACGAGGACGGGTCGCTGCGCGAGGTCTGCATCGATCGGACGAAGGTGAAGGGCAAAGAGTTGATGCGCCGCGTCGATCAGGTGGTGCGCACGGCCTTCGATATGGTCGCCAACGAGGAGGAGCGGCGGTTTGCGACGGACTACTTCTGGTACTTGTGGAGCGGAGCCGATTCGCCGCTGTTCGGGAAATCGAAGATGGCCACCTTCGAGCGATACTTCATCGCCGATGTGGCTACCCATAAGGAGGAGAAGGGTTGGTACTACACGCTGCGCGACTCGGCCGAGGTGTGTGAGCGCATCCTCGACGAGTTCGGGGTGACCGGTTCGCACCGCCACATCATCAACGGCCATGTCCCCGTGCGTGCAGGCAAGGGCGAGAACCCGATCAAGGCCGACGGTCGTCTGATGGTGATCGACGGCGGTTTTGCCAAGGCCTATCACAACAAGACGGGTATCGCCGGCTACACGCTGGTCTATCACAGTCGCGGTTTTCAACTCGTACAGCACGAACCCTTCAAGTCGGCCGAGGAGGCGATCCAAAACGGAACGGATATCCACAGCACGACGCAGATCGTCGAGATGATGGGTCGCCGCGAGATGGTGAGCGATACGGATATTGGCCGCGAACTGCGCGAACAGATCGAGGATCTGAAGAACCTGTTGCGTGCCTACCGTCGCGGATATATCAAAGAGCGATAGCATTTGGCAACAACCGACAGACAAAGTGTACAGAAGCGGAAAATTCGTGTAACGCGCGGGTACAACCTTACGCCATTTTACCTATATTTGCAGACAGAAAACAGAAACAGAATAACTTTAGTCGAAGAAACGAACATCATAAAGATACGATTATGAAAAAACACATCTTCAATGCCGGCCCCTCGCTCTTGGCGAAGGAGGTCTATGCAAGTGCCGTCGAGGCTATTATGGATTTCAACGGATCGGGTATCTCGATCCTCTCGATCTCGCATCGCACGCCCGATTTCGATGCGGTGATGAACGAGGCCGATTCGCTCTTCCGCGAGCTGCTCCATATCCCCGACAACTACAAGATTTTCTATATCGGTGGTGGTGCCAGCACCTTCTTCTATGAGATTCCCGCCAACTTCCTCGGCAAGAAGGCCGCCTATGTCAATACGGGTGTCTGGTCGAAGAAGGCGATCAAGGAGGCAAAACGCTACGGTGAGGTCGAGGTGATCGCCACCTCGGAGGATCGGAACTTCAACTACATCCCGCAGGGCTTTACGATTCCCGCCGATGCCGACTACCTCCACATCACCTCAAACAATACGATCTACGGTACGGAGTACCACGAGGACCTCGATTCGCCCGTTCCGGTGATTGCCGATATGAGCTCGAACATCCTCTCGCGCCCGATTGATGTGACGAAGTATGCGATGATCTATGGCGGTGCGCAGAAGAACCTCGCGCCGGCCGGTGTCGCCTTCGCCATCATCCGCGAGGATATGCTCGACCGTGTGGTGCGCGACCTGCCGACGATGGTGCAGTTCAAGACCCATGTCGAGAACAACTCGATGTTCAACACCCCGCCCGTCTTCCCGATCTTCGTGCTGAAGGAGTCGCTCAAGTGGCTCAAGTCGATCGGCGGTGTCGAGGCGATCTACAAGCGCAACCTCGAGAAGGCCGAGCTGCTCTACAACGAGATCGACCGCAACCCGCTCTTCAAGGGGACGGTCGAGAAGGAGTCGCGTTCGCTGATGAACATCTGCTTCGTGATGGCCGAGGGCTACGAAGAGCTGGCTTCGGAGTTTATGGCCTTTACGAAGGAGCGAGGCATTGTCGGCATCAAGGGGCACCGTCTGGTGGGCGGTTTCCGTGCTTCGTGCTACAATGCGTTGGAGAAGGAGAGTGTCGAGGTGCTCGTACAGTGTATGCAGGAGTTCGCCGCAAAGTATGCCAAATAAATCGTAAAGAGGATGAAAGTATTGGTTGCAACAGAGAAACCCTTTGCCCGCGAGGCGGTCGATGGGATTCGTCAAATCGTAGAGGAGGCGGGCTATGAGCTGCTCCTGCTCGAGAAATATACCGAGAAGGCCGATCTGTTGGCTGCCGTGGCCGATGTCGATGCGCTGATCGTTCGCAGCGACAAGGTGACGGCCGAGGTGATCGCGGCGGCGAAGGACCTCAAGATCGTCGTGCGTGCCGGTGCCGGTTACGACAATGTCGATTTGGCGGCCGCCACGCAGCGCGGAATCGTGGTGATGAACACCCCGGGGCAGAACTCGAATGCCGTGGCCGAGTTGGCCGTGGCGATGATGATCTATATGGCCCGCAACCGCTTTACGCCCGGGACGGGTTCGGAAATTCAGGGCAAAACGCTCGCTATCCACGCCTACGGTAATGTGGGTAAGTTGGTGGCCAAGAAGGGGAAAGCGTTGGGTATGCAGGTGATCGCCTACGACCCTTTCATTACCGATGCCTATGTCTATGAGAACGACGGTGTGGGTCAGGCTGCCTCGGTCGAAGAACTCTACGCCAAGGCGGACTTCCTCTCGCTCCATATCCCCGCTACGGCCGAAACGAAGGGTTCGATCGGCTATGAGAAGCTGCTGTCGATGCCCAAGGGGGCTACGCTCGTCAATACGGCTCGTAAGGAGGTGATCGACGAGGAGGGCGTAAAGCAGGCGATGAGTGAGCGTGCGGATCTGAAGTACATCACCGACATCGCGCCGACCAATGCGGCAGAGATGGAGGCGTTGTTCGGCAAACGCTTCTTCGCCACGCCGAAGAAACAGGGTGCCGAGACGGCCGAGGCGAATATCAACGCCGGCTTGGCAGCTGCGCGTCAGATCGTCGATTTCTTCGAGAACGACAATCGTCGCTTCCAAGTCAATAAGTAGCCGACAAATAACCTTAAAACGACAATACTATGGTGAAAATCAAACCCTTCTGCGCAATTCGTCCTCCGAAGGAGTACGCCGCCGAGGTCGCTTCACGCCCCTACGATGTGCTGAATTCGGTCGAGGCCAAACAGGAGGCGACGGAGCGTTCGCTCCTGCACATCATCAAACCCGAGATCGACTTCGATCCGATCGCCGACGAACACTCCGAGGCGGTCTATCGAAAGGCGGTCGAGAACTTCAAGCGGTGGCAGGCCGAGGGGTGGCTCTGTCAGGACGAGGAGGAGTACTACTACATCTACGCCCAGACGATGGAGGGGCGCACGCAGTACGGCTTGGCAATGTGCTGCCACTACGAGGATTACCGCTCGGGGGCGATCAAGAAGCACGAGCTGACCCGTCCCGACAAGGAGGAGGATCGTATGATCCATGTGCGCAATCAGCAGGCCAACATCGAGCCGGTCTTCTTCGCCTACCCCGACGACGAGGAGGTGAATGCGATCGTTGCGGAGGTGGTCAAGGGTGAACCGGAGTATGACTTCACGGCCGCCGACGGCTTCGGTCATCAGCTGTGGGTGATCCGCGATCGCAAGACGAACGATCGCCTGACGGAGCTGTTCGCGGCGATCCCCGCCCTCTATGTGGCCGACGGTCACCACCGCACGGCTGCGGCCGCCCGCGTGGGTGCCGAGTGCGAGGCGAAGAATCCGAACCATACGGGCGAGGAGGAGTACTGCTACTTCTTGGCGGTCACCTTCCCCGCTTCGCAGCTCAAGATCATCGACTACAACCGCGTGGTGAAGGATCTGAACGGTCTTACACCCGACGAACTGATCGAAACACTGGGCGAGTCGTTCGTTGTGGAGAAGATGGGCGCGGAGGAGTATCGTCCCAATGCGTTGCACAACTTCTCGATGTACCTCGAAGGCGCGTGGTACAGCCTCACGGCCAAGGAGGGAACCTACAACGATGCCGACCCGATCGGGGTGCTGGATGTGACGGTGCTGTCAGATTTGGTATTGGATAAGATTCTCGACATCAAGGATCTGCGCACCTCGAAACGCATCGACTTTGTGGGCGGTATTCGCGGCTTGGGCGAACTGAAACGCCGTGTCGATAGCGGCGAGATGAAGGTGGCCTTCGCCCTCTACCCCGTTTCGATGCAGCAGCTGATCAACATCGCCGATACGGGGAATATTATGCCCCCGAAGACGACATGGTTTGAACCGAAACTGCGCTCGGGTGTGGTCATCCACTCCTTCGCCGAGTAGCATATTCCGATCAAAGCGTTCTGTGCCGCCCATCTTCCGAATGAAGGTGGGCGGCACGCTGTTTGCAGAGGAGGGGGCTATACCTTATATAACAGCTTGCGAAAATGGAAAATCAAATCCTTCGTATGCCGATGATCGGCGAGAGTGCCCCCTCGTTTGTGGCGGAGAGCACGCAGGGGCAGATTCGTTTCCCCGAAGATTTTGGAAATAAGTGGGTGATTCTGTTCAGCCACCCGGGCGACTTTACGGCCGTCTGCACCTCGGAGATCCTCCTCTTCGGAGCGATGCAGGAGGAGTTCGAGGCGCTCAACTGCCGCCTGATCGGGCTTTCGGTAGGTTCCGTATCGAGCCACATCGCGTGGTTGCGTTCGATCGAGCAACATATCGAGTTCAAGGGGTACAGCCGCGTGCGCGTGAACTTTCCGCTGGTGGCCGATACCTCGATGGAGATCGCCCGTAAGTATGGGATGATCGCGCCGCGTGTCCACTCCACCGCCACCGTGCGATCGGTCTTCTTTATCGATCCCGATGCCAAGATTCGCGCCATTGTCACCTACCCGATGCAGCTTGGACGCAACTTCAGCGAGCTGAAACGCATCTTGGTCGGCCTGCAGACGATCGACCATCACAAGGTTGCCCTGCCGGCCGATTGGTACGCCGGCGACGACATCATTGTTCCGGCTCCTGCCACCTACGACGGTTCGAGCCGCGAGATGGAGGGTATGACCTGCTACGATTGGTACTTCTGCACCAAACCGTTGCCCCTCAAAAAGGCAAAATTCAAAGTGGAGTTGTAGCCGTCGCCTATTGGAATCGGTAACGGTCGGCATCGCGGAATCCGAGCAGCAGTTCGCGGGTGGTCATTCGACGCTTGCCTGCCAACTGCAACTCCTCGATGCGCACCCAGCCGTCGGCGCACGCCACCTCCAACACTTCGCGGTGGTCGGTACGAAGCGTACCGATCGCCTCGTTGTGCACGGACGGGGTGAACGAACAACGGAAAATCTTGGCCGTCACGGGCTCTTTTTCGTCGCAGCAGAGCGTTGCCCACGCTGCCGGATAGGGCGACAAACCGCGCACAAAGTCAACGATTTGTCGGCCGCAATTCGACCAACGGATAAGGCAGTCCTCTTTGAAGATTTTGGGTGCGGGTTTCAGGCTCTTTTCGTCGATATGCTGTTGCTCGATCGGGGTCACTTCCCCTGCGGCCAACTGCTCGACGGTGTCGAGTACCAATCCCGTCCCCTTGTGCATCAGGCGATCGTAGAGTGTACCGATCGTGTCGTCGTCGGCGATCGGTTCGCGCAACTGGCCGATGATGGCCCCCTTGTCGATCTCGTGGTTCAGAAGGAAGGTCGTTACGCCCGTCTCCTTCTCGCCGTTGATGATCGCCCAGTTGATCGGGGCAGCACCGCGATACTCGGGCAGCAGCGAGGCGTGGAGATTGAAGGTACCCAGACGCGGCATCCCCCACACCACCTCGGGCAGCATACGGAAGGCGATCACGATCCCCAGATCGGGTTGCAGCGCACGCAGTGCCTCCAAAAAGGCCTCGTCGCGCAGCTTCTCGGGCTGCAGGATCGTCTGAATACCCAATTCCCGTGCGGCCACCTTGACATCGCATTCGCGCAACTGCTGCCCGCGCCCTGCAGGACGGTCGGGTGTCGTCACCACGCCCACGACATGGTAGCCCCCCTCGACGAGTGCCTTCAACGAGGGTACGGCGAACTCGGGCGTACCCATAAATACGATGCGTAACTCTTTGGCGTCCATTGCACTACCCTATTTCTTCTCCAACCCTAATGTGTGGTTCATACGCTCCTGCTTGGTCGAGAGGTAGCGTTCGTTGTAGGGGTTCGGCTCGATCACGATCGGTACGATCTCGTCGATCGTAAGCCCATAGCCCTCCAGCCCCGCCTTCTTCGAGGGGTTGTTGGTCATCAGGCGCATCTTGCGGATACCCAGCTCACGAATGATGCTTGCGCCCACGCCGTAGTCGCGCTCGTCGGCCTTGAAACCGAGGCGCAGGTTGGCATCGACCGTATCCAGCCCCTGATCCTGCAGCTTGTAGGCGTGAATCTTGTTGCAGAGGCCGATTCCGCGACCCTCCTGATTGAGGTAGATCACGGCACCCTTCCCCTCGCGCTCGATCATCTGCATCGCTTGGTGGAGCTGATCGCCGCAGTCGCAACGCTTCGAGCCGAAGATGTCGCCCGTCGCGCACGACGAGTGGACACGGATCAAGACCGGCTCATCCTCCGTCCAGCTCCCCTTCGTCAGTGCCACATGCTCTACGCCGTTCGACTTCTGACGGAACGGCGTGATCTGAAACTCACCCCACTCGGTCGGCAGCGGCACCGTCACGCCGCGCTCGATGATCGACTCCTCGCGCAGGCGATAGGCGATCAGCTGCGCGATCGAGATCAGCTTCAAATTATACTTCTTGGCGACCTCGACCAGCTGCGGCAGGCGGGCCATCGTACCATCCTCGTTCATCACCTCGATCAGCACACCGGCGGGTTGCAGACCGGCCAAACGCGCCAAGTCAATGGCCGCCTCGGTGTGCCCTGGGCGGCGTAAAACGCCCTTATCGCGGGCACGCAGCGGATTGATGTGCCCCGGGCGACCCAAGTCGGTCGGCATGGTTGCGGGGTCGGCCAGCGCACGCAGCGTAGCGGCGCGATCGGCAGCCGAAACGCCCGTCGTGCAGCCGTGCCCGAGCAGATCGCACGACACGGTGAAGGGGGTGCCGAGCAGCGAGGTGTTGTTCTCCTCCATCATCTGCAGCCCCAACTCGTCGCAACGCTTCTCCGAGAGTGGTGCGCAGAGCACGCCGCGCCCCTCGTGCAACATAAAATTGACCACCTCGGGGGTAATCAACTCGGCTGCAACGATGAAATCGCCCTCGTTCTCGCGGTCTTCGTCATCGACGACGATCACCACCTCGCCCTTGCGAAAGGCCTCGATGGTCTCCTCGACACTATTCAATACACTCTGTTTCTGTTCCATTATCCTTGTAATTGCTTATTTGTTCTTGCGTTTGAAATTCAGCTTCGATTTGATGCGTGCGGCGTAGGGAGCCAACCGCTCCTGCAACATTTTCCAACGGCCGGCATACCAATCCGTATCGAGCAGCGTCGAGTCGTTGGTCGCCTTGTAGGTCAGATAGATGGCGATCGGAGTCAGCACGAAGGTCGAGATCCACATACCGTAGATCGCATCCCAATTGCCCTCTTTGGCCGCCTTCTCGCCCGAGAGCGAGATGATGTAGTAGATCACAAAGAAGATCACCGATACGACCACCGGAAGTCCCAAACCACCCTTGCGGATGATCGCTCCGAGCGGTGCACCGATCAGGAAGAAGATCATAATCGAGACGGGCAGCGACAATTTCTTGTGCCACTCGACCTGTGAACGGTAGAGCTGGTTGAGCGACTCTTTGGCCGACGATTCGTCGATCGAGAAGAGGTTGCGCGAATTCTTTGCATTGGCGCGAGCCTGATCCCACACACGCTCCCGATCGCGCATCGAGAGCCCCTCGATCGAGTCCAACAGCACCTTGTCGCGGAAGCCCGTGCGGTCGGTGCGCAGGCTGTCGGGGAGATTCAGCACCGAGTGGTCGTGGACGAAGATGCGCTCCTTCAGCAGCGGCTCGTAGGAACGGTTCGTCGCCGAATTGACCAGCACCTCGAGCGAGTCGATATCGGCCTGCAGTTGGCTGACATTCTTGGTTTGGCTGTTCGAGAATTGGTTTTCGTCCGTGCGCCCCATCGCAAAACCCTCCATCGGGATCACCTGCTCCTGATGGTCGAAGATGTGGTGGCGCAACGAGCTCTTCGTGTACCAACGGCTGTTGCTTGTGGCGCGGGTCTGCTCATACATCTCACCGTGGTAGAGCGTAACGAGCAGGAAACGCTTGTCGTCCGAGAGACGGATGTAGCCCGAATCGGCCACGATCGTGTTCATATTGCCGTTCACATCGCGGTTGTCGTAGATCAAGACATTGGTGAGCAGATGCGTTTTGGGGTCTTGGTGCTCGACACGGATCGACATATTGTCGATGCCGTTGAAGAACAGGCCGTCTTGGAACTCCAAGTTTTGGTTCTGTTGTCGGATGTCGTAGAGGATGCTATAGACCTTCTTGTTGGCATAGGGCACCAGATTGTTGCCGATGAAGAAGCTGCCGATCGAGACCAAGCCGATCAGGATGATCAGCGGCTTGGTGATGCGCACGAGCGACATACCGGCCGACTTCATCGCCAGCAGCTCGTAGTTCTCGCCCAAGTTGCCCATCGTCATAATCGCAGCCAGCAAGACCGCCAACGGCAGACCGAGCGGCAACATATTGGCCATAAAATAGGTCATCAGCTCGATGATGATACCCGCCGAAAGACCCTTACCGACCAGCTCGTCGATATAACGCCACACGATGTTCATCATCAGGACGAACATCACGATAAAGAAGGTGAGGATCATCGGCCCCAAATAGGATTTGAGGACTAATTTATGGATGGTTTTCATTCGGCTGCACGCATTTTATTCCGACACAAAGTTAATAGTTTTACCGCAATTAACCCAACGGTAAGCGCAAATATGATGGCCGTGGCGGGCGGAACTTCCCATTCGTAGCTCAAAATCAGCCCCGTAAGATTGCCTGCAACGGCCACAATCGGTGCCCACAGCGCGATTCTGCGGTAGGAGCGCACGACCGTTTGGGCGATTACGACCGGCAGCGTGACGAGCGAGATGAGCAACACGATCCCCATAATGCGGATCGAGAGTACGATCGTTATGGCGATCAGCGCGGCCATCAGGTAGCTGATTCGTCGCACGGCGATTCCGCGACTCTGTGCAAATTCGCGGTCAAAGGCCACATACATCACCGGTCGCAACCACAACGCCGCCCCCGCCATTAAGACGACCGTCAGTGCGGTCAATGCCGCGATGTCGTTCTCCGTCACGGTGATGATCGAACCAAAGAGGTAGGCCGAGAGGTCGCCCGAGGTGTAGCCCGGGGTGAGGTACATAAAGAGTGCTCCGACGGCCATACCGATCGACCAGATGATGCCGATGGCCGAATCCTCGCGGATACGGCCGTGCGATCCTGCCCACTCGATCCCGAGCGCAGCCACCACCGCCGAGAGCATCGCCCCCGCGATCGGGTTGGTGCCGGCGTAGAGCGCAATCCCCAATCCGCCAAACGAGGCGTGGGTGATGCCGCCGGCCAAGAAGACCAACCGTCGTGCGACGATGTAGCTCCCGATCAGCCCGCAGCTGATACCCGAGAGCACCGCCGCCAAGCAGGCGTTGGTGAGGTAGCCGTAGTGAATCAGATCGTCGAAAAACTCCATTTCCATCTTAATTGCGCGCAAATTTACATTTTTTATCGGAAAAGCCCTCCTCTTTCGCGTAAGATTTCGTATTTTCGCGCTATAAAAGTACCAAATTTAGCCGTTATGCAACCTCGCAGAGTCAATTTTCACACCCTTGGATGCAAACTCAACTACTCGGAGTCATCGACCCTCGCCCGCCAATTTGTCGAGGGGGGCTTCGTCCGCGTAGCCGCCAATGCCGAGGCCGATATTTGTGTCATCAACAGCTGTTCGGTCACCGAGCACGCCGATAAAAAATGTCGCAACCTGATCCGTAAACTCCACCGTCGCAATCCCCATGCGATCATCGCCGTAACAGGGTGTTATGCGCAGCTTAAACCGCACGAAATAGCCGCAATCGAAGGTGTTGATATTGTGTTGAGCAACAACGATAAAGGTGATTTATATCAACGAGTGGTTGAACTAACGAAAAAGGGCTCTGCGCAGGTGTTCAGTTGCGGGGTCGAGGAGCTGACGCGCTTCTTTGCCGCCTTCTCGTCGGCCGACCGAACGCGCGCCTACCTTAAGGTGCAGGACGGGTGCGACTACAAGTGCGCCTACTGCACGATCCACTATGCACGCGGCAGCAGCCGCAACCTTCCGATAGCCGATTTGGTGCGTGAGGCGGAGGAGATCGCCCGCGGCGGGCAGCGCGAGATTGTGATCACAGGGATCAATACGGGCGATTTCGGCCGTACGACGGGCGAGTCGTTCCTCGATCTGCTTCGGGCATTGAACGAAGTCGAGGGGATCGACCGCTACCGCATTTCGTCGATCGAACCCAATCTGCTAACCGACGAAATCATAGCGTTTTGTGCCTCGTCACCTAAATTTCAACATCACTTCCATATTCCGATCCAAAGCGGTTCGAACAGCGTGCTCGCGCGGATGCGCCGCCGCTACACCGCCGAGAAGTTCCGCGAACGGATTGAGGCGGTGCGGCAACGGATGCCCGATGCCTTTATCGGGATTGATGTGATCGTCGGTTTTCCGGGCGAAACGGAGGAGAATTTCCGCGAGACCTACGACCTTTTGGCAGGAATTTCGCCCGCTTTCCTGCACATCTTCCCCTTCTCGGAGCGACCCAACACGCCGGCCGTCGCGATGAGCGACAAGGTGCCTGCAGCGGTGGCAACGCAACGGGCGGCCGAACTGGATGCATTGTGCCGCCGACTGCATCGCGAATTTTGTGCGCAGGATGTTGGCAAAGAGGTGGATGTGCTGTTCGAGAGCACGATGAAGGGGGGCTGGATGTTGGGCTTCACGGGGGCGTATCGTCGCGTGAAGGTACCCTACGATCGGGTCCGTATCAACACGATTTGTCGCGTAAAAGTGCATTCGATCGACGAAAGTGATGATCTGATCGGGGAAATTATCGAATAATTTACTATATTTGCAACATATTATATAGGAACGAAAGCGAAGCAAACAATGAAAGGAATGCGTAAACGCGTGACGGTCGGCTTTTTAAGCATCGTCAGCCTGCTCTTTATATCGGGAATGCTCTCCTTTTTTGAGCTGGGCAGCCTGAGCCGCGATACGGGCGATATTCTGAAGGCGAGCCGTCGAAATATCGAGTTGGCCAAGGAGATGTTGGATGCCGCCCACGAACTCAATGTGGCGCTGATCCACCGCTCGGTCTATGCCGATCGCACCTACGACAGCCTCTGTCGCAGCTCGATGCAGCGGTTGGAACGCGTACACCTCACCGCGCAGCAGGAGGCACTCGATCGTTCGTTCCTCGATTCGTTGTCGTTTGCAACGACCGAGATGAAGATCTTGGTCGATCGCTACCTGACGGCCGCCACACGCCGCGCCGAGCAAGAGGCCGCCGCCGCCATCTTGGCCGATACCCTCCCCCACGCCGATTCGTTGGCTGTGGTCCTCCCCGCCGAGGTGCCGATGCCGACGGCCGATCACTGGTACACGGAGGAGTTCGAGGCCTCCTATACACGCCTGACGGCTGCGGTCAAGGCCTTTATGACCTCGACCCAAAGCTCGCTTGCTCCGCGCACCGAACAGATGAAAAAGAACGCCTATCGCGCCGTGACCCCCGTGCTGATCGCGCTGGCCGTGATGATCGCGATTGTGTTGATGTTCTACTACTTTATGACGATCTATTGTGTCAATCCGATCCTCGGGATGAACAAGAGCTTGGGCGACTACCTCTCGTTCAAACTCCCCTTTGCGGTGAAGGACGAGTGTAAGGACGAGGTGCTCGAACTGAAGGAGAAGATCGACACGCTGATCACCCAATCACGCCAACAGAAGGCGTAAGCGAGAAAAGCGAAGAAGAGTTATGCGGATCGACCTCGTACTGCGTTATGTCGGAATGGTGATGCTGTTCATTGCCGGATTTATGCTCGTTTCGGTGGGTATCTCCTACCAGAACGGGATGGATTCGGCTTTCTATCCGTTGCTGCTCTCGGCGTTGCTGACCGCCCTGCTGGGTGCGTTTCCGCAGATTTTTGTCGATAAGAAGGGACAACTCTCGACCAAAGAGGGGTTTGCCGTTGTGGTCGGTTCGTGGCTGGTGGCCTGTGTCGTGGGGATGTTCCCCTATCTGATTTGGGGCGGCGAGTTCAACCTGATCAATGCGTGGTTCGAGAGCGTTTCGGGCTTTACGACGACGGGCGCAACCGTCTTGGAGGATGTCGAGGCACTGCCGCGCGGGTTGCAGTTCTGGCGATTCTCCTCGACTTGGATCGGCGGTATGGGCGTTGTGATGTTCGCATTGGTGATCCTCCCCTCGATGGGGCGCAGTAAGATGATGTTGTCGAATGTCGAGATGTCGTCGCTGGCGAAGGAGAACTTCCACTACCGCACGCAGATCATCGTGCAGATCCTGATGGTGGTCTATTTGGGGCTGACGATCCTCTCGACGCTCTCGCTCAAACTGGCCGGAATGAACTGGTTTGATGCGCTCTGCCACGCGATGTCGGCCTCGGCCACGAGCGGCTTCTCGACGAAGAATGCCAGCATCGCCTTCTTCAACAGTCCGGCCGTGGAGCTGATCTTGGTGCTCACGATGGCCACCTCGGGTATCCACTTCGGCCTGATCTACGCCACCGTGACCGGCAAACGCAACAACATCTTCCGCTCGGAGGTAACGCGCCACTACCTCGCGCTGATTCTCTGCTCGTCGCTGCTCGTTGCCATCAGCCTCTTCGCGGCGGGGAACTACCATACGCTCACCGCCTCGTTCCGCCACTCGATCTTCCAAGTGACCTCGCTCATTACGACCAGCGGCTTTGCTACGGCCGATACGAATCTGTGGACACCGTTTGCGATCATGTTGCTGATCTTCGTCTCGATCGTCTGCGCCTGCTCGGGTTCGACGACGGGCGGTCTGAAGGTCGATCGACTGGTCTTGGCCGTGAAGATGATGAAGGCGCGTATGAAGCAGCAACGCCACCCGAACGCCGTGATTCGCGTTCGATTGGACGGCGTGGTGCAGGAGAGCGATGCCCTCTTTACGGTGATGGTCTTTGTCGTAGCCTATGTGATGCTGATCCTGATCGGTTCGGTCTTCGGCACGCTCTTCGGGCAAGACCTGCTGACTGCCTTCTCGAGTGCCGTCGCCTGTATGGGCAATGTCGGCCCGGGCTTCGGCGAGGTGGGTTCGATGGATAACTATGCAGCGATTCCGACGGTAATGAAGGGGGTCGATTCGCTCTTGATGCTCTTTGGTCGTTTGGAGATCTTCGGCCTGATTCAACTCTTCTTTATGAAATGGTGGAAATAAACAGATGCTTATGCGTAAACTATATGTAGTCTTAACGGCTCTTCTCTTCTCGCTGACCGATGTGGCGGCACAATACAAGGTGACCCCGCCCATTCCGGAGTTGGCCTCCAATGCGGAGTATATGGCGCTTCTGCAGGAGAAGGCGATGACCAAGATGGCTGCCGATTCGGTGGCGGCGTTGCTGATCGAGGTGCGCAGACAGCTGCGCGACGACCCGGGTAATCAGTACCGCTACACGCAGCAGATCATGCGGAGCGAGAGCCGCCACATCGAGTTGAACTCGAAGATCAACCAGTTGGACAGCCGCTTGAGCGAGATCGAGCAGGAGTGGGTGCTCACCAACCACAATTCGGGTGCACTGCAACGCGCCCAGAACCGCCCCTCGATGACCGCGCTGCCCGAATCGATGCAACGCCGTAATTTGGTCGAGAACCTGCCGTTCGAGGAGTTCTTGGCGCGGCAGAACTACAACGAGCTGCAACGCGCCCACGCCCGCGAGGATGAGGCGTTGGGTTATGTGCGCCGCTATACGGCCAACTACTTTGCGCTGGAACGGCTGGCCAAATCGTACGAAACGATCGAGAGCGAGGGGGATGCCATCGACCTCTACGACCGCATCAAGGAGCTGGATCAGAAGAATCGGCTGACAGCCGACTCGTTGGCCGCCTGCTGGCATGTGGTTTACAGCGATAAGAGCTACGCCTACACCTACCTACTCGAGGCGTTGCAGCAGGAGCGGCTGATCGACGAGCATATCCGCCGCGAGGCGAGCACGATGCGCGAGATTCGCGCGTTGGAGGGGCGTACCTCGTCGGATGCCCTTGCCGACTATATCCTGCGCAAGCGGGCACTGGTTGCCTACGAGAGTGCCGTAGCGCAGGTGTTGGGACTGCGTTTGGCTGCCGATTCGTTAAAGGGGGTCGAGAGTGAAATTGCCGCCGTCTGCGACCAGATCTGCGCCCTGCCGGCGATTGCGGTGAAGGAGCGCAACTTTATTCAGTACGATACGCTGCGCCTCGCCTCGCCTGCCCGCCCGCAGTACTCGGATAAGAACCCGATCCCCGAGTGCCCGATCTATCAGCGAGGTACGATCTTCCGCGTGCTGCTGGCAACCTACAGTGTGAACAAACCCACCTACTCTACCTTCCGAGGTGCTGCGCCGGTCTATAAGCTGCGCACCGACGACGGCAAGACGCGCTACTTCGCCGGCGGCTTTGCTACCGAAGAGGAGGCGTTGGAGGCGCAAGCACGCCTTAAGAAGCACGGTTTCCGTGCCCCCGAGGTGGTGGTTTGGATCGACGGGGTCTATCGCAATTTAGCCGACGAACCGCTGCCGACAGCCACTTTGAGCGGCTTCCGCTTGGAGATCTCGGGCGTGGAGAGCCTGACCGAGCAGATGCGTGCGGCGTTGAGTGTCGTGAGCACGACGATCGAGGTGTCGCGTGCAGGTTCGCGCTACATCGTCGGCACCTTCGCAGACCGCACGGCGGCCGAGCAGGCCGTGACGGCGTTGCACGGGGTCGATCCCACGATTGAGATCAAGGTGGTCGAACTGAATATCCCCGCCTCGGCGCGTAAACAAACAACCGAACAGTAAACTAAAACGCCTGATAACTATGTGGTACATCATTCTTTTATCCCTCTTGGGACTTCTGTTCCTCTTCGCCGAGGTGTTGCTGCTGCCCGGTGTGTCGGTTGGTGCCGTGTTGGCGCTGATCTGCTACGGTAGCGCAGTCTATCTCGCCTTTACCGAGTTGGGCAGCGCGGCGGGTTTCGTAGTGCTCGTGTCGATCCTCGTCGTATCGCTGATCGCGGTCGTCTTGTCACTGCGAGCCAAGACTTGGCAACGCTTCTCGCTCAATCAGAAGATCACCTCGTCGAGCATGCCGACACCGGCCGAAGAGATCGCAATCGGTGCACACGGTCGCAGCATCTCGCGCTTGGCTCCGATGGGCAAGGTCGAGATCGCAGGGCGTACCTACGAGGCTAAATCGACCGATGCCTATATCGACCCCAAACAGGAGATCGAGGTGGTCGGCTTCGAGAATTTCAATGTGATCGTTAAACAAATTCAATAACACCTTAAAATTTTTCGCGTATGGATATGGGTATTTTGGCCTTATTGGTCTTTGTTTCGTTGGTCGCCATTTGGCTGATCTTCTACTTTATTCCCGTAGGACTTTGGTTCTCGGCACTCGTTTCGGGCGTGCGTATCAGCCTCCTGCAGTTGATTCTGATGCGTTGGCGTAAGGTGCCCCCCTCGACGATCGTCTCGTCGATGATCGAGAGCACGAAAGCAGGTTTGAGCCTCGACCCCAACGAGTTGGAGGCGCACTATCTGGCCGGTGGTAATGTGTCGAATGTGGTACACGCGCTGGTTTCGGCACAGAAGGCAAACATCGTCCTCGACTTCAAGATGGCAACGGCGATCGACTTGGCCGGCCGCGATGTGTTCGAGGCGGTTCAGATGTCGGTAAACCCGAAGGTGATCAATACGCCTCCCGTTGCAGCCGTGGCCAAAGATGGTATTCAGCTGATCGCCAAGGCACGCGTAACGGTGCGTGCCAACATCAAACAGCTGGTCGGCGGTGCCGGTGAGGAGACCGTCTTGGCGCGTGTCGGCGAGGGTATCGTTTCGTCGATCGGATCGGCCGATTCGCACAAGATCGTGCTCGAGAATCCCGATTCGATCTCGCGCGTGGTACTCGAGAAGGGGTTGGATGCCGGTACGGCGTTTGAGATCTTGTCGATTGATATTGCCGATATTGATGTGGGCAAGAATATTGGCGCACAGCTCCAAATGGATCAGGCGCAGGCCGATAAGAACATCGCACAGGCCAAGGCCGAGGAGCGTCGCGCGATGGCCGTCGCACTCGAGCAGGAGAACAAGGCCAAGGCGCAGGATGCCCGTGCCAAGGTGATCTTGGCCGAGGCCGAGGTGCCGCTGGCGATGGCCGAAGCGTTCCGCAACGGCAATCTCGGGATTATGGACTACTACAAGATGAAGAACATCATTGCCGATACGCAGATGCGTGAGACGATCGGTAAGCCCGAGAAGAAATAGCTTGAACTAAACTCTTCAAAACGGTAAATAATAGGAGGTTATGAGTTGCACCTCCTATTATTTGCATTCTAAACACTCCCCTTTCGATGAGAATCATATCCCTTTTGGCCGCAGCACTTTTGACGACCGTAACCGCCTCGGCGCAGCATGCGTTTTCGGACTACTTTTTCGATCGCACGATGCGTTTCGACTACTACCGCACGGGGGATGCCCATACGGAGCGGATCGCCTTCGACGAGCTGAAGGCCGAACCCTACTGGGCCGGATCGAAACGCTCGCTCTGCGATACGACGAACCTCGGCAACCACCTCTTTCGGCTGATCGACGAGGAGAGCGGCCGCGAGATCTACTCGCGCGGTTACTGCTCGCTCTTCAACGAGTGGCAAGGCACAGCCGAGGCGCAGCAGATCACCCGCGCCTACCCCGAGGGGGTGATTTTTCCCTACCCCAAACGCCCCTGCCGCATCGAACTCTGTTCGCGCGATAAGCGGGGTCGTTTTGCTGTGATCTACACGCAGCGCATCGACCCCGAAAGCTACTGGATCGAGCAGTTTACGCCCCGCCACGAGGTTTTCGATGTGGTCTATCACGGCTCGCCGGAGCATCGGGTCGATATTGTGGTGCTGCCCGAGGGCTACAGCCGCAACGAGCGGGCGAAGTTTGAGGAGGCGTGCCGTCGCTTTGCCGAGGCAATGGCAGCCTATGCCCCCTACACGGAGCTGAAGGATCGCTTCAACATCCGCGCCGTGTGGGCTCCGTCGGAGGAGTCGGGCGTGACGATCCCCGCCGAGCATATCTGGCGCAATACGGCCTGCGATGCCAACTTCTACACCTTCGATTCGGAACGCTACCAGACGGTCGCCGATCAGCAACGCCTGCGCGACTTGGCCGCACACGCCCCCTACGAATATATCTATGTGCTCTCCAACACGCAGAAGTACGGCGGTGGCGGCATCTTCAACTTCTATGGTATCTCGGCGGCGCACAACGAGGGCTTCACGGGGAAGATCTACATCCACGAGTTCGGCCATCTGTTGATGGGCTTGGGCGATGAGTATGTCGGGACGACGGCCTACGACGATACGATGTACAACAAAAAACTCGAACCGTGGGAGGTGAACCTCACGACGCTGGTCGATTTCGAGCGCAAAACGCTTTGGCGGTCGCTGCTCACGGATTCGATCCCCGTTCCGACCCCTGTAACGCCACCCTACCGCGATGCGGTCGGCGTGTTCGAGGGTGGCGGCTATGCGGCCAAGGGGATCTATCGCCCCGCGCAGCACTGCCTGATGAACAGCTTTCGCGGGGTCGAGGCCTTCTGCCCCGTCTGCCAATCGGCGATCAAATCGTATGTAGAATTTTTGTGCAGATAAAATAAATCGCCCCTTTTTGCGTTCGTATAGCGACGGAATGCGAAATAATCACTTCGTGAACTGCGTTTTTTACACGATTTATACTATCTTTGCACCTACATTTGACAAGAAATTCATTAGAAAAGAAGGATGAAACAACTTTGGAAAGTACTCTGCGCCGTGTTGCTCGTAACCGCGCTTGCAGCGTGCAGCAACGATGATGACGACGGAAAGGTCACGCTCGACCCGACGGCCCTCTTCTTGGATTGGGGCGAGTCGGGTACGATCAGCTTCTCGGGCACCAATATCAAGAGCTTCTCGCTCGGCTCCTACCCCGAGGGGTGGCCCGAGCCCGAGATCAACACCGTCACCCAGACCCTGACGGTCACTGCGCCCGAGAAGGATGACGATGTGGCATCGACCGGTACGGTGCGTGTGAACGGGACAACGAAGGGCGGCGAGGTGATCGGTGCCTCGCTCTATGTTTCGGTCGGTTCCGGGGAGTTCGACTATACACAGCAGCCGGCCAACTGTTATGTGGCCAATCAGCCGAATGCCCACTACCTCATCAGTGCAACGAAACGCGCCGACGGTTCGACGGGTACACTGCCTACCTCGGTGGCCGTTGTATGGCAGACCTCCTCGAATCTGATCCAGTACCTCGATTTGGAGGGCGATGTCGTTTCGTTCTATATCGGTAGCGATGCCGACGATACGACGAAGATCAAGGAGGGCAACGCCGTGATTGGCGGTTATGATGCCGAGGGTGTGCTCCTTTGGAACTGGCATATCTGGGCGGCCGATTTCGATGCCGAGAAGAGTGCCGTGCAACTGGGCGACTATACGCTGATGGCTCGCCACTTGGGCGCGTTGGCCAATACGGCCGAGACGGTCGAGGATCACCTCTTATCGTACGGTCTTTACTACCAGTGGGGGCGCAAGGATCCGTTCATCGGACCGGCGAAATATACGGCCGAGCAGGGTGAGGCGGCTACGCTCTACGACGGTAACTTGGAGTACGCCTATATCTCGATGGTCGAGGCCGACAGCGAGACGGGCTCCTACGACTATGCGACGAAGTATCCGATGCACTTCCTGATCACCTCGTCGAAGAGCGAGTCGTGGAACAAACAGACGGCAACGGTTGTCGAGGGGTGGAATACGAGCGATAAGAGTGTGAACGATCCCTGCCCCTACGGGTGGCGAGTAGCTCCGGCTTCGGCATTCAGCGCGCTGACGATCGCCGACGATCTGACGGCCGAGGGGGCCGACTATACGGATCAGTTCGGCTGGACGCTGACCGACGGCACGCACTCCTCGTTCTTCTTTGCGGCAGGTCGTCGCACCTACCTCGACGGTAAGATTCAAAACCTCTTCGACGAGTCGCTGACCCGCAATGTGGCCACCGAGGCGCAACCGTGGGTGGGCTACAACTGGACGGCCGACGGTCAGGTCTTTGCCTTCTGGTTCAAGAAGGACGAGGTTACGAAGAGCGGCCTCCGCACCGACCTGACGATGAGCACCGCCAACGGTATGTCCGTTCGCTGCGTTCGGGAGTAGGGATTGGCAGTCAGCAGTCAGCAGTCAGCTTTGGCTTTGGCTTGCGCGACGAAAAATAAGGGCTATTAAGGGTAATTAACGGCGATTAACGAATGCCGAAAAATCCCTTAATAGCCCTTCGTGATAACCCCGTTCCTCGCACTTTTCCCAGTATTCCCAGCTCTCGCAAAAAAACGAACGGTCGCAGGCGAAATCTTGGTACGCGGCTTGCAGGAGAGAGAGGATCGGAATCGAAAATAAAGCGTGGAATTTATGAGAATCAATACCGGAAAAGGGAGTTTGCCGATCGTCGTCTTGTTGGCGATCTGGTCGGTATCGGCCGTGGCGTCGCTGCCCGGGTTGGCGATCTCGCCCATCTTGGGCGACCTGACCAAGATCTTCCCCAAGGCGACCGAACTGGAGATTCAGCTCCTCTCGTCGCTCCCGTCGCTGCTGATCATCCCCTTTGTGCTGCTTGCGGGCAAGCTCTCGGAGGGGCGGCGACAGCTCGATCTGCTGCTGTGGGGGTTGGCGATCTTCTTCTTGAGCGGCGTGGCGTGCCTTGTGGCCAAGAGTATGGGGTGGCTGATCCTGATCAGCTGCATCTTGGGCATCGGTGCGGGGATGGTGATCCCCCTCTCGACGGGGTTGGTGGTCGAGTACTTCACGGGCGACTACCGCATCCGTCAGCTCGGCTACAGCTCGGCGATCAACAACCTCGCGCTGGTCTTGGCGACCGCCTTGGCGGGCTACCTCGCCGAGATCAACTGGCACCTCCCCTTCTTGGTCTATACCCTCTCGGGTGTTTCGCTGCTGCTCTGCTTCTCGCTCCTGCGCACCCCCGCGACCGAGGAGCCGAAAGAGAGCTTACAGCTCCAAAATAAGGCGATCGACGGACGGAAGCTCGTCGGATTGATGCTCCTCTACTTCTTTATCACCTACGCCGTGCTGGTCATCACCTTCGATACGGCCTTCTTGGTCGATCACTACCGCATCGAAAGCTCCTTCTCGGGCATTCTGATCTCGCTCTTCTTCTTGGCGATTATGCTGCCCGGGCTCTTTATCAACCGCATCATTCACCACCTGCGCACGGTTACGAATCTGCTCTCACTCGTACTGATGGCCGCCGGACTGATCACGATCGGTTACCTCCACACGAAGGCGGCGTTGGTGGTCGGGGTGCTGCTCTGCGGCATCGGGTACGGGGTGATGCAGCCGATCATCTACGACAAGGCGGCCACGATCGCCCCGCCGCGCTCGGCAACCCTCGCCCTCTCGTTCGTGATGGCGATGAACTACCTCGCCGTGCTGCTCTGCCCGTTCCTGCTCACCCTGCTGCGCGATCTCTTCCATGTCACGAGCGAGGTGTTTGCCTTCCGACTGAATGCCGTCTTGGTCTTGATCGTCGCCGTCGTTGCCTGCTGCCACCGACGCGGATTTGTGTTGGGGTTGGATGAACCTTATTTTACGGAGTAAACAATTCAAAATGCAAAATTCAAAATGCAAGATGAATTTGTTTGGACACAAAAAAGGTTGAGAACACTTTGCTCTCAACCTTCATTTTTAGATAGTTAATTTCGACTTCTACTCCTCGCTCTCTTCGGTTGGGAGTTTGAACTCCGTGAAACCGGCACCAACGAGGATGTTGAACCACGAGAAGCACTTCTTGATATCCGAAACATGCACGCGGTCGCGGTCGTACTCGGGCAGCACCTCGGCAAAGGCGGCCTTCAACTGTTCGGGTGTCGATTTGGGGCTGATTGCCTCCTTGCCGCCCGTGTGGGCGTAGATGCGCGTGAAGACCTCCGCCAGCGGAATATCCTCCCCCTCGGTGAACATCGAAATCTCGGTCAGCGCACTCACGCGCGAGGTTGCCGAGGCATTCATACGCTTGCCGTCGATCAGCGACTCGACGATCACGCCGCGCTGCGACTGTGCCACATATTTGAAAAGTCCGGGTTGGCCCGAGATGGCCAAAATTTCACTCAATTCCATAGTCTTGTTTTTGTTTGAATTTTACTTGAATAAATTGTCGATAACTTGGTAAAAATCACCACTTTCGCCAACGAAAATTCGATGTATCTTGCCCTCAGGCGTAAGGATGATCTTGGTCGGGAACCCCTCCACGCCGTAGCAGTGCATCGGCGATTGGGCAGGACGCAAATCGCGGCTGTTGAAGAGCTGCATCCACGGCAGTTCGTGCTGCTTGATGGCGGCGTGCCACTTCGCCTCCGTATCCTTGCAGGCGATACCGACGAACTCCACCTGCGGGTGGTACTTCGCATAGCAGGCCTTCATCTTCGGAAAGCCGGCCACGCACCAACCGCACCACGATCCCCAAAAGTCGAGCACGACCCAACGCCCGCGCAGCGAGCTTAAACGAAACTCCTCGCCGTTGGCCGTCGGAAGAGTAAAATCGGGAGCCTTGCCACCCTCGACGATCGCCTGCTTGGCTCCGAGCAATACTTTTCGCCCCTCGGCGATCAAACCGAGCTGCTCTTGGAGCGGCTGAAAAATGCCCGCAAAGGCTTGTTTGTCGATCTTCTCGTAGTAGGTGGCGGCCTGCTCTTCATCCAGTTGGCTCAATGCAAAAACCGCGCTCTCACGGTCGGGGTGTGCGTCGATGTGGTCGGTCATCACCTGCGCAATCTGCGGTTGCAGCGCCATTGCCGTACCAAAGTCGCCCGATTGGATGGCGGTGAAGAACTCGCCTTGCAGCGGGTTGCGCGCGTTGTAGAGTGCCACCACCTCGCGGTTCAAGATCGAACCATTCACCTCGCCCGTCGCATACGCACCGTGTGATGTCGCTTGCAATTCGGCCTGCTCCCCTACGGTCAGCACCATCGCCATAAAACCGGCTCCGTTGCGCATCGTACGCACGCCGCCCTCGATCGGATAGTCGAAGACGAAGTCGCGCGGCATCACCCACACCACAAGCGGTTCGTCGGCCGTGAAGGTGTGCCGCGCCGCGCCGTTGCGCAGAACGACGGTGTCGGTGATCGCACCGATCGGCTTGCCGACGGGAGCCGCCGACAAGAAGAGCGTGTCGTTTTGCAACCCTTCGTAACAAAGCGTTAAGCGGGTCGCTTGCGAGCAGCCGGTCAGTGCGAAAAGCGCAGCCGCAAAGAGGATGAGCGTGCGATTCATCGTTATTTATCGCTCTTTACGATCACCTTGACCTGCGGGGGTGCGAAGTGCAGACCCTGCTGCGGCAACTCCTTGTAGAACTGTTCGTTATAGGCGAAGAAGACATTCCATAGATCGCTGTTCTTCGTCCACGCGCGTACCGAGAGTTTGATGCCGTGCTCACCCAGCTCCGTCAGCCATACGACGGGTGCCGGATCTTTCAGCACGCGGGCATCGTTTGCAAACATCGCCAAGATGCTCTTGCGGGCCAGCTCGAAGTCGTCGTCATACATCAAGGTCAGCGTCCAATCGACACGGCGCGTGGGGGCGGTCGAGAAGTTGTCGATGATCGAGGTGGCGATCACATTGTTCGGGATGTAGATCGTCTGGTTATCGACGGTCGTGATGACGGTCGAGAAGAGCTTGATCTCCTGCACCGTACCCGACTGCCCCTGCGCCGTGATGTAGTCTCCGACGCGATAGGGCTTCACCATCAGGATCATCACACCGCCGGCGAAGTTCTGCGCCGTACCGCTCAGTGCCATACCGATAGCCAGCGTGGCGGCCGAGAAGATGGCGATGAGCGAGGTGACATTCACGCCGAGCGTCTGTACGGCGATCATTACCAGTATGAGGGTCAGCACCACGCCGGTCGTATTGCGGACAAACGAGCGGAGCGACACATCGACATTGCGGCGCTCGAAGGTGCGATCCAGCAACTTGACGATGCGGCGGATAAACCAACGCCCCACATAGTAGATCACAAGCGCGATGACGAGCTTGATCAGCACCCACATCGCTTGTTCAAGCAGACCCGATGCAACCTGCGAAAGATCGAGGTTCAGCAGCGTATCGACCGCCTTCTGGAAATTCTCTTTCTGAATGCTGTCCGGCACCATCAGCGGGGCAGCCTCTTGGGTTTGTAAAAGATGATACATCGTCTTGGGTATTAAAATTATGATGCAAAAATAAACAAAAATTGGATATAATCCCTATCTTTGTGTGAGGGATTGCGGAAAATAACCCGCATTTCCCCTGCATTTGAACAATTCGATTGATAGGAAACTCCATGCGCCGACTTCTTTTGCTTTGCTGCCTGCTCGTTGCAGGGTGTTACGACTCCTCGTTCGGGGAGCGCGACACGGCTGCCCAATGGGTGGTCAGTTCGACCCTTGCGGAGCTGAACCGCCTCTGTCGCGGTGAGGCTGTTACGGTCGAACGCGACTGGGTGGTCGAAGGGCGCGTGACGGCCAACGATCGGGGCGGCAACTTCTACCGCTCGATCGTGATCGAAGGGGACGGTGCGGCGGCCGAACTGAAGATCGGTTTGGATGCTCTGCACAACGACTTCCCGTTGGGCGCACGGGTGCGTGTGGCATTGCAGGGATTGACCGTCGGTCGAAGCTACGGTGTGTTGCAGATCGGGCGTACGCCCATCGCCGGAAGTGCCTATGTGGTGGAGTATATCGGTTCGCAGGCCGCATTGGATCGCTGTGTGCAGCGCGCCGACGAGGAGCCGCTTCCGATCGAACCGCTCACGACGACCATCGCCGCGCTCTCGCCCGAGATGGCGGGGCGGCTGATCCGCATCGAGGGGTTGCTTCACGCGCCCGAAACGATCGTCGAATCGGTGTGGAACGGCTATCGCCGCTTTACGGATCGAAACGACGATGTGATCGAAAGCTATGTGCGCTCCTACGCCGATTTTGCCACTGCGCAACTGCCCGAGAGACGATGTGCGCTGACGGGGATCCTGCAGTACGATGCGGCGGGCGAGGGGCGTTATCTGATAAAATTGCGCTATGCGGAGGATTGCGAATAGATGGCTTTGGCTGGTTGCCGCGTGGTGTCTCTTGGCAGCGTGTGACCGTTCGAGCGGGATGCAGTACGACGATCCGCCTGCGGTGCAGTCGATCGCTTGGCTCAAGGCGCAGAGCAGAGGGAGCGTTACGCCGATCGGCTCGGTGCTCTGTTGCGAGGGCGTTGTGACGGCCAACGATGCCTACGGTGAACTCTATCGCCGCGTGGTGGTTGAGGATGCGACGGCCGCCCTCACGATCGTCATCGAACGCAACAACCTCTACCGTCACTACCCCATCGGTTCGACCCTTCGGATCGACTGTAACGGGCTTTCGTTGTGCGACTACGGTGGCAAAATCGAGTTGGGCACGGGGATCGGTACGGAGGGCTACACCTCGGGGTTAAACGACGAGGAGGCCGTACGCCACCTCGCACTCCTTGCGGCGACAACCCACCCTGCACCGCTGCGGTTGCAATTCGGGGAGGTGACCACCGACCACATCGACCGTTTTGTCCGTTTCGATGGCGTGCGGTTCGTCGAGTCGGGTACTTGGTGCGACCCCGATCCGCTGACCGGCGAGCCGGCCACCACCGAACGCACGATCCTCGATGCTGCGGGTGACCGTTTTATCGTTCGCACGCTCGGCTCGGCACACTATGCAGAAGAGCCGCTACCCGAAGGCAACGGCTCGTTGTGCGGTGTGATCGACTACTTCGGCGGGCGGTTTACGCTGCGCGTAGTCAATCGGCTGATTCTCTTTTAGCTTACTCCTGCAGGGCTGCCCACAACATATCTTTCAGCTGCGTGATGTTCAACCCCGTGACCGACGAGATAAAGATCGACGGAACCCCCTCGGGTAGCTCGCTGCGCATCTGTTCGATCAGTTCCTCATCCAACATATCGCACTTCGTCACGGCCAAGAGGCGTTGCTTGTCCAACAGCTCGGGGTTGTATTGGGTCAGTTCGCCGAGCAGCACCTCGTAATCATTCTTCAGGTTGTCCGAGTCGGCCGGAATCATAAAGAGCAGCACCGAATTTCGCTCGATGTGGCGCAGAAAACGGGTGCCCAGTCCGCGCCCCTCGTGTGCCCCCTCGATGATGCCCGGGATGTCGGCCATCACGAACGACTTGCGGTCGCGTACCTCCACGATACCGAGGTTCGGCTCGAGGGTCGTAAAGGCGTAGTTGGCAATCTTCGGTTTGGCGGCCGAT
Source organism: uncultured Alistipes sp. (assembly GCA_964628945.1). Classification (GTDB taxonomy): domain Bacteria; phylum Bacteroidota; class Bacteroidia; order Bacteroidales; family Rikenellaceae; genus Alistipes. Next base: position 22,019 of record CAZVNR010000002.1, on the reverse strand, counting down.
ACGACCGACAGCAGGGTCGATTTTCCGGCGTTAGGGAAGCCCACTAACCCCACATCGGCCAGCACCTTCAGCTCCAAGATAAAGGCACCTTCGTCGCCCTCCTCGCCGGGTTGCGCATAGCGCGGGGTTTGGTTCGTCGCACTCTTGAAGTGCCAGTTGCCCAGTCCGCCGCGACCACCGTGCAGCAGCACAAGCTGCTCGCCGTGCTCGGTCACCTCACCCACCTCGACAAGCTCCGTTTCGCCCGTCTCCTCGTTCTCAACCAGACGGCGTGCCACCGTGCCGAGCGGTACAGGGATGACGATATCTTTGGCATTCTTGCCCGAGGCACGCGCCCCCGAGCCGCACTCACCATCCTCGGCGAACTGGTGGCGTTGGTACTTGAGGTGGATCAGTGTCCAGTACTGTCGGTCGCCCTGCAAGATGATACTGCCGCCCTTGCCGCCGTCACCCCCGTCGGGGCCGCCAAAGGCGACAAACTTCTCGCGGCGGAAGTGCGCCGAACCTGCGCCGCCGTGTCCCGAGCGGGCAAATATCTTTACATAATCGACGAAATTCGATCCTGCCATACTTCTTTTGATTGAATGTGAGGGCACAAAGGTAATGAAAAAAATGCGAATCTAAAAACGGTAGCCGACCGTCACAAGCACCGAACGCGGTGAGGCGTAGAGGTAGCGGGTCGCCTGCGGCAGACGGAGCGACTCGGCCGTGATGCCGGCACGCTGCGTGCGCAGCGACTCGTAGCCGTAGGAGATCATCTCTGCGCCGAGCAGGTTACGAATCGAGAGGAAGAGTGTCAGTTGCGACTGCGCGAAACGGAAGCTCTTGCTGCACGCCAGATCGAGTGTCAGGGCATCGGGCAGCTGCTCCTGATCGACAAAGGCCGTAAAAGCCTCGGGCGTGGTGCCGTTTTGGCGTGCCACGCGATCGGTTCGGCGCAGAAAGGTCGGATCGACATAGCGACCGCCTGCCCAACCGGTCGAGAGGCGGAGGCTCCAACCGCTGTTGTAGTAGCCGGCTTGCAGGACGGCCGTCGTTTCGGGTGCTCCTCCTACGCGGCAGTCGCCCATATAGGCCGTGGCGGCATGATCGATCGGACGGTTGTCGGTATCGGTGACGATGGTCAGCTTCGGATTGCGGTTGTAGCGGTAACTCCCCCACGAGGCGGCCGCCGTGAGTGTCCAGTGGTAGTCGATGCGCCATACGGCGGCGGCTTCCAGCCCGACGGCCGAAGTACCGATCTCAGTGGCCGTAAGATCGGCGTATGCACCGCTCAAATCGTCGAAGTAGCGTTGCGTGCGCGTGCCGTCGAGGTGTATCGTGGCGAAAGCCGAAAGTTGCCAATCGAGCTGCTCGCCCGTTCGACGATAGTTGAGCTGGGCAGCGTAAAATCGTTCGGGGTCAGGTGTTTCGACTGTGCGGTTGTTGTAGAGGGGTTGGATGAAAAGATGCTCGGCCGACGGCATCCGACTGCCGAATGCAATATGCAGGCCGGCATAGTCGCGCGGCGAGGGGGTGTAGCCGAACGCTCCTTTGAGCGTATAGGGCAACGCCTCGATCGTGCGCGACCGTCCGTAGGAGAGCCGATCGGAGAAAAGCTCCTTTTCGTAGAACCCCTCGCGGCAGATCGTGTGGCGTTCGAGGGCGAGGGCGGCGCGTGCGCTCCAACGGTGGTTCTGCCACGCGGCGTTGATCCACGCCGTCGTCTGCCGCTCGATCAGCGCGTAGTCGTACCCGAAGCGATCGCCCTCGGTGATGCGGCGCGAAGGGTTGCGGAGGTTGTTCTCGAGGCGGTTGGCGTAGTGGTCGTCGTCGATCAGGTACTGGTCGATGTCGGTCAAAAAGTCCGCACCGAGCAGATCGCGCAGCTCCTTGTAGTGGCGGTGGGTGCGGCCTCGCCATTGCAGGCCGTAGTCCAACCGAACACGCCCCCATTCGCTCTGCAGTGCGGCACGCAGTTGCAGATCGTGCAGGCTCGTCACGCGATCCTCGAGCGCGTAGGCCGCCTCCCCCTCCCCGATCCGATTCACGGTGATCAGTTCGTCCCAGTTGATCTGCGTATAGCGCGGATCATCCATAAGCCATACCTCCTCGGTCGCCCGATCCTCGGTGTAGGAGGGCAGCTTGCGGTAGTTGTCGGGGAGCGGTGTGCGGGCATCGTACCACCCGAGGGCACTCTGTTTGCGCACCCCCGCCTCGGCAGCCGCCGTGAGTTGCAGGGTTGTCAGCGGGCGAATCGGTACGGTGACCGTCGTCACGACCATCGGCAGCACCTCGCGCCGCACGCGGGCACTGCGCACCTTGCCGTCTTGGTATCCCCACGCGGGGTTGTACCACACATCATCGGTCAGCCGCATCGCCTCCTCGCTCGTGGCGGATCGCATCCCGCGCATCGAGAGCGGCAGATCGGCCGCCACCTCCCAACGCACGCCGCGACTCCACTCCTTCGTCCACGCACCACCCACGCGCAGGGCATTGGTAAAGACCCCTTCGATCTGTGCATCGCGCCCCGTGCGGTAGTCGGCCGCTAATGAGAGTAACGAGCCTCGCTTCAATCGTTTGCGGTAGGTCAGCTGTGCCCCGAAGCGGTAGTTGCGTTCGGCATAGCGTGCCGCCACGCGCAGCGGCTCCAACGGTTCGGCATCGCTCGAACGGAAACGACGCACGCCGCCCGTCGTACCGATCCCTTCGGCCGTAAAGTGCAGCCCGCTCCCCTGCTCCTCCTCAAAACACAGCAGTCGCCATGTGGTGGCGTGGCGATAGGGCGTTTCGATACCGAAGAGGGTGCTCTGCTCGCGCTCATACCCCTCGCCACGACGGTGAATCGTCACCTCGGGGAGCGCAAATTGGGTGGCGGTCGTGTAGCAATCCTCCGCCGAACGGATGGCTTGGTGAAAGAGCGACGGATCCATCGCGGGCAGCGGTCGCTCCTCCTCGCGCTCGGCGTAGGGGTAATAGCGGTCGTCATCAACGCTTTGGGCGGCCGCTGTACTGCACAGCAAGACCGCCCAAACGGATAGGATCAACGACCGCATCATCATCGTATCGGTTGTTTAGATGCGCTTCAGCACCTCGCACAAGAGGGCCCAGAACTTGGGAACGGTAGCGATCTCCAACCGCTCGTCGGGCGAGTGTACGCCGCGCAGGGTCGGGCCGAACGAAACCATCTCCAGATCGGGGTACTTCTCGAGGAACAGACCGCACTCCAAACCGGCGTGGATGGCACGCACCTTCGGTTCGGTTTGGAATAGCTCCTTATAGGCATCGACGGTCACCTCCAGCAGATGCGACTCGGGATCGGGCGCCCAACCCGGGTAGCCGTCCGTATGGGCGACATCGGCACCCGCCAACGCGAAGACCGACTCGACCATCTCGGCCACATAGGTTTTGGCGCTCTCGACCGACGAACGCTGCGACGAGGTCACCACGATTCGGTCGTCCACGAACTTCACCGAGGCGAGGTTTGTCGAGGTCTCAACTAACCCCTTGACAGCAAACGACATCGAGATCACGCCGTTGGGCACGCCCACCAGCGAGTAGATCAGCCCCTGTTGCAACTTCTGATCGAGCACCTCGGGCATCTCGGGCATCTCGTTGAGCGTGATCGTAAAGTTCGGCTCGCGGAACTGAAACTCGTTCTTCAGATCGGCGGCGAAGAGGTTGTATCGCTTCACAAAGTCGGCCTTGTACTTCATCGGTACACCAAAGATGGCATACGCCTCGCGTGGGATGGCATTGCGCAGGTTGCCGCCCGAGAAGTAGCTCAAACGCAGCTCGCACGACTGCATCCCGTCCCACATCAGGCGTGCTACGGTCTTGACCGAATTGACGCGCCCCTTGTCGATGTCGTCGCCCGAGTGGCCACCCAAGAGATTCGATACATCGACACGGAAGAAGGCGTAGTTCTTCGGTGCCTCGACCATCGTGCAGGGGAACGAGGCGATCGTGTCGATACCGCCGGCGCAGCCGATGAAGAGCTCCCCCTCATCCTCCGAGTCGAGGTTGATGAGGTATTTACCCGTGAGCATCCCCTCGCCCAGCTCGAATGCACCCGTCAGACCGGTCTCCTCATCGACCGTAAAGAGTGCCTCGATGGGACCGTGTGCCACCGTCTCGTCGAGCAGTACGGCCAGTGCGGCGGCCATACCGATACCGCAGTCGGCACCGAGTGTCGTTCCCTCGGCCTTCACCCAACCATCCTCGATGCGGGTGCGGATCGGATCGTGGTCGAAGTCGAACTCGACATCCGAATTCTTCTCACAGACCATATCCATATGCGATTGCAGAATGACGGTCGGGAGGTGCTCCATCCCCTCGGTGGCCGCCTTGCGCATCACCACATTGCCGATGGCATCCTTTTTATAGTCGATTCCGTGCTCGCGGGCAAACTTAACCAAATAGTCGATAATCTGCTCCTCGCGCTTCGAGGGGCGGGGTACGCGCGTGATGGCATCGAACTGCTCCCAAACCAAACGCGGTTCCAAATTGGTAATTGCTGACATAAACTCGTTTATTTACTCTTTTTTTATTCTTTTCTTGCGACAAAGGTAGGAAAAATTAGCTGTTGCGCAAATAATCTTCGATGTTGTGCAGCACCTTTTCGCTCAAGCGGACAAAGGCCTGCTTCGTGCGGCCGGTCGATACGCCCATACAGCGGACATTGCGATGTGAGAGCCACCGCTGGCCGCCCAACGCGCCGAGCGTATCGCAGTAGAGGCGGTTCTCGCCCTCCAACCACGCGGCCATCGGCGCCTCGTCCCACGCGGGCGAAAGCCCCGTATTGAAGAGGATCTTACGGTTGCCGAGTGCGGCGAACTCCTCGTCGTGGAGCAACACCGTATTTTTATTCAGGCAGCAGAAGACCACATCGCTCGCGGCCAACAGCTCGCGGAGCGGCAGGGAACGATACCCCTTTTCGGCAGCCCACGCCTTCTCGGAGCGGGCGAAGTAGCTCACCTCGGCACCGAAGAAGTGCATCGCATCGGCGATCATACCGCCCGACTTACCCAAACCGATCACGCCGACCTTCAGCCCCGTGATCTCGCGCGGCATCTCCTCCCACGGCTCCTCGCCGAAGCCGTGCAGCAGGCGCACCAGCTCGCTCACGACATACTCGATCACCCCTTCGTCGCCGTAGTCACGAATGCCCGTGACGGTGATCCCGCGCGAGGCGGCATAACGAATATCGACATTGGCGCTCTCGGGCGAGTAGAGCGAGCAGCACATCCCGATATACTTCACATCGGGGCACAGCTCCAACGCCGGTCGCTCCAAGCGCGAGGTGTAGCTCAACAGGACGGCATCGGCATCCCCGATGCGGGCGGCGATCTCACGGTCGTCGGTCGGAATATCATCGAACAGTACGACCTCGTCGGCCAGTTCGTAGAGGCGTTGTTCGGCGGCAGGGATCAGGCTCACCGGCTCGATCGCCACCAGTTTACGAAATTTTTGCATTATAACAGTAATTTTACGATTCGCTCTAACCAAAGTTGATCCACCTCGTCGAAGGTGGCAAGCTCCGCGCTGTCGATGTCGAGTACCCCCTTTACGACCCCGTCGCGCAGGATCGGTACGACGATCTCGCTCCGCGAGGCCGACGAGCAGGCGATATGCCCCTCGAAGCGTTCGACATCGGGCACGACGATCGACCGCTTCTGCGCCCACGCCGCGCCGCAGACACCTCGTCCGCGACGGATGCGCGTGCAGGCCAACGGCCCTTGAAACGGCCCGAGCACCAGCTCCTCGCCCACCACGCGATAGAACCCCGTCCACCAGAAGTGGAAGGTGTGGTGGATCATCGCCGCCGCATTGGCCATCCGTGCAACGGGATCTCGCTCGCCCGCACAGAGCGCGGCGATCTGCCGATGCAGCAGCTCGTAGCGTTCGGCTTTCGTGCCCTCGATTGTTTGTAGCTCCTCTGCCATAGCGGTTGCGACTAAAAGACGATCGGCGAGACGATGTTTTGCAGCACGGCGACCACCGACCACGCGGCGATCTCGGGCGTAGCACTATAGACATCCACTACGGCACGCACCTGCGGGTTGCGGATCTCGACCCGCTGCGTATCGCCGCGAAAATAGGGCGACGACTGCATCGTGACCTGCATCCGATCGGGCCCCACCGAGGCTCGCGATGCCGCCACCGTCACATTCACTCGCGTCGGGAACTGCGCGATCGCCTCCGCAGCCGTACCGCGAAAGACGACCCGCTGCTCGGTTTGCAGCGCCTCGTCATAGACGGGCGTTCCCTTCAGGGCGTTGGGCCCCTTTTCGTTAAAGAAGGTGGCCGTTGCACCCCCCATCAACGCCGCCGTACGCAGCACATCGAAGCCGCCCGTCGCACCCGAAGCGAGGTAGATGCGCTGCCCGTTCGTGCGGGCAATCTGTTGCGCCTCGGCGTAGAAGTCGTCGTCGGCAAAGGCACCGATAGAGAGCGTCACGATCGAACAGCCGGCCTCGAGGGTCGGCACGGTGATCGCCCGCATACAGGCCGGCGAGGCGGCCTCGACCAAGTAGTCGGGCTTGAGCGATAACAATTCATCGAGCGTGTGGCAGGCGCGGCACGCAATTCCTGCGGCGGCCATTCGCGCGGCCAGCTCCTCACAGCGATCAAAGGTGCGCGAGAAACATCCCACCAACTCATATTCGGGCAGCAGTCCCTTTGCTGCTGCATCGGCCACGATCGTTCCCAAACGCCCGCAGCCCACAATAACCAAGCGTTTCATAGTGCAAAGATAGTGAAATAAAATAATTTTGCATTTTGAATTTAATTTGTACCTTTGCTATGCACCGAACAAGGCGTTCGGAAGGGAACTACCACAAGGTAAGTCTTTGAAAATATGCCGTATAATGGTTCAGGCAGTTGCGTCTTTTGAGCGGCTGCTTTTTTTTTGATCTCTACCACAGCGGGCGTCCCTGAACAAAGTGAATAAACCTATCAATTTATGCGAAAAATTATCTGTTTTTGCGGCGTGCTGTTTTCGTTTATTATGCTCGAAAGCCACGCCAAAGAGGTACGAATGCCCCTCGAAGAACTCTTCCAGCGAGCCGAAGAATTCGGTTTACAATTACGCCCCTATCGGACAGCCATCAAGGAGGCCGAGAGCCAACTGAAAGCGGCCGGCAGCGAACGCCTTCCCGCGTTGCAACTCGCTGCTTCGGTGGGTTATAACGGCAACGGGACGATCACCGATCGCGACTTCTCAAATGGTTTTCAGGTTGATATTCCCCACTTCGGCAACAGCTTTTCTGTCGAAGTAGCACAAGTGATCTATGCCGGCGGCGCTATCTCGCGTTCGATCGAGATGGCTGATCTCGGACAACAGATGGCCGAGTTACGCTACGAGAAAAAGCGGCAGGAACTGCGCCTCTTGGTGGCAGGCATCTACCTCGATATGTGCAAGATGCGCAATCAGATCGAGATCTATGATCAACACATTCTGCTCACCAAACAGCTCATTGCAACGATCTCGGCCAAATGCACGGAAGGATTGGCCTTGCAGAACGACATTACACGCTACGAATTACAGCTCGAGCAGGTGAAACTACAACGCCTACGGATCGAAGATGCATTGACGATTCTCAACCTGCGGTTGGTGCGGGCTGTCGGATTGGACGATACCATCACGATTATCACCGACTCCGATACCGCCACTCGTTTAACCACAGAAGCCACACAAACCGAGGCAGCGTGGCAGGCACAGGCAACCGCTCAATCGCTCGATCTGAAACAGCTTTCGACCGCCGAGCAACTCGCTCTGCGACGCGAGAAACTAACCCGTGCGGCAAACTATCCGACAGTCAGTCTGGTGGCGCAAAATCACTTGACAGGCCCTATCACAATGGAAATACCCGCCATAAACAAAAACTTTAACTATTGGTTCGTGGGGGTCGGCGTTTCGTTCAAGCTGGACGGGTTGTACAAGAATCGCCACCGCGTGCGCAATGCGCAGATTGCCACGAAAAAGGTTCACGAGGAGCGTGCCATTGCCGAAGAAGAGTTACAGATTCAGGTAAGGCAGGCAATCACCGCACTCAACGAAGCCGAAACGGAGTGGTGTATACGAAAGAAGGCGCTGCAATTGGCGGTTGCCAACTACGAGGTCGTCGATAATCGTTATCGCAATGACCTTGCATTATTGACGGATATGCTGGATGCTTCGACGGAGCGTCTGGAAGCAGAGTTAGAGTTGGCGAATGCTCATATTGCGTTCATCTATCGCCGTCTGCATTTGGACTATGTATGTGGAACTTTATAAAATAAATGAAAAATGAGTAAAAAATTGATTGCCGTCAATACGGTGATACTGCTGCTGATTCTGTGCGGTATTCTTTGGATCGGGTCGATGTTTGTCCATGTCGGATACCACCCCTACACGGATAATGCGCAGGTGCATCGCGATATGGTTCCTGTTCACAGCCGCGTGCAGGGATTTGTCAAGGAGGTGCGTTTTGACGAATTTAGTCGCGTGGAGAAGGGGGATACGCTCCTGATCATCGAGGATGCCGAATATCGGCTCCGTCTTGCGCAGGCCGAGGCGAATTACCAGCATGCACTCACGGCCAAATCGGCGATGGGAACGATGATTCGCACCACGCAAAACAATATCGAGGTGGCCGGTTCGACCCTTGCCGAGATTGAAGTACAGTTGCGCTTGGCAGAACGAAATTACCGCCGCTACGAGAGCCTCTTGGCAGCTCAATCGGTTACTCGACAGGAGTTTGACAGCGTAAAGGCACACTACGAAGCGTTACAGGCAAAATATGAAACGATCGTACGACAGCAACAATCGACCGTACTCGTCAAGGCCGAGCAGTCGCAGCGGGTCGGCCAAAATGATGCTCAAATTGCCGTAGCAAAGGCCGCATTGGAGTTGGCCAAGTTGAATTTGAGCTATACCGTCATCACGGCGCCGTGCAGCGGTTATACAACCTGTAAGCATGTTAATGAGGGGGAGATGATGCAGATCGGCCGATCGGTCATTTCGATCGTGAGCGACGAACAGTGCTGGGTCGTGGCAAATTACCGCGAGCGGCAGATGCGTTCGATCGAGGTAGGAGCCGAGGTCGAGATTCGTGTCGATGCGATTGCCGACTACACCTTTAAGGGAAGCGTCGAGGCAATCTCGGATGCTACGGCGTCGGAGTACTCACCCGTTAAGCAGAGCAATGCGGCCGGTAACTTCGTAAAGGTTGAACAGCGTGTGCCGATAAAGATTCGCTTTACGGAGGAGAACGATGCTGCTCGTCTCCGTCAACTGCGCAGCGGGCTGAATGTCGAATGTCGCGTGATGCGAAAATAGCGCACCATGGCTGAAAATCAACAGGCACAACAGCAGTCGGCTCTGCCGATGTTTTTGGATTTCATTCCCGAGCGGTTGCGGCTATGGATCGTGCTGCTCTTCCCGATCATCTTTCAATGTTCGGATTGTGTCTATATGTCGCTTGCGGCACAGATGGCCGGCGAACTGAATCTCATCGAAGAGGATGTGATGATGTGCGGCTACACGACCATCCTCGGAGTGACGATGACCTTTCCGTTACTCTTCCCCCTCAAAGCCTACGGAACCACCCGTCGCAATCTGCTCTGTGTGACGCTCGGAATGGTACTTTGCAACTGCGTTACGCTCCTATCGGACTCCCTTCCCCTCCTGCTTGCCACCTGCTTTTTGTTTGGTGTGTTGAAATTGTGGGGAACCTTCGAGTGTATGTCCTCGGCCATGCGGGTCATCACCCCCAAGATGGATTTTGCCCCTTTTCTGACGGTTGTCTTTATCGTGGTCTTCGGTTCAATTCAGTGGGCCGGATTTATCAGTGCACAGGTCGCTTACTACCGTTCGTGGGAGTATATGAATCTGCTGGCAATCGGTTGTGAACTCATCGGCGCACTCATCGTACTGCTCACGATGCGCGATTTTCGTTTTATGCCGAAAAGTTCCCTGCGCGAATTGGATTGGATCGGAATGGTACTGTGGAGTATTTTTCTATTTTCGGTCACCTTTATTCCGGTTTACGGAGCGCACTTCAACTGGCTGGCAGGTGAGGAGATTCGCTGTGCAATCGGTGTCGCCGCTCTTTCGCTTGGAGCTGTCCTCGCCCGAACCATGCACCATCCGCATCCCTATCTCGGAATACAGGCGATGAGCTACCCCAATATGTGGAAACTACTCATCATCTTTGGCGTTGTACTCGTGTTATTGGCTTCGGAGAAGGTGTTGCTGAATATCTTCGTGCGTGGTGTGTTGCGCTATGATGCGTTGCCGCTCTCGATCTTCAACCTATGGACACTTGGCGGGATCGTCGTCGGTGGGTTATTCGGCTGGTTGGGTATCAGCCGATTGGGATGGAGCTTCCGTCAACTGACGATCGTGAGTGTAATTTCGCTGGCGCTCTATGCTGCTGCACTCTACTTTCAGACAGCCCCCAACACCCCGATCGAACGATTCTATCTGCCGCTCTTCCTCTGCGGGGTAGCCGATGTGGTGCTTTTTATCGCACTAACGACTTATATGGAGTTGGTCGTACCGTTCCAATACCGTTTTCAAGTACTCTGTATCTGGGGATTTGTTCGTACAGGCATAGCCTCCCCGATCGGCAGTGCCATCTACAAACACCTCTTCGAGGGGGAGATGAACGACCAATTGGCCTCCTTGGGCAGCCGTGTGACCCTGTCGGGTGAGATGACCGACGAGCTTGGAGCTGCGATTGCCCAACAAGCAATGTTGGTTTCGGTGCGAGATCTCTATGGTGTGACGGTCGCCTGCTGCATCGTGTTGCTGACGATCCTGTTTGCTGCCCGTTACCGCCATCGAATTGGCAACCTATAAAAGGCCATAGGGAGCATGGTAATCCAATGAGCATCGTGTGGCAACGAAAAATAATTTTGCATTTTGAATGCTGCATTATGAATTTCTTTGTACCTTTGCGGTCGCAAAACAGCAAAAATTAACCGTTCTATAAGATATGTTAAGCAGACGATTACTCCGCATCAAGGTTTTGAAGGCACTCTTTGCCCATCTTAAATCGGATGCCGACAACCTGATCGCCTCGGAAAAGGGGCTTGTTGCGTCGGTCGATAAGGCCTACGACCTCTATTTCCAGCTCCTGACCCTTCCGGCCGAGTTGGTCAACTACGCTGCCGAGCGTCAAGCGATCGCCAAGCAGAAGAAGCTGCCGACCTTCGAGGATCTCCACCCCAACACGAAATTTATCGACAACAGCGTCATCCGCACCATCGCCAACACCGATGCCGTCAATGACTATGTGGCTGCCCACAAACTGGGTTGGGCGCACTATCCCGAGCTGATTCGCACGCTCTATAACCAACTCGCCGAGAGCGACTACTTCCGTACCTATATGGCAGGCGAGGAGCGCAGTTTTACGGAGGATCGCGCGATGGTCGATTACATCTTCACGATGCTGGCCGACTGCCCTGCCCTCGACGAGGTGCTCGAGGAGCAGTCGATCCTTTGGGCCGACGATCTGCCGTTCGTCTTGATGATGATTCAGCGCACGGTGAGCAACCACCGCTTCTCGCACAAGGAGTTGCGCGTAGCCGAGAAGTTCAAGAGCGAGGACGACCCCGCCTTCCTGCGCACGCTCTTCGAGAAGGCATTGGTCAATTACGACGACTACCAGCGTCAGATCGAGCGTTTTACCTCGAACTGGGACATCGAGCGTATCGTCTTTATGGATAACCTGATCATCGGAATCGCCATGGCTGAGCTCATCTCGTTCCCGTCGATCCCCGTGAAGGTGACCCTCGACGAGTGGATCGAGATCGCGAAGTACTACTCCACCCCGGGCAGCAGCACCTTCATCAACGGCGTGCTGGACAAGATCGTTGCCACACTGACCGAGGAGGGGAAGATTCAAAAGTCGGGTCGCGGGTTGATCTAAATGCGCCTTTGGGGGATGGTACGCGCCGTGTGGTTGGCACTCTCGCTGTTGCTGGCAGCCTGCGGGTCGCGGACTGCACCGCAAGCGGTACGCCCAACGGGGCAAAAGATCACGATCGACGATCGAACCCTTCAACTCGGAAGAGCCGATACTGTTCGATTTGGGCACCTTTTCGAGGGCGAAACGGCCGTGCTGCCGCTTGTGTTGGTGAACCGTTCGTCGCAACCGATTGTGATCCTTCGCGTGGAGCGCAGTTGCGGATGCACGACCCTCGATTATGAGAATCAGCCGATTAAGATGGCCGAAGAGCGCGGTGCGACCCTCTCGTTCGATGCCTCGGGGACGCGCGGTTGGCAGTTTAAGCTGCTCAAACTCTACCTCGCCGGTGCGACTGAACCGCTCAAACTCTATGTCGAGGCGGAGGTGGAATAAATTTGGTATCTGCCGAATTATTCGTATATTTGCACATTGTAAACACTAAAAAACTGAAAAGATGATCAATTTCCTTCAAGTTGCTCCCGTCGAGCCGCAGCCCGGGTTTATGCAACAGTACAGCTTCCTGATTATGCTGGGTTTGATGTTCCTCGTGATGTGGCTCTTTATGTGGCGTCCCGAGGCCAAGCGCCGCAAGCAGATGCAGGAGTTCCGCAACAACCTGAGAAAGGGTGACAAGATTATCACTGCCGGCGGTATCTACGGCGTGGTAAAGGAGGTCAAGGAGACAACCCTCCTGATTGAGGTGGACGGCAATGTTACGCTCCGCATCGACAAGAATATGGTAGTGGCCGACCCCTCGGGGCTGCAGCAGCAGTAGGCCGATCGACCGATTGACCGAGGGGCTGACTCGTTGAGTTTGGCTCCTCGTCTGTTTATATTGCTAACGAGATGAAGAAGACGATTACCTACCCTACCCAAGGCACCTGCTCGCAAGCGATCATCGTAACCGTTGATGGTACGACGATCGACGAGGTGTCGTTCATTGGCGGCTGCCACGGCAATACGCAGGGGGTTGCCGCCCTTGTGCGCGGTATGCAGGTCAACGAGGCGATCGCCCGACTGGAGGGGATCGACTGCCGCGGGCGCGGCACCTCGTGTCCCGATCAGCTGGCAAAGGCGTTGCGCACAATCAGCGAGTAGAAAAAAAATAGTTTCTGATTTGTTATTTCAGATTTTTTACCTACCTTTGTCGCGCTTTCGAGCGTCGGATTGAACTGTGGTGTAATGGTAACACAGCAGATTTTGGTTCTGTCGTTCTGGGTTCGAGTCCCGGCAGTTCAACCAAAGGGTCGGCTGGCATTTTTGCCGGCCGATTTTTTTGTTTTTGCGTGTGGTGGTGGTTGCCCTCCTCGCGGAGGGATGCGGATTGGAGGTTCGGCTGGCACTTATGCAAGCATAATCCACCCAACCTCCAATCCGTTTGCCTGCGGCAATCAACCACCACCCCGCACAGCTTAACTGTCGGACTGCTTACGGGAGAGGGGTTGCGCGAATAGGTGTGTTTTGATTTTCAATGGCATTCGCGCGAGGGCTTCGCCCTTCGAGTCCCGGCAGTTCAACCAAAGGGTCGGCTGGCATTTTTGCCGGCCGATTTTTTTTGTTTGTGGGTGTGGGTGATGGTTATCCCGCCTTGCGGAGGGGGGATGCGGATTGGAGGTTAGGTTGTGATTTATGCTGTGAGTACTGGGAATGCCGGGAATACCGAGAGAAAGGAGTATATCGTCCCCCTCCTCGCAGAATTCCCAGTATTCCCGGCACTCCCAAAAGAAAAGAACTGACAGCCGATCGCTCTTACTGAAGCTTTGCCATAAACCGCTCCCGATCGACGATAAAGCGGATGTGCACCCCCTCGCCGATGATCCCCTGCTCATCCGAAGCACCGACCGTAAAGGTCAGTTTGCGCCCCTCGATCGCCGTCAATACGGCCGTTGCCGTGATCACCGCGCCCAACTTCGAGGGCTTGATGTGCGAGCAGTTCATCTCCGAACCGACCGTCGTCGATCCTTCGGGCAGGGCGGCAGCTACGGCCGTCATCGCCGCATGCTCCATCAACGCCACCATCGCAGGGGTCGCAAAGACCGCCAAATCGCCCGAACCCATCGTCCGAGCCGTATTCTCCTCGACAACCGTCGTGCGAACGGTGGCCGACAAACCATTTTCTAACATACTTTTTGCCGATTTAATTCGTTTTCTTTGTATCTTTGAGGCAAAGATAGTGAAAAAATGCAAAAGTGGCTGATACTGCTCGGGGCAATCCTCCTCTTTATGACGGATGCCGTCGGACAACACCGACGCATCCGTGGCGTGTTGCGGCAGGAGTGGATCGTCGAGAACGGTGATTCGATCGCCGAGGTCGAGATTCTGCCCGTCGCCGTCTTCAGCCGCCCGATCGACCTGCGCCGTCATCGCCGTTTGGTGGCCGCCGTCAAGAAGGTCTATCCGTTGGCGCAGATCGCAAAGGCCAAACTGCACGAGATGGAGGGCGAACTGCTCACGCTCAACAAGAAGGAGCAACGCGCCTACATCAAGAGGTGCTACAAGGAGATCCTCGACGAGTACACCCCCGTCGCCAAGCGAATGACCCGCACGCAGGGGATGGTCTTCATCAAGCTGATCGACCGCGAGACGGACTACACGGCCTATGAGCTGATCAAGGAGTTCCGCGGCGGCTTCGTGGCGAGTTTCTGGCAAGGCATCGGTCGCATCTTCGGCCACAACCTCAAAACCGAATACGACCGCGCCAACATCGACAAGGTCTTGGAACAGATTGTCGTCTATTATGAGGCTGGATTATTGTAAGTTTGCCTAAAAAGTCGTATATTCGCGCAAAATTTACCGACAAGATTATGTTTGAAAACTTAACCGATAAACTCGAACGGTCCTTTAAGATTCTCAAGGGCGAGGGTCGTATTACCGAGATCAACATCGCCGAGACGCTCAAGGAGATTCGTCGTGCGCTGATCGATGCCGATGTCAACTACAAGGTGGCCAAAACCTTTACCGATACGGTGAAGCAGAAAGCGTTGGGTCAGAATGTATTGACCGCCGTCAAGCCCGGGCAGATGATGACCAAGATCGTCCGCGACGAGTTGGCCCTCTTGATGGGTGGCACGGCGACCGATATTAAATTGGAGGGTACGCCCGCCGTCATTCTGATCGCCGGTCTGCAGGGTTCGGGTAAGACCACCTTCTCGGGTAAGCTGGCGCAGCTCCTCAAATCGAAGAAGGGGCGTCAGGTGCTGCTCGTGGCGGGTGATGTCTATCGTCCGGCGGCCATTGATCAGTTGAAGATCTTGGGTCAGCAGGTCGGTGTCGAGGTCTACACGGAGGAGGGAAACCAAAATCCGGTTCAGATTGCCGAGAATGCCATCCAGTACGCTCGCCAAAAGTCCTACAATGTCGTGATCGTCGATACGGCCGGTCGTTTGGCGGTCGATGAGGCGATGATGCAGGAGATCACGGCGATCAAGGCGGCCGTAAAGCCCTCGGAGATCCTCTTCGTGGTCGATGCCATGACGGGTCAGGATGCCGTGAATACGGCCAAAGAGTTCAACGACCGCCTCGATTTCGACGGCGTGGTACTCACGAAGCTCGACGGTGATACGCGCGGCGGTGCAGCCATCTCGATCCGTTCGGTGGTCGATAAGCCGCTGAAGTTTATCTCGAGCGGCGAGAAGATGGATGCCTTGCAGATCTTCCACCCCGAGCGTATGGCCGACCGTATCTTGGGTATGGGTGATGTCGTCTCGCTCGTGGAGCGTGCGCAGGAGCAGTTCGACGAGGAGCAGGCACGCCGTCTGAAGAAGAAGATCGTCAAGAACCAGTTCAACTTCAACGACTTTATCCAACAGATTCAGCAGATCAAGAAGATGGGTAATCTGAAGGATTTGGCCTCGATGTTGCCGGGTATGGGCAAGATGCTGAAGAATGTCGATATTCCGGACGATGCCTTCAAGCAGGTCGAGGCGATCATCGGCTCGATGACCCCCGACGAGCGCGAACATCCCGAGATCATCAACGCCAAACGCCGTGAGCGCATCGCCAAGGGCTCGGGTACGACGATGGCCGATGTGAACCGCCTGATGAAGCAGTTCGACGATACGCGCAAGATGATGAAGATGGTCGCCGGCGGCAATATGAAGATGCCGAAGATGCCGATGGGGATGGGCGGCTTCAGAAGATAAGCACCTTCTAAAAATCCAAATTTAGAGTTCAAAATTCAAAATTAGGCTGCGCGACCTAAAAGGGGAAATTAGCGAATACACTCCCTAACAAAAGAGCAGGATGATAAACCAAATATCATCCTGCTCCTTTTGTTGTTGCCAAATCTCAAATCTCAAATCTCAATTTTGAATTTTGAACTCTAAATTTTGAATTAAACTCGATAGAGTTCCACATCCTCTGCTGTTGCGTGCATCACCGTTGCGTAGGCTTCGGCTACCTTGCCTTCAGCCAGACGGACAAAGATGCGTGCCGAGGCGGTGTACTCCTCGGGGTGGGTCGTCGCCTCCTGACACAGCAGATAGCCGATGATGATGTAGCCGACCGACTCGACCAACCGCCGCGCGTGCAGCTCTTTGAAACCCTTGCACTCCTTGTCGATTGCGTCGCACTGCTCGATCATCTCTTTGAGTTGCTCGTTGAGCTTCGCCAAGCGGGTCACCTCCCCTACTACCGTTTCGCTATATGCGGCGGCGGCATACCGCTCGATCTGCTCCAAGAACGAACCCTTCGTTACGCCGTTGATGGCCGCCACGACCTGCAGCTGCGAGGTCCCCTCGTAGATCGACATAATGCGTGCATCGCGGTAGATGCGTTCGCAGGGGTAATCCTTCATAAAGCCCGAACCGCCGTGAATCTGAATCGAATCGTAGGCCAACTGGTTGGCATACTCCGACGAGAAGAGCTTGACGAGGGGCGTAAAGCCGTCGGCCAACCGGTTGCAGTGCTTCATCTCCTGTCGCTCGTCGCCCTCCAATGGTCGCTCCTTCGCAATCGCGGCGAGGTCCTTATAGATCTCGACAAAGCGAGCCGTTTCGTAGAGCAGCGCACGCACGCCCTGCACCTTCGCCTTCATCACGGCCAACAGCTCGCCGACGGCCGTAAATTGGTTGATCGGCTTGCCGAACTGCTTACGCTCGGCGGCATACTTCAACGCCTCGCGGTAGGCCGCTTCGCAGGTGCCGACCGACTGCGCACCGATCCCCAAACGGGCGGCATTCATCAGCGACATCACATATTTGATCAGTCCCAAACGGCGATCACCCACCAGCTCGGCGGGAGCATCCGTGAAGACCAACTCGCAGGTCGGAGACCCCTTGATACCCAACTTATTCTCGATACGGCGCACCTTCAGACCGCCGTTGCGTTTATCATAGACGAACATCGAGAGGCCGCGAGCATCGCTTGTCCCCTCTTCCGAACGAGCCAAGACGAGCGAGAGGTCGCCGTCGCCGTTCGTGATAAAGCGTTTTACGCCATTCAGAAGCCACACCTGTCGCTCCTCGCTCCAAGTAGCTTTCAACATCACGGCACCCAGATCGGAACCGGCATCCGGCTCGGTCAGTGCCATCGACCATGTAGCCCCCCCGACCGTTTGGCGCAGGTAGAGCTGTTTCTGCTCTTCGGAGCCGAACTCGTTGAGTGTCTCGGCGCAATCCTGCAACCCCCACACATTCTGAAAACCGGCATCGGCGCGGGCGATCAGCTCATTGACCATAATAAAGCCGACGAGCGGGAAGTTCAGACCGCCGTAACGGCGCGGCAACGAAAGACCGTTCAGGCCCGCCGCGTGGAAGGCGGCGAGGTTCTCCTCCGTTCCCGAGGCGTAGGTGACGCGGTCGCCCTCGTGGTGCGGCCCTTCGTGATCGACCCTCTCGGCATTCGCAGCCAAAGTTTCACCGCAAATCTCACCGACCAACTCTAAAACGAGCCGGTAGTTCTCCATCGCATCGTCGAACGATTGCGGGGCGTAGTCATAGGCCTCCTTCTCCGCAAAATTGCGTTCGCGCAGCCCCACGATACGGCGCATCAACGGGTGATCGAGCTGGAGCTGTATATCCTTGTTATCCAAATAGAAATTTGCCATTACTTCGAGTTTTGCTTGTAGTACTTAATCAGCTTCGGAACGACCTCCTCGACCTTGCCCGTGATGGCGTAGTCGGCGATTTTCGTGATCGGAGCCTCCGGATCGGTGTTGATCGAGATGACCATCGCCGACTGATCCATACCGGCCGTGTGCTGAATCTGTCCCGAGATACCGCAGGCGATGTAGAGCTTCGGACGAACCGTGACACCCGTCTGACCGATCTGTCGTTCGTGCTCCGTAAAGCCCGCATCGACCGCTGCGCGCGAGGCTCCTACCTCGCCACCCAGCACTTCGGCCAGTTCGTGCAGCAGCCGGAAGCCCTCCTTCGAGCCGACACCGTAGCCGCCGGCGACGATGATGTGTGCCCCCTTGATGTCGATCTTGCGCTCGGTCACCTCGCGTTCGATGATCCGAACGGCCAGATCCGCATCGCTGATGTACTGCTCCCACGCGATCGGTCGCAAGATACCTGCGGCGGGCGTAGTGGCACGCTCACGGCGCATCACCCCCTCGCGGACGGTTGCCATCTGCGGACGATGGTCGGGATTGACGATCGTGGCGATGATGTTGCCGCCAAAAGCGGGACGAATCTGATAGAGCAGATCGTGGTACTCTTTGCCCGTCTTTGCGTCCTTGTGCTCGCCGATCTCGAGCTGCGTACAGTCGGCCGTCAGACCGCTGTGCAGTGCCGACGAAACGCGCGGTGCAAAGTCGCGCCCGACCGAAGTAGCCCCGAAGAGGACAATCTGCGGCTGTTCGGCACGGATCAACCCCGTCAGCACGGCCGTATGGGGCAGCGTGCGGAAGGGGGCGAAGAGCGGCGCATCGGCTACCCAAATCGTATCGGCACCGTAGGCGGCCAGCTCCTCGGTAAGTGCCGAAACACCCTCGCCGATCACGACGGCCTCCAACTTTACGCCGAGCGTGGCGGCCAGCTCACGCCCTTTGGTCATCAGTTCCAGACTGACATCGGCGATCTTGCCGCCTTCATTCTCGATATATACAAACAGGTTGTTCATTGCTTACCTCCTCTCTTACCCGATCGTGTGAGCCGCGATCAGCTCTTGGATCAATGCGTTCAACTCCTCGTCCGAGCCATTCAGCCGCTTCGCCTCTTTGGCCTGAAAGACCACATTCTCGATCCGCTTCACCTTCGTTGGCGACCCCTGCAGACCGAGTTGTGCGGGATCGGGATCGATGTCGGCGGCCGACCACTCGATGATTTCCAACTCGGGTTTGGCGGCGACACGCTGTGCCGCGAACGATGCCGGATCGGCAGCGATCTCCGAGCGGCAACGCGCCGACTTAAAGTGCATCAGCCGCTTGGCGTTGCGCGGACGGCACGGAGCGGCCGAACCGTTCACTGTCAAAACAGCTGGTAGTGGGCACTCAACCACCTCGACACCCGTTTCGATACGGCGACGAACGACCAGCGACGAGGGCTTCACCTCGACCAGCTCTTCGGCGTAGGTCACCTGCGGCAGCCCGAGTTTTTCGGCCACCTGCGGGCCGACCTGTGCCGTATCGCCGTCGATCGCCTGACGACCGGCAACGATCACATCGGCACCGATCTTGCGCAGCGCCGAGGCCAGCGCATAGGAGGTTGCCAGCGTATCCGAGCCGGCAAATTCACGCCCCGAGAGCAGATAGCCGCCGTCGGCACCGCGAAACATCGCCTCGCGGATAATATCGGCTGCACGCTGCGGTCCCATTGTGAGCAGGTGCAGGGTCGCACCCTCCGAACGCTCTTTGAGGCGCAAGGCCAGCTCGAGCGCGTGCAGGTCTTCGGGATTAAAAATAGCAGGCAGAGCAGCACGATTCACCGTGCCCTCTGCCGTCATTGCATCTTTTCCGACTTGTCGTGTATCGGGCACCTGCTTGGCCAGCACGACAATCTTCAGTTTTTGACTCATATAGATGGGGTTTATATCTGCCTAACGAATCACCGTCTCGTCGCGGTCGGGGCCCACCGAGATCACCTTCACCGGTACACCCGTTTCGCGCTCGATGAAGTCGACATAGCGCTTGAAGGCCTCGGGGAACTCCTCGTACGAACGGCAGGCACGCAGGTCGCACTGCCAACCCTCGAAGTCGGTATAGACCGGCTCGACACCCTCCTCGATCGAGAAGGGGAACTCATCGGTCTCGACCCCGTTCACTTTATAGGAGGTGGCGACACGCACCGTCTCGAAGTCGTTCATCACATCCGACTTCATCATAATCAGCTGCGTTACGCCGTTGATCATAATCGAGTACTTCAGCGCAACGAGGTCTAACCAACCGCAGCGGCGCTCACGCCCCGTCACGGCACCAAACTCGTGACCGATGCGGCGCAGCGTGGCACCCGTCTCGTCGAAGAGCTCCGTGGGGAAGGGGCCGCTGCCGACACGCGTACAGTAGGCCTTGAAGATACCGAACACCTCGCCAATGCGGTTCGGTGCAACGCCCAGACCCGTGCAGGCACCGGCGCAGACCGTATTCGACGAGGTGACGAAGGGATACGAACCGAAATCGACATCGAGCAGCGTACCCTGTGCGCCCTCGGCCAAGACACTCTTGTCGGCCTTCAGGGCGTTGTTCACGAAGAACTCGCTGTCGATAATGTTGAACTGCTTGAGGTACTCGACCGCCTCGAACCACTCCTGCTCCAGCTCGGTGATGTCGTAGGTGTAGTTCAGGCTCTTCAGAATCGCCTCGTGGCGACCCTTTGCAGCGGCATAGATCGCCTTGAAGTCGGGGCTCAACAGATCGCCCACGCGCATACCGTTGCGGCTCACCTTGTCGGTGTAGGTCGGGCCGATACCCTTCCCCGTCGTGCCGATCTTGGCACTCCCCTTGGCGGCCTCGTAGGCGGCATCGAGGATGCGGTGCGTCGGCAGGATCAGGTGTGCCTTCTTCGAGATCGAGAGCTGTTTCGTCAGATCGTGACCACTCTTGGCCAGTTCCTCGGCCTCCTTGCGGAAGAGGATGGCATCGAGTACCACGCCGCCACCGATGATGTTGGCCTTACCCCCTTGGAAGATACCCGAAGGGATCGAGCGCAAGACATACTTCTCGCCGTTGAACTCCAGCGTATGACCGGCATTCGGCCCACCCTGAAAGCGTGCTACCACATCGTAATTCGGCGTCAATACATCGACCACTTTACCTTTGCCCTCGTCGCCCCACTGCAAGCCGAGGATCACATCCACTTTTTTCATTGTTGTTTGTCGTTCGTTATAGTTTTTTCTGTTTTTTCACGCTTTATCGCGCCGTGCTGCCATAAAAAAGACCGCAAAACGCATTTTGCAGTCAAAATTACAAAAAACTTTTCAGATAACGCCCCTTTGGGCGATAGTTTTTCACCAAGTTATAAACAAACCGGCCGTTTTCGTGCGCTATCGCTCGACGAGTACCGTCGGTGCGCCGTAGTCGATCTGCTGTCCTGCGCGGTAATAGACCGTGTGCAGCGCCGCATTGTTGCGCACATTGGCCTTGAGCGAGCGAAGGCAGGGCGCGAAGTCGAGCACCTCGAAGCGGTTGTCGAAGAGGTTGGCCTCCTGCAGATTGACCGCATCGCCCAGATCGAGGTGTTGCAACCTGTTCTCGTCGCAGACAAGCGAGCGTAACGACCGCAATCCGTCGATCGAAAGGCGCGTCAGCTGGTTGCGCGATGCACGCAACCGAATCAACGAACGACACCCCTCGACATCGAGCTGCGTGAGGGCGTTATCCGAACAATCCAGCTCCTCGAGGTTCTTGAACTCGTCGAGATCGCCGAGCGTACGGATGCCCAACCCCGCACAGTCGATTGCAACGACCCGCTCCGCCTCGTAGCGCGAGATGCGGCCATCCTCGTTCAGATCGAACGCGCGAAGGCAGTAGGCCGTGAAGGCCTCGTCGTCGAAAGTAAGGTAGATCGAGCGGTTACGATCGTCCTCGTCGCCCTCGGCCATGCCGCAGGCAACGCAACCGGCCGCGAGCGCAGCCGCAAGGAGTGAGCGCAATCGTTTTGTTTTAGATATCCACATCGTCATCGGTCGAGACGCCCGAATCGA
>CAZVNR010000001.1:0-98995 GCA_964628945.1 uncultured Alistipes sp. | reverse complement strand
GCAAATCTACAAACACTTATATTTTTATCCAAGCGCCGCTTTTTGCATCATTACCGCAAAATGTAGTATTCAAAATTCAAAATTATTTTTTTTTCTGCCTCGCAACACTCCCAGTTCTCGCAGCACTCCCAGTCCTCCCAGTCCTCCCGATTATTGCATCAGCCCCAGTTGTTGGCGGATGCGGGCGGGGTCAAAGCCGACGGTCTTGAGCCGAACCGTGTCGTCGGGGGCGACGAGGATGCAGGTCGGGGTGGCCTGCGTGCCGTAGTGAATCTTGAAGGGGGCGTATTCGCTCTTCAGCTCCGAGACAAAACGGTACTCCGACGGATAACGCTCCTTGAGCTGCTTCAGTGCATCGACCGAATCGACCGGCCAATAGACCAAGATCGCCAACTGCTCGTGCGAATAGTCCGCACGCAGGGCGGCCAGTTCGGTGCGCCCTGCGGCACCCATACACCCCAAACCGCCATAGATCAGCAGTCGGTAACGCCCCGTATAGTCGCTCCAATCGAGCTCCTCGCCGCAATCATCGACCCCCTTGAAGGGGTAGTAGGGCATCCCCTCGACGATCTGTTCCGTGTCGATGTGGGCTTGAATCGCCCGTGCTGCTTCCAAGCGGCGCATCTTGCGCGGCAATCCCTTTAAGACGCAGCGCAGGGTATCTTTCGGGAGATTGGTGCGCACCATAAAGCAGCGTTTCAGTCCGCTCGGGGTGTGGGCGTAACGAATCGCAAGGCGGCAGTTCTCCTTCAGCGTCTGCTCGAGCAGCGAGTCGGCATGCGCTGCGAGGAGCGTTTGATCGTCGGCATACTTCGTCCACAACAGCTCCGCCTCCTGCTCGTAGGTGACCCAAAGCATGCTGTCGGCCTTGCGGTATTCGGCCTCCGACTCCGCCATTGACCGCTCGGGTGCGCACCGCACCATTGCTATCAAACCCAACGCGACGATCCACCTCGCGTGAAATAATCTGCTCATAGTTTGCTCTATTGGAAAGATGGGGTCGGTGCACACGCGCCCGACCCCATCTTTTTTGCATCATGGTTCTATTTCCCGAACTTGGCGACGATGTTGTCCGTTGCCTTCTTCAGCAGTTCCTCGGGGCAGCAGAGCGTGATGCGGATGTAACCGTTGCCCTCCGAACCGAAGATGCCGCCCGGCGTGAGGAAGACATCGCACTTCTCCATCACCTCGTCCGAGAACGAGAAGCTGTCGCCCTCATACCCCTCGGGCAACTCCGCCCAAACGAACAGACCCGCCTGATGGGTACGGTAGCGGCAGCCGAGTGCATCGAGCAGCGCATAGGCCTGACGCTCACGACCGTAGTAGATGGCGTTCAGCTCCGTGAACCACTCCTCGCCAAGTGCAAGCGCCGTATCGGCAGCAGCTTGGATGGGGTAGAACATACCCGAGTCCATATTCGACTTGAAGGTCAGGATCGAGTCGATCCACTCCTTCTTACCCACGACGACACCCACGCGCCAGCCGGCCATCGAGTGACCCTTCGAGAGGGAGTTCATCTCCAAGGCCACCTCGCGTGCGCCCTCGACCTCCATGATCGAGATCGGCTTCTCGGCGTTGCGGATGAAGCTGTAGGGATTATCGTGCACGATCAGGATGTTGTGTTTGCGACCGAAGGCGATGATTTGCTCGAAAAGTTCCATCGAAGGGGTCTGCCCCGTCGGCATATTGGGGTAGTTGATGAGCATCATCTTCACGCCCTCCAAACCGGCCGCCTCGATTGCCTCGAAGTCGGGGTAGAAGTTCGTCTGCTTATTCAGCGCGTAGGTCACCATCTCGCCACCGGCCAAGCGGACGGCCGCCGAGTAGGTGGGGTAGCCCGGGTTGGGAACCAGCACCTTGTCGCCCTTGTTGAGGAAGGTCATACAGATATGCATGATACCCTCCTTCGAGCCGATGAGCGGCAGCACCTCGGTCTGGTAGTCGAACTCCGTGCGGTACCACTTCTTGTACCAGTCGGCGAAGGCCTTGCGCAGGATCGGTTCGCCCTTATAAGACATATACTTATGCACATCGGGACGCTGCGACTCCTTCGTCAGACGGTCGATGACCGACTGGTGGGGCGGCAGGTCGGGGCTGCCCATCGCCAATTTGATGATCTGACGACCCGTCGTCGCCTCAATCTCGCCGATCTCGCGCAGGCGACGCGAGAAGTAGTACTCTCCAATACCGTCCAAACGATGCGAACGGTCGATTTTTACACCCATATCAGTTGTTTAGTTTTAGTTTGTTGCTGTTTCAGTGTTACAAAATTAACAAAAAGCCTCTGACCTGCAAATTATTTCGCCGAAAATCTTTGTCGGTTAGTGCTCCTCTGCCCGAATTGCGAAATCCAACAGCGTACAGATCGAACGCTCCTTGACGGGGGAGGTGAAGACGAAATAGAGCGCGTGCTTGCCGCTCACCTCCGCAAGGCGGGGTAGAGCCACTTTAATCTCCGTGGGATTTTGCGTCCTATCGGCCTCCAAGCGGATACGCCCCAACTCAACGCCCCCTTGTGTCGTCCACGGGCGATCGAGCATAATGCTGATCTCGCCCGCCACCCCCTCGAGGATCAGATTCAGCGAGAGGTGCAGATCGCGCTGCCGGTGCGTTTTCGTGAAGTTGAAGTACTTATAGCCCACGATCGAACCGTCCGTGTTATAGACGACGGCGTTCGTGTTGTTGTGCAGCGCGTAGGGGGCACCGAAACGATCCTCGGTGCCGTAGCTTGGTGCAACATACGAGCCGAAGAGCTGCTTCTCGGGCCAGCCGTGAATGGCCGGCTTGGGCCCCGTGTGCCAACAGGCGATCCCCGCCGAATGGCGTTCCGTAGGATCAAGTCCCTCCGGCGAAAAGCCCTCGGAGGTGTATTCTCCCTCCGAAATAAAGACCTTGCCGCCGCGCCCCTCCTCGACGGTGAGCGTAATGGGGGCAACCATTGCCTGACGGGCAAACTCGTTCTTTCCGGTCTGACGATGATAGAACACATACCACTGCCCGTTCACCTCGCAGATGCTGCCGTGCGTGTTGCCGGTCGCGGTCGCCGAGGCGATCGGTCGCCCGTCTTGATCCGTTTCGCGCCCTCGGGCGTCGATGATCGTACCGCCATAGGTGAAGGGGCCGAGCGGATGATCGCCGTAGGCGTAGGCCAGCGTGTAGTTCGAGGTCGGCATACCGAACTCGCCCTCGTGTGTCCAACGGCTGTAGATGAAGATGTACTTATCCTTCACCTTGCGCATCGAGGAGGCCTCGTAGAAGCGAAAATCGCCCCCGCCCTTGGGGTTAGTCACCACATCTTCGATGATCTCACAGCCCGCTTTCAGCGTCGCCATCGTCGCAGGATCCAGCTCGGCCGCATAGGAGCGTTTGAAGCCCCAATAGCCATAGACCCGCCCGTCGTCATCGACAAAGACCGCAGGATCGAAGTTCAAAATGCCCTCGGTGCGATCGGCCTGCTCCGTGCTCCAATTACAGATCTCGAACGGGCCGTCCGGACGCGAAGATTTGGCGACGAGCGACTGCCGACCATCGGCCTGATCGTTGGGGTAGAGGTAGTAGGTCTTGCTACCGTCGGGTGCCGTTACCTCTGCCACATCGGGTGCATAGAGGATGTCGGCCAACCCCTCGGGGTGGAGCAGTTCGCCCTGACGGCCACGATCGACCCGCAAAATTTCGCCGTCGTATCGCCAGTGGTGCAGATCCTCTGCCGGAGCCGACCACAGTACCAACTCACGCCCACAGTAGCTGTCCCTGCGGCTGTCGTGCGAACCGTAGAGGTAAAGACGAGACTTTCCGGCGTTGTCGGGGTCCTCGAAGAGGTAGGGCTCGCCGTCGGGGATATGCTCCCAAAGCGGCAGAAACGGATTGCCGACCGTCTGCAAAACGGCCTGCTCGTCCGAAGCGGTCGAACGGCACGCTACGGCGCATCCGAGCAGCAAGATCGTGATCAATGCCCGCCAAGTGAGGGGGCAACGCAACGGATTGTTCATCTGTTTGGTCGTGTTATAAAGCAAAGAGGATAAAGATCTGTGCCGTCACCACGCGCAGGAACATCACGACGGGATAGACCGTCGAGTAGCCTACGGCGGGCATATCGTTGCCGGCCGTCGAGCTGGCATAGGCCAGTGCCGGCGGATCAGTCATCGCACCCGACAACATACCCATCAGCGTATAGTAGTTCATCTTCAACACCACGCGGGCGAAGGTACCGACGATGAGGAGCGGCAGCACGGTGATAATGGCACCGTAGCCGATCCAGCGATAACCGCCCCCTGCGATGGCATCGACAAACCCCTCGCCGGCACCCAGTCCGACACAGGCCAAGAAGAGGGCGATACCCATCTCGCGCAGCATCAGGTTGGCACTCATCGTCGTATAGGTCACAAGGCCGAAGTGTGTGCCGAAGCGGCCGATCAGAATTGCTACGATCAGCGGACCACCGGCCAAACCGAGCTTCACGGGCTGCGGAACATTCATAAAGGGGATCGAACCGAGCAACACGCCGAGTGCGATGCCGACAAAGAGGGTCACGAGGTGCGGGTGGTCGAGCTTCTTGAGCGAGTTGCCGAGCACATCGGCCACCTTCGCCACCGACTTCTCCGTACCGACCACCATCACGCGGTCACCCACCTGCAGCTCCAACCCCTGATAGGGGAGCAAATCGACACCGGCGCGATTGACACGCGTGAGCGTGATGCCGTACTTCGTGCGGAGGCGCAGGTCGGAGAACTTCTTGCCGTTGATCTCGGGCTTTGTGATCAGGATGCGGCGCGAGATGAGCGTGGCATTGGGGGTGTTGTTGCCCCACTCCTCATCGCTCATCTCGACCTCGTGGCCGAAGAAGGCGGTCACCGCCTCACGATCCTCGGCTTGGCAGATGATGCGCACCTTGTCGCCCTCGTTGAGGCGGGTCGTACCGTCGGCCATCGTCAGCTCGCCGTTGGGGTGCAACACGCGCGAGATGACGAACTGGCGGTTCACCAAGTCGCGGATATACTCCACCGTGCGGCCGTTGAGGAGTTGGTTCGTAAACTCGACCGAGAAACGCTCGGCCATTTTATGCTCCTGCGAGAGGGCGGCCAGTGCCTCGTCCTCGCGCTTGAAGTTGATGCGGAACAGGAAACGGAAGGCGATGAGCGAGAGGATGATACCCACCACGCCCAACGGATAGGCGACGGCGTAACCCAACGCGATTGTGGGGTCTTGGATGCCGGTCGAATCGACATAGGCCTGCTGTGCTGCACCCAGACCCGGGGTGTTCGTCACGGCACCCGAGAGGATACCGACCATCGTCGTGATCGGCACGCCCGTTACGAAGTGGATCACACCCGCTGTCAGTACACCCAATAGTACGATGGCCGTCGCACATCCGACGAGTTGCAGTCCGCCGTGTTTGAACGAAGAGAAGATGCTCGGGCCGACCTGCAAACCGATCGAGAAGACGAAGAGAATCAGACCGAACTCCTGCGCAAAGTGGCGGATTTCGCTGTTGATCGTCATTCCGAAGTGGCTCATGGCGATACCCACGAAGAGTACCCATGTCACGCCGAGCGAGATGCCTTTGATCTTCACCTTGCCGAGCGTGATGCCGAGCGTGATGACCAACGCAATCACGAACACCGCCTGTGCGATGCTCTGACCAAAGAAGAGGGATTGTAACCACTCCATAATAACTAACCTTTTATCGAATCTGTTTGTGTGTGAATCGCTGTTTACGCCCACAAAGGTACATCTTCTTGCAGACAATTGAAAACAAAACGACCACTTTTCGTCGTAGAAAAGCGGTCGAATAGGCGTAATTTAATAGAGATACCGCTCCATAAGCGGCGTTAGAAGGGCCGTGGCGACCCCCATCAGTGCCATCGCCAGACCGCTCAAAGCCCCCTCGACGGCACCAACCTCGATGGCACGAGCTGTCCCGATGCCGTGTGAGGCCGAGCCGAGCGCGAAGCCCAACGCCTCGGGGGTACGCACGCCGCCCCGACGCAGGATGCCGACCCCAAAGAGCGACCCGAAGATCCCCACGCAGAAGACCACGACCGATGTAACCGACACAATGCCGCCCAGTGGTTCCGAAATGGCGACAGCAATCGGCACGGTGACCGATTTGGTGGCGATCGAGTTCAAAATCACGCGATCCGCCCCAAAGAGTTTGGCGATATAGACCACACTCAAGACCCCCGCCACGCACCCCGTAAGGGTCGAGACGAGGATCGGCAGGAGGTTCTTTCCCAGCCGTTCGACCTGCTCGTAGAGCAGATAGCCGAGCGACACGACCGACATACCCAACAGAAATTCGAGTACGGAGGTTGCCTCCTTATACTGCGCGTAGGGGATCTCTGTAAGTTTCAGATAGACGATCATCGCCACGAAGGTCAGCAGCACGGGGTGTAGCAGCGCAAAGTGCGTGCGGCGATAGAGCGCACCGGCTGCCACGAACAAGAGGCAGGTGAGTGTCAGCAGAAAGAGATCCGAAGAGAGTATAGCTGCCATAGGTCTATCGTTTTTTTGTTGATTTGCGCCCCAAGAGGCGGTTTACCCACTCAAAGGTGTGACCCGTGACCAAGAGCACGACGACCGTCGAGAGCACGGCTGCCGTGATGATCGCCCACAGGTTGTCCAAGATCACGCGGTACGACTCGATCAGCCCCACACCGTAGGGGACAAAGAACAAGGCCATCGTCCCCAAGAGGAACTTTGCCACCGGTCGCACATCGTCGGCCTTCGCCACGCGCAGCATCAGCAGCACAAAGAGGAGCAACATCCCGACGATATTCCCCGACACATAGCCGTCGATCAGCAGACTGACTCCCTGCCCGATCAACCAGCAGACCAAGATCCAAACAACCCCCGTCATAGGCTATCTGCACGCTTTTTCAACCTCGGCCGTCAGCTCTTCGGTCGTCGGGTCGATTGCTAAAATCACCCCCTCGGCGTTGATCAGCAGACGACGACCGGCCGCATTGCCGCAACCGTACTGCGACCAAAGGTGGATGCGGTCGTCCAGCTCGACGAGCTGCGGCCACGGATAGTTGTCCTGTTCGATCGCGCGATTCAGTGCCTTCAGATTCTCCGCCTCGCGTGCCACGCCGACCACCGTAAAGCCGCGGTCGCGGTACTGCTCGTAGAGCGGAATCATCTCCATCGAGGCGCGACGGCACGGGCCGCACCACGAGGCCCACAGATCGAGCATCGAGATCTTCGACCCTGCGATCAGCTCTGAGAAACGGTGCATCGTCCCCTCCGGATCGGGCGCCTCGAAATCAATATAGGTCGAGCCGACCTGCAACTGCAGACCGCTCAACTGACGACGACAATAGGCCGCGAGGTATTGTCCCGACAACGCATCGGCATAGCGGCGGTAGTAGAGATCGAGCACCTCGCTGTCGGGCAGACGATACTGCATCTGCTCGGCCATCAGTGCATAGCGGGCAATGGTCGGGTCGGCATCCAGTATCTCGAGGAGCGTAGCCTTGCGCACGGCCTCGTAGTCGGCACGAAGTGCGCGTGCGGCGGGGGTCATCTTCTCCTCGTGGCTCATCGCCTGCACCTCTTTGATTAACGCGTTCAACTCCTCGCCCCCGCGCTTGGCCGCCTCGATCTGCTCGATCAATGCCGTGTAGCGAGCGGTGTAGTATTGACCGCACGCCTCCAACGAGTCGCATTGGCGATTGAATTGATTGTTCAATGCGCCTAACTGCGCCTTGTAGGCTTGAAATTCGGCTGTTGCGCCGCTCCCCTCGATGTGGTGCTCGCCTTCGCGCCCCTCGGGGTAGAGTGTCAGGCGCACCGTGTCGCCGTCGGCGATAAATCGGATCGGGAACCATGCGCCGCGCCGCTTCTCCTCGGCGAATGAGAGCGTGCAGTAATCGGCCTCGTCGAGCGAGAGATCGTAGGCAAAGCGTCCGTCCCGAATCTCGATCTCGGCGATCGGGCGCGAGCTGATGGCCGCCTCGCCGTCGATATGGATGTACAGCTCCAACACTTCCGACTCGGGGCGGTCGATCACCTCGCCCGCGAGGTGGCATTGGATTGGTTTCGACGGATCGACCGATGCGGCGTTCCGGCCACCGCAGGCGACCAGCAACAGGCCGCAACAGAGCGCAATAAACGGTTTCATCTCAATAAGAATTTAGGTTCGTGATTGGTGACTGTCCTCTTTTTGGTTCAGCTTGCGATGCGCTTCGTCCCACTCCTTGTCGCGGACGCCGCAGTGGCCGTGACGGCACTCCTCGCAACGGCGCGACCGGCACAAAAAGGTGCGCCACACCCAACGCCACACGGCGACCACTGCGACGGCAAAGATTGCCCAAACGATCCACTCCTGCCAATTCATACGCTGTTCTGCTGTTAAATAAAGAGGTTGGTCAGCTGATAAACTCCCCACGCAACGACCCACGCCAGCGCCGTGTTGTAGCAGAGGGCGCCGATCGCCCACCGCCAACCCAGCTCGGAGCGGATCGCGGCGATCGTGGCGATGCAGGGCAGATATAGGAGGATGAAGACCATCAGCCCGAGCGCCGAGGCGGTCGTGTAGTCGCCGCTGGCCACCAACTTTCGTTTGAGCGACACCGAACCCTCGTCCGAATCGGCCTCATCGACGGCATACAGCACGCCGATCGTGCTGACGATGATCTCCTTGGCCGCCACGCCCGAGAGCAATGAAACACTCGCTTTCCACTCCAAACCGAGCGGTGCAAAGATCGGCTCGCACGCCTTGCCGATACGGCCGAGGTAGGAGTTCTCGTAGTGGTTCTCAACCGGCAGATTCTGATTCTCGCTACGCGGGTAGTAGCTCAAAAACCAAACGATGATCGAGGCGATGAGGATCATACCGCCCATCTTCTTCAGGTACTGCGCACACTTATCCCACATGTGCGAGAGGGTGGTTTTCCAAGTCGGCATACGGTAGGGTGGCAGTTCCATCACGAAGGGGGTTTCATCGACCGGATAGAAGAATTTGCGCATCAGTCGCGCCGTCAGCACAGCCATCGCCACGCCGAAGAGATACAACCCCATCAGCACCAACCCTGCGTGCGCAGGGAAGAAGGCACCGGCCAACAGAATAAAGACCGGCAGGCGTGCGCTGCACGACATAAAGGGGGTGATCAGGATTGTAATCAGACGGCTTGAACGGCTTTCGATCGTGCGGCAGGCCATAATCGCAGGCACATTGCACCCGAAGCCCATCACGAGCGGAATAAACGATTTACCGTGCAGGCCGACCTTGTGCATCACGCGGTCCATGATGAAGGCGGCGCGTGCCAAGTAGCCCGAGTCCTCCATAAACGAGATGAAGAGGTAGAGGATCATGATGTTGGGCAGGAAGACGATCACCGAACCCACGCCGCCGATGATCCCCTCCGACAGTAGATCGCGCAACACCCCGTCGGGCATCCAGCGATCGACCGCGCTGCCGATCCAACCTACCAGCGTGTCGATCCACTCCTGCGGGTAGGCTCCGAGCGAGAAGGTGCACCAAAACATCAACCCCATCAAGAGGAAGAAGATCGGGAAGCCGAACAGCTTGTGCGTGACGAAGGTGTCGATGAGCTGCGTGGCGGAGTGCTCCTCGCGCCGACCGGCGGTGAAGGTCTCCTTCAGTGCGCCCGAGATGAATCCATATTTTTGGTTCGTAAGTGCCGTTTCGACATCTTCGCCGAGTGCCTCCTCGATGCGGCGCACCTCGCGGTCACGCACCGCGCACCAGTGGTTGTAGCGGGGGTGGCCGGCGAGCAGCTGCTCGATCTGACGGTCGCGCTCGAGCAGTTTCATCGCGTAGTAGCGCGGCGGAAAGATGTTCTTCAGCTCGTCGCGGTGTGCCGAGAGGTCGGCGTTGAGCTGCTGCAACCCCTCCTCGATCACCGCACCCTGCTGAATATGGATGTGGCGCACGCGGTCGTCGCGCCCCTCATAGACGGCGATCACCGTGTCCAACAACTCCTCGATGCCCTTGCGGTTGCGTGCCTCGACGGGTACCATCGGAATACCCAACATACGCCCCAGTGCATCGTAGTCGAGCCGTGCACCGCTCGCCTGCAACTCGTCGTACATATTCAGTGCGACGACCATGCGCGGGTTGATGTCGATCAGTTCGGTCGTGAGATAGAGGTTGCGCTCGAGGTTCGAGGCGACCACCGCATTGATCACCACATCGGGCATCTCGCCGACGATGTGGGCGCGGACATACTGCTCCTCGGGCGTGTAGGCCGAGAGGGCGTAGGTACCCGGCAGATCGGTCACCTCGAAGCGGTAGCCGCGATAGTATCGCACGCCGCACTTCGCACCGACCGTCACGCCGCTGTAGTTGCCCACATGCTCGTGCCCGCCCGAAATGGCGTTGAAGAGCGAGGTTTTACCGCTGTTGGGGTTGCCGACGAGTGCCACGCTGATCGTCTGCCGACGGCGCGTTACGACCTCGTCGATCGTCCGCATGGGTACCTCCTCGGCATAGACGGGTGCCGTGGCGGCCTCACTGCGCAGCAGCTCTTCGGCCTCGGCCTCGGTCAGCACCGTCACCAAATCGGCCTCGCTGCGGCGGAGCGACACCTCGTAGTCCATAATGCGGTAGTCGATCGGATCCTTCAAGGGGGCGTTGAGCACCACCTCGACCCGCCGACCGCGCACGAAACCCATCTCGACGATGCGGCGACGGAAACCGCCGTGGCCGGTGACCTTCAGAATGGTGGCCGATTCACCCGTTTTTAGCTCGGAAAGACGCATAGTTGCTCTGTGTAGAGATTAAAGGGATTAAATTGTGCAAAGATACAAAATCCTGCCGACAATCGCTATCCTTACAATTAGGTATTTTTATTTAAACGACACAAAACGCACCCGACATTTCGGATGCGTTTTGTGTCGTTGTGTAGGCAGGTGAACCCTACTCGGCCTTTGCAGCCTCGGGGCGCATCATAACCTTCGTCATGTTGCCGTCGGCCAAGATCTTCTTCATCAGTGCCTGAACATCCTCGTTCTTGAGGTTCTTCACGGCCTGCTCGTAGTCGGCCAGATAGTCCAAAGCCGATGCGCTGTAGAGCGTCGAAACATAGTTCATCCAGCTGTTGTTCTGCTCCAAGCTGCTCTTCCAGCTCTTCAGCAAGAACTCGCGCGTCTTCTCGATATCCTCCGTCTTGGGACCCTCGTTGGCGATCGTTTGGATCTCCTTCATGATGATCTCGCACAGCTCGTCGGCCATCTCCTCGTTCGTGTCGAACTGGATCTCCAACTCGTAGGTCGGCTTCGGCACAAAGCCCGTCGAGCCGCTTACATGCACGCCGTAGGTGCCGCCCTTCTCCTCGCGGATCGAGATCAAATAGCGCGAGTTGAGCGCCTGCGTGAGGAAGGTGAAGGCGATGCGGTTCTCCATCGTGAAGGGCATCTCGCCCGAGAACAGGTAGCGCACCGAAACCTTCGGCTGCTGCATCTCGACACGGAACGCCTCATCGACCTGCCCCGTTACATAGTCGCACTTGTCGTCGATCGCCTTCATCGGCTTCTTCGATACGGGCAGCGAACCGATGTACTTCTCAACGAGCGGCTTGAGTACCTCCAAATCGACATTGCCGACGAAGAAGAAGGTGAAACTGTTGCCGTCGGGGAAGAGCTTCTTGTAGATCGGAGCCACCTTTGCGAACTCCATCTTCGAGAGCTGCTCCTTCGAGATCATACTGCGACGCGGGTTGTTGCCATAGACGATCTCCAAATAACGCTTCTCCATCTGGTAGTCGGGGTTCTTCTCGATATTCTCGAACTGGGTGCCGAGCATCGTCATCACCGTATTGTAGTCATCCTCGTTGAAGCGGGGCTGCGTGAAGTTCAGATAGAGCAGCTGCAACATCGTTTCGAGATCCTTCGGCGAGCACGAACCGCCCAGCTGGCTGATATACTCGTCCACCGAGGGCTGCACGCCGGCCATTACGCCCGAGAGCTGCTTCTGCAGGTCGATGCGCGAGAACTTACCCACGCCCGACATCTGGTTGATGATGGGCATCAACTCGCCGTAGAGGATCTCATCGTCGGAGAGGATCGAAAGACCACCGTAAGCCTTCGCAAAAAGACGAATCTCGTCGGCCTTGAAGGTCGTCGGCTTCACCACGACCTTGATGCCGTTCTTGAGCGTCCACTCCGTCGTGCCGTAGGCCTCGTTCGTTGCCGCCTTCTTCACGGGCGAACCCTTCAAAACGACCTCCTCGGCGATCAGCGGCTCCTTCACGATGTTATCCTTGTAGGCCTCGACCTCCGACTCCATCACCTTCTTGCGGATGGCCAGCACCTCCTCGGCGGTCGGAACCGCAACACCCTCCTTCTCGGGAGCGTTGATGATATAGACTTGGTTCTGATCCGTCAGATACTGCTTGGCAACCTGATTGATCACCTCGACATTGATCGACTTGATGAGCATGCTGTCGATCTCCCACTCGCTCTTCGGATCGGGGATCGCCGTGTTCTCGCGGAAGGCCGAGAGGTAGCGGCGTACATAGTAACCGTTCGTGTTGTCGTTGCGGTTGGCGTACTGACGCTCGCACGAGCGCAGCAGGTCGTTCTGTGCACGCTCGAACTCACCCAGCGTGAAACCGAAGCGGCGAATCTTCTCCATCTCGGTCAGGAGTGCCTCCAAACCGGTAGCGATCTTGCCGTCTTGTGTCGCGGCCATAAAGATCGAGTTCTGCAGTGTCGGGATGATGCCCAAGCCGCCGTTCCGCATACCGGCACCCACGAACGGAGCATCGGGCTTCATCGAGATCTCCTCCAGACGGGCGTTGGCCATCGAACCCATATACGAGTCGATGAGCGACATCATCTCGGCATAGACCGTGTTGTTCATCTCCTTCGGCAGGGCGGGACGCTTGATGAAGAGCTGCACCTGCGACGAGGTCATCTCGGGATCGGTGAAGATCGAGATGATCGGCTCCTCGTTGTCGGGCACGACGATCGTCTCCTTCTGTACGGCATCGGCCGGCGAAGCGGGGATGTCGCTCATCAGCTTCTTGAGCTTCGCCTCGATCTGATCGACATCCACATCACCGACGATGACGATTGCCTGATACTCGGGACGATACCACTTCTGATAGAAATCCTCCAAATCGCTGTACTTGAAGCTCTCCAGCCCGTCGAGGTAACCGATCAGGTTGCGCTCGGCGTAGCGCGTATCCTTACCGATGGCCTCGATCATCTTCATCTGTGCACGCAGCGGAGCACCGTCGCGCGTACGCAACTCCTCCTTGATCACACCGCGCTCCGAGTCGATCTCTTTGGGCTGCAGGGCGATGAAGTGCGACCAGTCGTGCAGAATGAGCATCGCCGAGTCGATGATGCCCTCGCGCGTGGTCGGTACGCTCGAGATGTTGTAGCAGGTCTCGTCCCACGAGGTGTAGGCGTTCAGGTTGGCACCGAACTTTACACCGATCGTCTCAAGGTACTCGATCACCTGCTTGCCCGGGAGGTTCTTCGTGCCGTTGAAGGCCATATGCTCCAAGAAGTGCGCCAAGCCCTGCTGCGAATCCTCCTCCTGAATGGCACCGACATGGTGCAGGATGTAGAAGTCGGCCTGACTCTTCGGCTTCTCGTTGTGGCGGATGTAGTACGCCATTCCGTTCTCGAGCGTGCCCTTACGCACGGCAGGGTCCTCGGGCATCGGGGACATCGGGTTGAGCCCCTGCGCTGTCGCGCTGACTGCAGCCAGCACGGCAACGATCCATAAAGTGAATTTTCTCATAACCTAAAATGTATTAAAGTGTTTAGTTCTTTTTAGCTTTTTAACCGGTGGTGCCGGGAGTTTTGCAAGTTCTGTAATTAAATCGCGCAGCCCCAATTTTGCATTTTGAATTCTAAATTTTGAATTACTCTTCCTCCTCCGGTCGGTACTCGATGATATCGCCGGGCTGACAATCCAATTCGCGGCAGATCGCCTCGAGGGTCGAGAAGCGGATCGCCTTCGCCTTGCCGTTCTTCAAAATAGAGAGATTGGCGGGCGTGATCTGCACCCGCTCGGCCAAGGTGCCAAGCTGCATCTTGCGTTTGGCCATCATGACATCGATATTGATAATTATCGCCATCGCTCACCCCCCCCCGTTAAAATATTGATATTCATAGTATTTGTAGTGTTAGATGGTTAATCGTTGTTCTTCGCTCAAGTCGTGTCCGATCTTGAAGACCTCGGCCGTGAAGAGCAGCAGCACTCCCAAGACGAGCATCCCGAAGTTGAGGCGGAAGGTCGTATCGACCTCGTAGGCCGTCGCACCCAAGACCTCGGCGGCGCGGTGGGTCATCATCCACATCCCGACGCTGTCGAACACCTCGCCGAGGATCGTCAGCAGGGCGATTGCACGCAACAGCAGCGCGTTGCAGTTCTCGAGCGGTTTGTCTTCGCGGAGCGAACGGCGTACCGAGCGGATGATGAGGAACATCAGCACGACGATCACCGGATAGGTGAGCGCCGAGAGGATCATTAGCGCGTAGATCCACGGCGAGTTACCGATCGCGGCAAAGGCGAGCTGCATCGCCGAGCGGTGGCTCGCGGCCGGCTCCTCGACCTGCAGCGTGAGGTTGGAGAGCAGACCGGTTACCTCGCGCTCGGGGTTCTGGTCGCAGATCGTGATCGACTCGGAGCGACGGATGGGGATATTCCACAACATATAGATCGAGCGGGGTTCGGGGGCATCATAGACCTCCGAAAGCTCCGTACCCAACTCGGTGCCCTCCTTCAGTCCCTGCGTGAAACTCGGGATCACCTCGACGGCAAAGCTGGTGATCAGAATGCCGAAGAAGGCGACATAGATCACCAACAATCGGCGCAAATAACTCTTTCGATTCATACGCTTATCGTGCAATGTTTGGCACAAAGATAGTGAAAAATCTTGAAAAACAACCTAAATTTATTGTTTTTCGATAATTTTTCATTTATGACCTGTCATTTCTTCCAAAAATAAAGAATTTTGAGTATCTTTGCGAAGTTAAACAATCGAACTACAATGGCAGAAAAAGCATACTTTACCTACCATGTGGCCCCGCAGTCGCTCGATTTCACTTCGCGGCTGAAGTCGCCCGAACTGATTATGTCGGCACTGAATGCGGCCGGCGCCGATGCCCACGCCAAGGGCTTTGACTATGTCGATATGGAGGCCGACGACCTGACATGGGTCTTGGGTCGTATGGCGATCGAGGTTGATTTTCGCCCCAAGCAGTACTCCGACTACCGCATCGAGACATGGATCAGCGGCTTCAATCGCCTGCTTTCGACCCGTAACTTCCGCATCTACGACGAGGAGGGCAAACAGTTCGCTACGATGACCTCGCAGTGGGCGATGCTCGATATCAAGAGCCGTAAGTCGGTCGATCTGACCCACACGGCCGATTTCCACGCGCTGTATATCGTCGATGATCCCGCTCCGTGCGCCGATCCCTGCCGTCTGCGCGGGGTCGCTTCGGAGGCGTTCGATACCCACACGGTGCGCTACAGCGACATCGACTTCAACCGCCACTTCAACACGATCCGCTACCTTGAGCTGATCTTCGACCGCCTGCCCATCGAGGCGATCGCCGAGGATCGTCCCTTCCGCCTCGATGTGCACTTCCTGCACGAGAGCCGCTTGGGCGACCGCCTGCGTATCGCCCACGAAGAGATCGACGGCGTGCACCAGTTCGAGATCTCGACCGAGGAGCACCCCTGCGTGCGTGCCGCCCTGCGTTGGAAGTAGGAGAGGCTTTTGGGGGAGCTGGGAAGACTGGGAGATTTAGGAATACTGCGAAGTAGGTAAAAATCATTTTGAATTTTGCATTCTAAATTTTGAATTGCGCTTACGCGCTTTTCACTACCTTTACCTTCGCTTCGGGTAGGCTTCCGCCACCCGCCGCTCGGTTTAGGTAGGCTGTGTCTCGGCAATGCCACGACCTTTTTTTGTCGTCGAAAAAACACAACGGTCATTAGCTCCACCCAAGGAGCGAAGCGACTAAGCCGCCGCAACTCCCGCACGCCTGCGTGCGCAGCCGTTACGTTTTTTCTCCGCCAAATTTTTGGCATTGCGCTCGACTTTCACTACCTTTGATGACATGAAACTGACGATTTTAGGTCCGGCGCACCCCTATCGCGGTGGTTTGGCGTCGATTATGCAGACGATGGCGCGTGTCTATCAGCAGCGCGGTCACGAGGTCGATCTGTGCACCTTTACGCTGCAATACCCCTCGCTTTTGTTCCCGGGCAAGAGCCAGACCGTCACAACCCCGCCGCCGGCCGATCTTCGGATTCGTCGTGCCGTGAATACCTGTAACCCGCTGAATTGGTGGCGCGTAGGGCGGCAGCTCTGCAAGGCACGGCCCGACTTTATCCTGCTGAAGTACTGGACCCCCTTTATGGCCCCCTGTTTCGGAACGATCGCCCGCTTGGCACGCCGTAACGGCCATACGAAGGTGCTGTGTCAGATCGACAATGTCGAACCGCACGAACACCACCTGATCGACCGCCCTTTCAACCGCTACTTCCTGCGCTCGGTCGATGGTTTCGTCTATATGTCCGACGAGGTGGGTCGCCAACTGCGTGCCTATACCGATGCGCCGGCGCGATTTTCGCCCCATCCGCGTTTCGAGAATTTCGGCGAACGAATCGACCGCACGGAGGCGTGTCGTCGGCTGCATATCGACCCTGCGCAACGCTACGCCCTCTTCTTTGGCCTGATCCGCGACTACAAGGGGCTGGATCTGCTGCTGAAGGGGTGGGGCGAACTGCTCCGTGCTGGCAAAACCGAGGGGCGCAAGCTGATCGTGGCGGGGGAGTTCTACACCGCCCGTGAACCTTATCTGCGCCTCATCGAAGAGCTGGGACTGCAGGAGGAGGTGATCCTGCACGACCGCTTCATTCCCGATGAGGAGGTCTGCAACTACTTCTCGGCGGCCGACTTTGTCGTCTTGCCCTACCGCACGGCTACGCAGAGCGGCGTGACGCAGATCGCCTACCAGTTCGCCACGCCGATGGTCGTGACCGATGTGGGCGGCCTCGCGGAGATCGTTCCCGACGGTCGGGTGGGGTACCTCTGCCAACCCGAGCCGCACGCGATCGCCGAGGCGATCGAACGCATCTGGGAGGGCGATACGCCGGAGCGATTCCATCAAAACTGCCTCGTCGAACGAGAACGCTTCTCGTGGGAGGAGATGTGTAGTCAAATACTTGCTGTATTTGACGAATTAAAAATGAAGAATTAAAAAATCAAAATTGACAGATACAATGAAGCATCCTATCCGAACTTTATTGACATTGGTTGTCGCTATGCTGACAACCACGCTCTCGGCCGAGCCGACTCGTACTGAAAAGGAGCTGAAAAAGTGGGAGTTCCGCCGTGATCACGCCCTCGATGCCACCGAGGGGTGGCAGGCGGTCTCGGTGCCGCACGACTGGGCGATCTACGGCCCCTTCTCGCGCGAGCACGATCTGCAGGTGGTGACCGTCGTGCAGAACCTCGAGACGACCGCTACGGCCAAGACCGGCCGCACGGGCGGTCTGCCCTATATGGGAGAGGGTGCCTACCGCACGACGATCGAGATCTCGAAGGCCGACAGTGCGCGTACGGTGCTCCTCTTCGATGGAGCGATGAGCGAGGCGCGGGTCTTCCTGAACGACCGTGAGGTCTGCTTTTGGCCCTACGGCTACAACGCCTTTTGGTGCGATGTGACCGATGCGGCGGTCGAGGGCGAGAACCGCTTGGCGGTGCAGCTCGAGAACCGCGAACAGTCGTCGCGTTGGTATCCGGGCGCAGGCCTTTATCGCAAGGTACGCCAGCTGACCCTCCCGAAACACCATATTCCCGTGTGGGGTACCTACCTCACGACCCCCTATGTGGGTGAGGCGTACGCCTCGGTGAAGCTGCAGACGAAGGTGGCGGGTGTCGAGCACGGGGAGCGTGTACAGCTCCGCACGACGATCTACGATGCCGACGGCAAGGCGGTCGCCGTGAAGAGTGACAAGCGCAAAATGTACTACGGAATGCCGCTCGAGCAGCATCTCACGGTGGATCGTCCTCACCTTTGGTCACCCGAAACGCCCTACCTCTATACGGCCGTGACGGAAATCGTCGAGGAGGATGCGGTGATTGACCGCTATACGACCCGCTTCGGTATCCGCACCGTCGAACTGCGTGCCGATAAGGGCTTTTTCCTCAATGGCAAGCTGCGCAAATTCAAGGGTGTCTGCCTCCACCACGACCTCGGGCCGTTGGGGGCAGCGGTGAATCGGGCGGCGATCCGTCGTCAGCTTACGATGCTCAAGGAGATGGGCTGCGATGCGATCCGCACGGCACACAATATGCCGGCCGACGAGCTGGTCGAGCTGTGCGACGAGATGGGCTTTATGGTGATGGTCGAGCCCTTCGACGAGTGGGATGTGGCCAAGTGCGAGAACGGCTACCACCGCTTCTTTGCGGAGTGGGCCGAGCGCGATATGGTGACGATGCTGCACCACTTCCGCAACAACCCGTCGGTGGTGATGTGGTCGATCGGCAACGAGGTGCCGACCCAGTG
The DNA here is from genome assembly GCA_964628945.1 of uncultured Alistipes sp. Taxonomy (GTDB): domain Bacteria; phylum Bacteroidota; class Bacteroidia; order Bacteroidales; family Rikenellaceae; genus Alistipes. The sequence goes on along the minus strand of CAZVNR010000001.1, from coordinate 80,491 downwards.
GACCGAGGGTGGCTACAAGACGGCCGCGTGGTTGCAGTCGATCTGCCACCGCGAGGATCCGACGCGCCCCGTGACCTGCGGTATGGATCAGCTGCCGACGGTCTTGGAGAACGGCTTTGCGGCGCAGCTCGATATTGCGGGCTTCAACTACCGCGTAAACTTCTACGAGCGTGCCTACGAAACGCTGCCGCAGAACCTCGTTCTGGGTTCGGAGACAACCTCGACGGTCAGCTCGCGCGGTGTCTATCACTTCCCCGCCGAGCCGGCGAAGGGGGCGATCCACGACGACCACCACTCCTCCTCCTACGATACGGAGTGCTGCTGGTGGTCGAACCTCCCCGATGAGGATTTTGCCGCCAACGACGACTTCGAGTGGCTCGTAGGGCAGTTCGTCTGGACGGGCTTCGACTACCTCGGCGAGCCGTCGCCCTACGATACCGATGCGTGGCCGAACCACTCCTCGATGTTCGGCATCATCGACCTCGCCTCGATCCCGAAGGATCGTTACTGGCTCTACCGCAGCGTATGGCGCACCGATGCACCGACCCTCCACATCCTCCCGCACTGGAACTGGAAGGGGCGTGAGGGCGAGGTGACCCCCGTCTATGTCTATACCTCCTACCCCGAGGCGGAGCTCTTCCTCAATGGCCGTTCGATGGGGCGCAAGGCGAAGACTACGAACTCGAATAGGGAGCGTTACCGTCTGATGTGGGATGAGGTGCGCTACGAGGCGGGCGAACTGCGCGTAGTGGCCTACGACAAGGAGGGCAAGGCGGCCGAGGAGAAGCGGGTTGTAACGGCCGGCAGGCCCTATGCCGTGAAGCTCACCGCCGACCGTACGGTGCTCGATGCCTCGGGCGAGGATCTGGCCTATATCAATGTGAGCGTGGTCGATAAGGCGGGGAATCCCGTGCCGACCGAGAGCCGCGCCGTGACGGTTAAGGTGTCGGGCGCAGGTTCGTTCCGCGCGATGGCCAACGGTGATCCCACCTCGCTCGAACTGTTCCACCGCCCGACGATGAAGCTCTTCAGCGGCCAACTGACCGCCCTCGTGCAGAGCGGTACGGAGCAGGGTACGGTGACGGTTGAGGTGACGGCGAAGGGGTTGAAGAAGGCGACCCTGCAATTGGAAGTAAAATAACATAAAGTAATAAGGAATAGGACAATGAAGAAGATGAAAAATCCGTGGCTCCCGCTCATTGCCGAGGGCTACAACTGCTTTGCTTGTGCACCGACCAACCCCTACGGTTTGAAGATGGAGTTTTGGGAGGATGGTGACGAGGTGGTCTGCCTCTGGCACCCCAACAAGAACTACGAGGGGTGGCTCGGCACGCTGCACGGCGGCATTCAATCGACCCTGCTCGACGAGTTGGGCGGCTGGTGGATCGGTCGCAAGATGCAGACCTCGGCTATGACGACCAACCTCAATGTGAAGTACCGCAAGCCCGTTCCGTCGGACGAGAAGGCGACGCTCGAGCTGCGTTGCCACCTCAAGGAGCAGAAACGCTCGTTTGTGATCCTCGAAATGATCCTTTCGGTCGAGGGTGAGGTCTGCACCTCGGCCGAAGCGACCTACTTCTGCTTCTCGAAGGAGAAGGCGTTGAGCGATTTCCGTTTCCAACCCTTCGATTTGGAAGAGGAACAAGCGTAATTCAAAATGCAAAATTCAAAATTCAAAATTGTCATTCCGAACGCGGTAAGCGGAGGAATCTACCGTTTTTCTAAAAGCTGACAGCTGATCGCTGAAAGCTAATTTTGAATTCTAAATTCTAAATTTTGAATTTTTTACTATCTTCGCATCCATTATGGAAGAACTGAACCAAACTGTTTTGACTGAGCGCGAACCGTATGATGTGATCGTCGTCGGTGCCGGCGCGGCGGGGTTGATGGCGGCCGGTACGGCTGCCCGCACGGGGAAGCGTGTGCTGCTCCTCGAAAAGATGGAGAAATCGGGACGCAAGGTGCGTATCTCGGGCAAGGGGCGTTGCAATGTGACCAACGCGCGACCCGCCGAGGAGTTCTTGGAGCATGTGCGCACCAACCGCGAATTTTTGACCCAAGCCTTCTCGGAGTTTAACAACCGCGCCACGATCCGCTTCTTCGAGCGGCAGGGCGTGAAGCTCGATATCGAGCGCGGCGAGCGCGTCTTTCCCCATAGTGGCAAGGCGTGGGATATCGCCAACGCCCTCTTGGAGTATTGCGTCGAGGCGGGGGTGAAGATCCTCTACGAAACGCGCGTGACGGAGATCCTGACCCTCGGCAACAGGGTCTTTGGCGTACGCTACCGCAACAAGCGCGGCTTCGAGCGCAAGGAGGAGTGCGGACAGGTGATCCTCTGCACGGGCGGTGTGTCGTACCCTGCGACGGGTTCGACGGGCGACGGTTACTCGTTCGCCGCCGATTTGGGCCACACGATCGAGCCGTTGCGCCCCTCGCTTACGCCGCTCAAGACGACCCATCCGCAGATGAAGTACCTCCACGGGTTGCTCTTGAAGAATATCCGCGCTACGCTCTATGTCGATGGCGAGGTGGTGCGCGAAGAGTTCGGCGAGATCGGCTTCTCGGAGCGCGGTATCGAGGGGGCTGTGGCCCTGCGCGTAAGCCGCGATGCGGTCGATGCGCTGATCGACGAGAAGCGCGTGAAGCTGGTGATCGACCTCAAACCGGCACTTGACGAGCAGACCCTCCGCGATCGTATCGCACGCGAGATCGCCTCGATGGAACCGACCGAGTTCTTTGCCGAGCTGATGCGCCGCCTGATGCCCAAACCGCTGGTGATGCCGTTGGCACGCGAGCTGGATGTTCACTCGAAGAACTACATCTCGAAGGTGACCGAGGAGCAGATCACGCGCCTCATCAAGACTCTCAAGGGGCTGACCTTCCCCATTTCGGACTACGCCCCCTTCGAGTATGCTGTGACAACGGCCGGTGGCGTGCGCTGCGACGAGGTGAACCCCTACACGATGGAGTCGCTGAAGATCAAAGGGCTCTATTTTGCGGGCGAGGTGCTCGATCTGGATGCCAACACGGGTGGCTACAACCTCCAAATCGCCTTCTCGACGGGTCGCTTGGCCGGTCTGCTGAAAAAGTAAAAGCGCAACAATGAAACTCAACGGTCGCACCCTCAAACGCCGTCTGTTCGGCCTGACGACCCTCCCCTCGAGGATGGCGCGTGCACGCTATTTCCGCGGGCACGGGGTGCATTCGCCGTTTGTCTATCAGATCGTGCGGCAGGTCTTTATGAAACGGTCGTTCCAGACCGACGAGCGTGCACTCTACGAGGCGTTGCGTGCCGCAGGTGTGGCTCGCCGTCGTGCTGTGCAGCTGCAAAACCTCGCCGCGCACCTCGGCTACGCCACCTTTCGGCTGGATCAATGCGGCGATGCGGCCGATTGGCTGCTGCTGACCCCCGCGTTGGCGGCAACGCAAACCTGCTCCATTGTCCGACAGGCGGCCGAAAAGGGGCGGACGGTTGTGCTCATCGACCCCTATCACGGCCGCGAACGGGCGCAACTCTGCAAAACACTGATCGAGGAGCATAGCTGCACCTCGGTCGATAATCGCGGTTTTGTGCTTCTCTTTACCGACAACAACCTACCGAAACAACACTATCGGATATGAAAATCTACACGAAAAAGGGCGACGGCGGGATGACCTCGCTCATTGGCGGCGAGCGTGTCTTCAAGACCGACGAGCGCGTCGAGGCCTACGGAACGGTCGATGAACTCTCGGCTTTTACGGCGATGCTGGCCGATCTGCTGCGCGAAGATGCCTCGGCCTCGGCGTGGGTCGGGGAGCTGAACCGTATCCTCTCGCAGATGATGACCGTCGAGGCACTCTTGGCTGTCGGCGAGGAGGGGAGCGATAAGGTATCGCCGCTCGATCCTGCCGCGATCGCGTGGCTCGAGGAGCGCATCGATGCGATGCAGGCGGAGGTGGAACCGATCCGCTTCTTCACGATTCCGGGCGGCCATAAAACGATCTCGGCCTGCCACATCTGTCGCACGGTCTGCCGCCGCGCCGAACGCGCTGCGCTGCGTGCCGACCACCGTTGGGGGGGTGATCCTGCGGCTCGTCAGTGGCTCAACCGCCTCTCGGACTACTTCTACCAGCTCGGCCGTCGCCTGACGGCACACTATCAGGTCGAGGAGCAGCGCTGGATCCCTTAAAGCGTGCGTTGCCGATTCGCATAAGGGCTGAAGGAATGTAACCTTTTCGGCCTTTTGTCGTCTAAACCCTAAACGAATCCAATGAAACCAATGAATCCGATGAAAAAGCTCTTTTTGCTGTTGGTGACCGCAACGCTGTCGGTGGCGTGTCACCGCGTTCCGGAGGGAATGTATGAAATTGATGGCCGAATAAGCCGTGTTGAAGATGGGGTCGTGGTGCGCCTCTTCCGTATGAACGGAGTCTATGGCGAACCGATCGCAACCGATACGCTCGCCGACGGCCGTTTCTCTTTCCGGATCCGTCCCGAGAGCGATGCAAAGGAGCAGCTCTTTATCGGTTGCCCCGACCATGAACGATTCCCGATGATGTGTATCGACCTGTGGGCATCGGCCGGTGACCGCATCCGTATCGAGGGGGACGGCACGCTGTTCTATACCTATCGGGTGCGCGGACAAGCCCCCGAGATCGTCTCGTCGCAGGGGTATATCCACGCTTCGCGTGCGCTGTGGGAGGAGGTGCAACGCTGCAACATCGAGCAACGCCGCATCCGCGCCCAAGCTAAAAAACGATCCCAAGAGGAGCGGATGCAGCTCAAAGACGAGTTCGATCGTTTGGAGCAGCGATCCGATTCGCTCAAGAGCCTGATCAACGAGTGCAGTCTGCGCCGTATGCAGCAGCAACCTGTCGATGCGATCTGGATCGAGCAGTTGGGTGTTTTGGCCGGCTGGTTGAGAGAGGAGGCGAACCATCCTCTTCGCCCCGAGGTAGAGGCACTCTATCACAGCCTCGACGAGGAGTGGAAGAGCGACCCGAAGGTGCAGGCAATCCATATCGACCTCTATCCGATCGAACGAGTCAAGGTGGGCGAGCCGATGATCGACGGTGAACTTTTTGATCTTGCGGGGACGAAACACACCCTCGCGGAGTTGAAGGGGAGCTATCTGTTGATCGACCTGTGGAGCAGCGGTTGCGGCCCCTGCGTAGCGGCGATTCCCGAGATGGGGGAGCTCGCCGAATGCTACAAGGGTCGGTTGCAGATCGTCAGCATCAGCTCCGATACCGACGAGGTGTGGCGCAACGCCTCGACCCGGCATCGGATGTCGTGGTATAACTGGAACGACGGCAAACGCACGACAGGCATCTTCGCCCGCTACGAACAGCGCGGCATACCGGCCTATACGCTGATCTCGCCCGACGGCATCGTCCTTGCGCAATGGACGGGCTACGGAAAAGGCTCGCTGAAGCGGGAGTTGGCGAAATACCTTAACAGGAGATAGTATGCTCAATGCTATTGACCAGCTAAATGAGTTTTGCGATGATATCGAGAAAGTTAAGACCAAAGTCTCTGATATGATGTCTAATAAGAAAAAGAAGTAATAGTGTATTGATAACATAACATCTATACCCAATCAGAATATTAAGAAATACATTTCATCTATAATGTCTACTAATGGATATAAGAAAGATGTAGATTATAGTGTTAGCGCATCATGTTTGTATTTGAGTGAACGATTGATTCCTTCAAGAAATAAAATCAAATCTTCATTACAAGCTGCCTTCCCAGAAGTTACTTTCATTTGGGACAAAGGCAATAAACTTATTTGGTTGTTATGAATCAGCAATACATTATTTTTCAAGACAAGAATCTCAAGATTCCGTTATTAGCTCAAAACGGCATTTGGAAATTTAAGTTATCGGATATAAATTGGCATTTATCCGATAGTTTAGAAAGATATTACGCATATCTTATATTTTGCGAGCAAAATTATGGAGAGTTAAGTCGTGCGTTGCGACTTATGGATAGGCATATTACTACAATCGAGATAGATGAGTTTGTGCAATATTTTTGCATAAAGCATCCAGCAGAAAATGAATGTTGTAGTTTGAGCAACATACCGATATATGCAACCGATACTGCTCCTTTGAAATTTCCAACGCCTTTTGGATATGATATAGATTTGACTATAAGTCAAGAATCGGAATTGTTGTCAAAAATTCAAAAACAGGAAGGTAATGTGGTTGGTGCGTTAGAAAGTTGGTTTAGTTGGTATATTAGACATTATGGGTTATCCCCTAAATTAAAACGAGACATTCCAATCCAAGGTTGGGAAATAGCTCGTATGTTTTGCATACAACATGGAATCAATATTAACAAACTTCCTAATACACAATCTTTAGATTCCTCTTCTCGTAGAAAGAAAGTGGGATGGAGTTTTTATGCACAAGTAATAATTTATGTAGTGCTTTATATTGCATTGGCAATATGGTTAATTGCAGACAATGATAAGATAACGGATTCTTTTAATTTGCAAACTTTCTTAATGACTATTGGATGGCTTATGTTAGGCATACCATTAGCTATTATTTTTAATAAAACAAAATGATACGATTAAGAGAAAAAGACATTGAGAAACTTTTCATCATATTAGAGCTGCCTCAATATGCCGTAAATAAGATCGTCGTCGCCCGCATCCGAATTCGATGAGCCGATTCCTCTGTTATGATGTGCATCCGCAGCGTGGGCGAGGGGAGCAAAAGAGGGTTTGGCTGATAAACAACGGCCGGAAATAAGAATTTTTCGGGCGATGTTTTGCAAAACAAAAAATATTGGCTACATTTGCACCACCAAATCGGATTCGTCCGGCAAGTTTGGCGTTGATCTCGTAGCTCAGCAGGTAGAGCACAACACTTTTAATGTTGGGGTCCTGGGTTCGAGCCCCAGCGGGATCACCTTCTGAACGACAACCGAAGCAGAAATGCCTCGGTTGTTTTGTTTGGTGTCGTTCGGATGAGTCCAAAAACACCCCGTCGGGCGGGTGCGCGGCGGGGTGGTGGTGCAGTGGTGCAGTGGTGCAGTGGGGCAGTGGGGCAGTGGGGCAGTGGGGCAGTGGGGTGAGGCAGTGGTGATAGGGCAGTGGTGGTGCGGTGGATCGTCGTGGATCGCTGTGAATGTACGGTTGCTATCTCCAGCTGACCTGCAGGCGGTGCAGAAGGACGGCGCTCTCGCCGCAGGAGCCGGTGTAGAGCAGGCCCGTACCGCCGTAGGGGAGGGGTTTGATGGTCGCCGCGAGATCGACCGTCTGCGGCAGGTGGCGTGTCTCGAGCGGCAGGATGGTCTTGCTCTCGATATGCGCTGTCAGTTGGTCGCCGATCGCCTGCAAGCGGATCGTGCAGTCGGTGCGGAAGCAGGGCGACGAGATCGGCTCGGTGAGCGGCGTTACGACCCCCTTGTCGTAGCGTACCAAGCTGAAATCGACTGCGTTGCTATGCTTTGTGGTGCGCTCGATGCGCAGCGCATAGCCCGTCAGTGTCTTCGTGTCGAATTGGATGTAGAGATCCATATACTGCCCCGTTGCGCTGCCGAATCCCTGACCGGCCGTCTTGGCGGGGTCGCAGTTGAGCGTGATCTCCATATCGCCCTTGCGCTCGGCAGTCGGCGTATAGAGCAGGCGTGCGCCCTTCTGAATCTGATACAATCCCAAACCAACGGCACCGTTGATGCTCTCGCCATAACGCCAAGCGGCGCGTGCGGGATCGGGTTGCCAGTTGTAAGCCTTCGTATCGGCCGGCTTGATGCAATCGACCGTCCACCAGCCGGCAGCAATCTTGGGCTGGTTCATCGGCGGGAAGTGCGCGAAGTCGGTATCGAGCGTATTTGTGTAGGCTACATCCCCCTTGCCGATGCGGCGTGTGGTTGCGATGCGCACCTCCTCGCCCGCATTGGAGCGCAGGTGTTTGGGCCGAATGCCGGCGATCAGATAGTGGCCGACATCGTCTTGTGTCAGCGCATAGCGCAACATCGGCTCCTCCTGCTGCGTGACGGCTACCGGTACGGCATCCTTTCCGTCCTTGCGTTTGGCACGATACCATGTCACGAGCGATTGATCGGCACGCGCACCCAAATCGAGCGCGTAGGCGACCTCGGCCACGCGGTTGGTAAGGTGGAGCGTGGGCTGCTCGGTGAAGGCGGGCGGGGGGAGCAGGCTCGGGTAGATGGTCAGCTCGACGGCCGCCTCATGCCCTTCGTCGGTCGAGGCGATGAGGGTGAAGTGCTGCGGCTCATCCTCGTAGTTGGCCGGCATCACCGTACAGGTTCGCCCGCGCTCGGAGGAGAGCAATACGAATCGCTCATACCCCGCCTCCACGCGCCAATGGATCGGGCGGTTGTTGAGCGGGTAGTTCCCGTGCCGCGAGAGGGTGGCGGTCAGCGCGAGCGAGCCCTCGCCCGTGCGCAGCGCAGCCTGCCGCTGATCGATCTGAAGGCAGGTGGCGATCTGCGTATAGTCGCGCTTGTGGCGACGACCGAGCTCTTCGATCTGCTTCCGTTGTCCGAGCGGATCCCAACCATCCTCGCCGCAGAGGAGGTTGTAGATGTTGTAGTGGGTCTGCCCGCCATCCTTGAGCAGATAGGCCGCCAAGAGTGGGCGTTGGTCGAGCGTAACGGTGTTGTAGGGCTTGTCAGCACCTATTATATATGGTTGCCCGTTCATCTTGACATTGTACTGGTAGCAGCGCAACCAATCGGCGGGCGTGTGGGTCCAACCGGCATACGAGGGTTGCGTGACGGTGTACGAGCTGTTGATGATCGCCAGCTGATTCTGCGACTTGCAGAAGTATTGGCGCGGCACCTCGTGGCAGACGCGGAAGCGGCATCCGAGGAAGACCGCACCGCCGCGATCCGAGTTGTAGAAGGGTTTTTGGCCGTAGAAATCGAGCGTGCAGTTCAGATAAACACCCGTCGAGCAGAGCGCATCGTCGGTCGATTCCATGTGACAGCCGTTGAACAGAATGCGCTTGGCACCGCTCAACGGATTCATATTCAGGCGGCTGATAAAGTGCACATTCTCGGCTACGATGCGGTCGCCGTGGCAGTAGGCGACATGCGCCTGCGTGATGGCCGATTTACGCTTCGGTCGGCTCAAGGCAGGGTTGAGCTTGTATACCAAATCGACATTGCAGAAGTTGCCCATCGTGAGGTTCTCGAAGCGCAGCCCGTCACCCCAAAAATCGAACATCGTGAAGTTGCCGATCGCCCCTTGTGTCTGTCCGCGCTGTGAGGCCAAGACAACCGCCGTCGGATCGGGGTTCAGACCGATCAGATGCAGATGCGGGCACTTGATGACCATCCCGAAGGGGTACTCGCCGCGCGAGCCGCGAATATAGGGATCATCCGGATCGTCGATCCAATAGACCCACGGAGCCAAATAGACCCGCATCGGCTCCTCCTCCGTCCCCTCGACAAAGGCCTCGGCGGCGGCTTGGAAGGTGCGATAAACATGCGGCAGGGTGGCCGCCTCCGCATCGCTCAACGAACCGTCGATCAGGATCGAACGGGCGTGAAGCGGGGTAGTGACCCCGTCGTAGCAGAAGGCTCCCTCCCGAAGCTCGATCGGGTGCGCAGGGTCGAGTGCGCGTTGCTTGGCGGGCGTTTGGGCGGCAGCAAAGCCGAGTGTTGCGACTGCAAAGAGCGCAAGCGAAAGTAGTTTCCTCATCATAGGCCGGTTTTTGTGATTGAAAAAGGGGCGGCAACCCCGCATACGAGTTGCCACCCCTTTGGTGTAGTGTGTGATTAGTTCAGTTTCAGATCCTCCTTGATCGCCTCGATCTTACCATCGAGCGCGGCAAGCGTTGCATCGTACTCCTCGACCGAAGCTAACGGAGCCTTCACGCCGAAGTAGAACTTGATCTTCGGCTCGGTACCCGACGGGCGCACCGATACGATCGTACCATCCTCGGTGAACCACTGGAGTACATTGCTCTTGTCCTCCTCGATTACGGTCTTCTCGCCCGTAACGACATCGAGCGTCTCGCTCTTCAGGTAGTCGTTGATCTTCACGACGGGCGAACCGACGATCGTCTTGGGCGGGTTCTCGCGGAAGTTGACCATCATCTGCTGAATCAACTCGGCACCCTCCTTGCCCTTGCGGACAACCGAAACGAGCCCCTCGCGGTAGAAACCATACTGTACATAGAGATCCTGCAGCCACTCGAAGAGGGTCTGTCCCTTCGTCTCGAGTGCCCAAGCAGCCGCCTCGGCAGCCAACGAGCAGGCCGATACGGCATCCTTGTCGCGCACGAAGTCACCGGCCAAATAGCCGAACGACTCCTCACCGCCGCCGATGTAGGTCGTCTTGCCCTCGTTCGAGCGGATGATGCGGGCGATGTACTTAAAGCCCGTCAAGCAGTCGTAGCACTTTACGCCGAAGTGCGCCGCTACGGCGTTGGCCATCTGCGACGTCACGATCGTCTTCACGACGAACTGCTTGCCGTCCAACTTGCCCAGCTCGGCCCAGCGCGTGAGCTGATAGCTCAAGATGAGGGCGAGCGTTTGGTTACCGTTCAAGAGGACATATTCACCCTGCTTGTTGCGCAGTGCGACACCCAGACGATCCGAGTCGGGGTCGGTGGCCAGTACCAGATCGGCACCCTCGCGGGCGGCCAGATCGATCGCCTTCATCATCGTCTTGCGCTCCTCGGGGTTGGGCGACTCGACCGTCGGGAAGTTACCGTCGATGACGGCCTGCTCGGCTACGACCGAAACATTCGTGAAACCGAACTTCTTGAGCGAAGCGGGCACGAGGCGGACACCCGAGCCGTGAATCGGCGTATAGACGATCTTCATATCGTGGTGAGCCGCTACGCACTCGGGCGAGAGCGAGAGCGAGTGTACCTTATTAAGGTAGATCTCGTCGAACTCCTCGCCCAGCAGCGTGATGTTCTCGGGGTTTTTGCCCGTCAGGATCTGATCGACATCGGTGATCTTGCCCACCTCGGCGATAATGTTCTTATCGTGCGGCTCGGTCACCTGTGCACCGTCCGTCCAGTAGGCCTTGTAGCCGTTGTACTCCTTCGGGTTGTGCGAAGCGGTGACAACAACGCCCGAGTGGCACTTCAGCTCACGAATCGCAAAGCTGAGCTCGGGGGTGGGGCGGAGGGCATCAAAGAGGAATACCGTGAAGCCGTTCGATGCGAAGATGTCGGCCACATGCTCGGCGAACTTACGCGAGTTGTTGCGGCTGTCGTGGCCGATCGCTACGCGAATCTGCTCACCTTCGAAGTTTTTTTTCAGGTAGTTGGCCAAACCTTGTGTCGCCATGCCGACCGTGTAGACATTCATACGGTTCGATCCCACGCCCATAATGCCGCGCAGACCACCCGTGCCGAATTCAAGGTCTTTGTAGAAACTCTCGACCAACTCCTTGTGGTCTTCGTCGATGAGGCGTTGTACCTCGGCCTTCGTCTCGGCGTCGTAATTTCCGTCGAGCCATTGCTGTGCTTTTTGCAGGACCAGCTGATCCAATTCGTTTGCCATAGCTTATTAGTTTTTCTTATGAATAAAATGTTTTAGGTTCTTTTAATTTTATATGCAAATATAAGCATAATTATTCAAATATTCAATATCAGCGACTTAAAAAATGTGCCCCGAAAAAACATTGTTTCTCTATATACAAAAAAACAACATTTGCAACCGAAAAATGAAAATCTTTTTGCAAAATTATTCACACCTTTGTCGTACCAAAACACACGAATTAAGACCCCAATGTTAAACAACGCGCAGACATACAGCGAGATGTGGCAAATCTGCCTCGATCGGATCAAGGCCGAGACCTCGAACGAAGAGTTCGAGAAGTGGTTTCGCCCCATCGTGCCCATCGCGTTCGATGGTACGAAGCTCCGTCTGCGTGTGCCGAACGAGAGCTATGTCAATCAGATCGAGAAGAACTACCTCTCGCTCCTGCGGCCGATCATTCTGCAGTGCTACGGACAGCAGACCCAGTTGAGCTATGCCGTGCCCCGCGCGGCATCGGCTACGGCAACTGCTGCCGAAAGTACGGCCAATCCGCGCTTCAGTACGCCTACGGATACAAAGATAAAAAATCCTTTTGTAATTCCGGGCATTCCGCGCCGATTAAATATTGATCCGCAGCTCTCGGCCGGTCTTACCTTCGATACCTTCATCGAGGGCGAGTGCAACCGCTTGGCCCGTTCGGCCGGTATGTCGGTTGCCGTGTCGCCCGGTAACAACCCCTTCAACCCCTTATATATATATGGTGATTCGGGGTTGGGCAAGACCCACATCGTGCAGGCTATCGGCCACGAGGTGCGCCAACGCCATCCGGAGCTATATGTGCTCTATGTCTCGATGAACAAATTTCAGGCGCAGTTCCAGACGGCCTATAAGAACGGCGAGATTCCCGACTTCATCCACTTCTATCAGATGATCGATGTGCTGATTATCGACGATATTCAGGAGCTGACCGGTAAGCCGGGTACGCAGAACGCCTTCTTCAACATCTTCAACCACCTGCAGCTGGCGGGCAAGCAGCTGATCCTTACATCGGATAAGCCGCCCGTAGAGCTGAAGGACATCGAGCAGCGACTCCTGACCCGCTTTAAGTGGGGCTTGTCGGCGCCGTTACAGACACCCGACTACGAGACGAAGCTGAAGATCATCCGCGCCAAGGCGCAAAAGCTCGGTGCGCAGATCTCGGAGGAGGTGGTGGCCTACTTGGCCGACAACATCTCGGCCAATGTGCGCGAGATCGAGGGTGCGTTGTCGTCGCTCGTGGCGAACGCCTCGTTCCTCGGTCGCAAGATCACGACTTCGCTGGCGAAGGAGATCCTGAAGGTCTATGTGAAGCTCTATCAGAAGGAGATCACGATCGAACAGATCATTCAGGTTGTCTGCTCGCACCTCAATATCGACGCCGACCGCTTCAACTCGAGCGAGCGCACGCGCGAGATCGCCCAAGCGCGACAGATTGCGATGTATCTGGCCAAGCAGCACACCAAAGCACCGCTCACAACGATCGGTGTGGCGATCGGCGGCCGCAATCACGCGACGGTTCTCCACTCCTGCAAGGCGGTATCGAACCTGATCGAGACAGACAAGCAGTTCCGCCATACGGTCGAGGAGATCGAGAAGAAGGTGAAAGCCGTACAGTAGTAAATTCAAAATTTAGAATTACTACTGGTGCGATAAAAAATCATCGTGTCATTCCGAACGCGGCAAGCGGAGGAATCTTCCTCTGTCCACGCTTGCTTTTCAATGGAATAAGGAGGATCCCTCGTCGCCTTCGGCTCCGTCGGGATGACATTTTGATTCAAATCATAAAACCAACAAACACCTGCAATTGATTCAAGTTCAATGTTATATCGGCTGTCTTACTGAATTTATCGCACCAGTGGCAATTTAGAATTCAAAATTAAATAGGGTGATCCGAAAAAAATCGGGTCACTTTTTTTGTTGTATCAAAAGTTGTCACTTTGCCGCCGTTCCTTTGTGGTGAAAAGATGTACTAACTTAAAAAACAGTTTCACTATGTTTACTATTGTTGGTTTGATTGCCCATTTGATTCTTATTTTCGTTTCGATTTGGGAGGTTCTGGTGGCGCTCGCTACCTTTTTGTGTCTTCTTTTCTGTATATGCTACCAGTCTAAAGAGGATGATGGCCGTAGAGCCTATCGTCGATGAAATTGTTGCTGATCGGATCGCGCAAATTTTGAATTCTAAATGCTAAATGCTAAATTTGCAGTATGGATCAGCCGAAAATCGAACGCCTGCTTCGCCTGATGAAGCTCCTTACGGCCAACACGACCTACACGGTCGATCAGTTGGCCGAGCGGCTCGATATGTCGCGGCGTACGATCTATCGCTACATCGACACCTTCCGCGATGCGGGCTTCGTGATCAAGAAGACGGGCGACTACATCCGTCTGGACAAGGCCTCGCCCCACTTCAAAGATATCTCGCAGCTCGTCCACTTTACGGAGGAGGAGGCCGTGATTCTGAAGAGTGCGATCGAAAATATCGACGATACGAACCTGCTGAAACAGAACCTCAAACGGAAACTCTACGCCATCTATGACAACAAGACCCTCGCCAATACGGTGGTGCGCGGCAAGAACGCCCCGAATATCCGCCGTCTGATCGAGGCGATCGAGGAGCAGCGGCAGGTGATCCTGCACGCCTACCAAGCGGCGCACGGCTCGGGCGTAAGCGACCGTCGTGTCGAGCCGTTTGCCTTTACGACGAACTATGTGCAGGTGTGGTGCCTCGATCTAAAGGATCGGCGTTGCAAGCTCTTCAAGACCTCGCGCATCGGTTCGGTCGAGCTGACCGAGCAGGCGTGGGAGCATAGCGAACTGCACGAAGAGGGCTTTATCGACGCCTTTCGTATGCACGGCGGCAAGCGGATGCGCGTGGTGCTCGAGCTGGGGATGTTGGCCTACAACCTGCTCTGCGAGGAGTACCCCTTGGCCGAGCGTGACCTGCGACCGGCAGGCGAGGGACGGTGGGTGCTCGATACGGAGGTGGCCGGCCCGCAGGCGATCGGTCGCTTTGTGGTGGGGCTGTTGGATGATATTCACATCGTCGATGCCCCCGAACTGGTCGCCTATCTGCACGACTATATCGAGAAAAATCGCATCTGATGCGATTTTTTTTGTCTTTGATTGAAAAATCTTTTGCTGTGTCACAAGTTGTCACTCGCGGGTTGTTCCTTTGCAGTGTGAATAGGAACAATAACACTTAAAACTTTACAACTATGGGAACAGCTTACAAGATTCGTTGCAAACATTGCGGCGCACAATTCAACCACTCGAACGATGCCGGCTTCGGTTTCCTGCCGGCCTGCATCGGTTGCGGCGACGGGCTCGGTTATGTCGAAACGCAGACGGCGATCCGCTGTCCGGCCTGCCTCAAACGGCTCAACAACACCCCCGAGGAGTTTAACGAGCAGGTCGAGGTGACCTACTCGTGGGACTAAACAGGAATTCAAAATTCAAAATGTGAGGCTGCGCGATCTGAAAATACGCGCCACACCGTCATTCTGAACGCAGTGAAGAATCTGTGTGGTGTACACGGCTGACATACAGATCTTTGACTTTGTCTTCCTCCTTGCGGCTCGGCAAAGTCTGTAAACAGCCTCTGCTCTCGCTCCGCAGCGTCGGTTCGCTTCGCTCAAGATGACGCAAAACGCGGCGATCTGCGGTCAAATTTGCTCTCCTCGGCTCGTTCGCTGCGACGGGCGGGATTCTACGAACGCTCGGTCGTATTGCCCTACCGACTTTTGCAGGTGATCCGAAAAAATTAAAAATGAATTAGATTCCCTTGAAGAGCTGACGGCTGACCGCTAAAATTAATTTTGATTTCTAAATTTTAATCGTTATCTTTGAGGGTAATTTTACCCACAAAAAGGAGAATAAGAAAAAATAAGATACAACTATGGCAGAGAAAGTACAAGTAAACCCCGACAAGCTCAAGGTCTTGAACGCGGTGATGGCCAAGATCGAGAAGGATTTTGGCAAAGGCTCGATTATGCGTATGAACAGCAACGAGGTGAATGATGTGCCCGTGATCCCGACCGGATCCGTGACGCTCGATATGGCGCTCGGTGTGGGCGGTTACCCCAAGGGCCGCATCATCGAGATCTTCGGCCCCGAGTCGTCGGGTAAGACGACGCTGGCCATCCACGCCATCGCCGAGGCACAAAAGGCGGGCGGTATCGCCGCCTTCATCGATGCCGAGCACGCTTTCGACAGCTACTACGCCCAGCAACTCGGTGTGGATGTCGATAACCTCCTGATCTCGCAACCCGACAACGGTGAGCAGGCACTCGAGATCGCCGACTCGCTGATCCGCTCGAGCGCGATCGACATCATCGTCATCGACTCGGTGGCCGCCCTCACGCCCAAGGCGGAGATCGAGGGCGAGATGGGCGACTCGAAGATGGGTCTGCAGGCTCGTCTGATGTCGCAGGCGATGCGTAAGCTCACCTCGTCGATCTCGAAGACGAAGACCGTCTGCATCTTCATCAACCAGTTGCGCGACAAGATCGGCGTGATCTACGGCAACCCAGAGACGACCACGGGCGGTAATGCACTGAAGTTCTACGCATCGGTGCGCATCGACATCCGTCGTGTGTCGGTCATCAAGGATGGCGAGGAGCAGCTCGGTACGCGTACCCGTGTCAAGATCGTCAAGAATAAGGTGGCACCTCCGTTCCGCCGCGCCGAGTTCGATATTATGTTCGGCGAGGGTATCTCGAAGGTGGGCGAGATCATCGACCTCGGTGTCGATTACGGCATCATCAAGAAGGCCGGCTCGTGGTTCTCGTATGGCGATCGGAAGATCGGTCAGGGGCGTGATGCCGTGAAGGAGCTGCTGACGCAGGATGCGGCGATCTGTGCCGAGGTCGAGGCGAAGCTCCGCGAGGCGATGAAGGCCGAGAAGGAGGCCGCGAAGGGTGGCAAGGAGGTTGCAGCCCCGACGGCCGAGGAGTAGCGTTTGGTGAATTACACGAAATAAAAAACCGTCAGCTTTGCCCCCGAGGGGCAGGGCTGGCGATAAATGGTTTTATATGGATTACACGGCTGAAGATGAGATTT
This sequence comes from uncultured Alistipes sp., assembly GCA_964628945.1. Classification (GTDB taxonomy): domain Bacteria; phylum Bacteroidota; class Bacteroidia; order Bacteroidales; family Rikenellaceae; genus Alistipes. The sequence continues at coordinate 63,931 of CAZVNR010000001.1, read as the reverse complement.
TGATCAGAGAGAAGTGGGAAGATCTGCTCTACTCTTGCACGAAGATCTGCAAGAACGAGGAGGATTGGAACTTCATCAAACGCGCCTTCTTCCTCGCTAAAGAGGCCCATCAGGGGGTACGGCGTCGCTCGGGCGAACCCTACCTGCTACATCCGATTGCGGTCGCCAAGATCGCGGTCGATGAGATCGGGTTGGGGGTGAAGTCGGTCGTGGCCTCGCTCCTGCACGATGTGGTGGAGGATACGGAGTACACCGTGGAGGATATGGAGCGCATCTTCGGGCCGAAGATCGCTTCGATGGTCGATGGCCTGACGAAGATGTCCGGTGTCTTCAATGCCGAGACTTCGGAGCAGGCGGAGTACTTCCGCAAGGTGCTGCTCACGCTCTCGGACGATGTGCGTGTGATCCTGATCAAGATCGCCGACCGCCTGCACAATATGCGCACGCTGGGGGCGATGCCGCTCAACAAGCAGATCAAAATCACGGGCGAGACGATCTATCTCTTCGCGCCGTTGGCCTACCGTTTGGGTCTGCACTCGATCAAGAACGAGTTGGAGGACCTCTGTATGAAGTACCGCTTCCCGCAGCAGTACGCCGAGATCAAACAGAAGCTGGACGAGAGTGAGGGTGCTCGCCGCGAGTTTATCAACAAATTCAACGCCCCGATCATCGAGGCACTCGACCGTGACCATATCAACTACGAGATCTCGGGGCGTGTGAAGAGCATCTACTCGATCTGGACGAAGATGCAACACAAGCAGATCCCCTTCGAGGAGATCTACGACCTCTTCGCCATCCGCATCGTCTTTAAGCCGCTGCCGTTCCCCTCGGAGAAGACGCAGTGCTGGCAGATCTACTCGACAATCACCGACATCTACACCCCGAAACCCGACCGCCTGCGCGACTGGATCTCGATGCCCAAGGCGAACGGCTACGAGGCACTGCACTCGACCGTGATGGGCCCCTATGGCGAGTGGGTCGAGGTGCAGATCCGTACGCAGCGTATGGAGGATGTTGCCGAGCGCGGTTTTGCCGCCCACTGGAAATATAAGCAGGCAACCCTCTCGCAGGATGAGGATGAGTTCGACAAGTGGCTCAAGCAGATCCGCTCGGCGTTGAACAGCCCGACGGAGAATGCGGTCGATTTCCTCGACAACTTCAAACTCTCGCTCTATATGGCCGAGATCGTGGTCTTCACGCCGAAGGGGGAGTCGCGTCAGATGCCCTACGGCTCGACGGCGCTCGACTTCGCCTACGACATCCACTCGAAGATCGGCAACAGTGCGATCGGTGCGAAGATCAACCACGAACTCAAACCGATCACCACGCAGATTCAGAGCGGCGATCAGATCGAGATCATCACCTCCGAGAATGCCCGCCCGAAGGCCGACTGGCTCGAGATCGTCACGACGGCCAAGGCGAAGCAGGCGATCAAGAGCTTCCTGAAGCGCGAACGCCAAAACAACATCGAGCGCGGTCAGCAGATGCTCGACGAGCGGATGCAGCAACTCAACATCCAACTGACGGGTCATGTGCTGCGCAAGATCATTCCCGCCTACGAAAGCTCGAACAAGGAGGAGCTCTACTCGAAGATCGGCGCCGGTATCGTCGATTTGAGCAATTTGGAGAAGGTGCTGAAGTCTGATTCGAGCCGCAAGCTGCTGAAATTCTGGACATTCTTTATCCCACATAAAGAAAAGGTTGAAGCGGATCAACCCCTCCAGCACGAGGAGAAGAAACCGCAACAGCAGTTCGAGGTGGCCGAGTGCTGCCACCCGATCCCGGGCGATAAGGTGGTGGGGTATCACGACCCCGCAACGGATAAGATCATCGTCCACAAGGCGAGCTGCAACGAGCTGAATCGCCTCGCGGCGCAGCACGGCAAGAACATCGTCAAGGAGGAGATTCTGTGGTCGCGCCAGAAGGCGATGTCGTACCTCGTGACGGTGGAGTTGCGCGGTATCGACCGCAAGGGTATCCTGCTCGAGCTGGCGCATGTGATCAGCGACGAGTTCAATATCAATATGCGCGAGATCAACATCAAGAGCCACGCCGGCATCTTCGAGGGCAATTTGAGCCTCTATGTGAAGGATGTCGAGAGTCTGCAGGCACTGATGGACAAATTGCGCCAAATTAAGGGCTTGGAGAGCGTAAAACGCACGCTGAACTAATAAACACAATGTCGTATGGAAGATTGGGGACAATATATCCTTCTGATCATTTTTGCTGCCATCTCACTCGCAAAGAGTTTTCGTAAGGATGCGGAAGAGGAGAACGAGACGGAAGAGGCGAACGAAGAGGCGACGGCCGATAAGCAGCCGATGCCGCCCTTCCTGCCGTTGGAAGAGGTTGATGAGGAGGCCGCAGAAGAGGCCGAGCGTGCCCGACGCGCAGTGGCTCGTCGGCAACGACTCGAGGAGTTGCGCCGCCGTCGCCACGAAGAGGTGATCGAGGCGCAATCGTTGGAGGAGATCCCCGCGCCCGCCTACGAGCAACCCATGTCACTCGAGACGATCGTCAATGAAACAACCGCCCCGACCCGCCCGTCGGCATCCGACAGCTCGCCTCGTGTCAATTCGCAACCCCTCGCGCAGCTGCTCGAGACGGTGAAATCCTCGCGGCAGGCGACTGCACAACCGGAGGCTGTGCAACCGGCCGCCGAGCAGGAGGGTAGTTCGCTTGCGGCGGAGTTCGATTTGGAGCGAGCCGTGATCTATAGCGAGGTGCTGAAACCGAAATACCAAGAGTACGAGTAAACAGATATATAAAAAACAGAGAGTTATTATGGCTACGATTTTTTCACGCATTATCGCCGGCGAGATTCCCTCCTACAAGGTCGCCGAGGATGACCGCTACTACGCATTTTTGGACATCAATCCGCTCACGAAGGGGCATACGCTCGTTGTTCCGAAGCAGGAGGTGGACTACCTGTTCGACCTCGACGACCGTACGATAGGGGATATGATGGTCTTTGCCAAGCGGGTAGCGGCACAGATCAAACAAAATATCGACTGCGCGCGCGTTGCTGTGGTCGTTTTAGGGCTCGAAGTACCCCATGCGCATATCCATTTGATCCCGATTCAGAGCGAAAAAGATGTCGATTTCCACCGCGAGAAGCTCCAATTGACTCCGGAAGAGTTCGCCGAGATCGCCGCCAAGATCCGCATCGAATAGGGAAGTTTACATATTTTTAATTCGCTGATCCATAGCCGAGTAGAGGAGGTTATCTCCCTGCTCGGCATTTTGTTATTTAACATAATCTCGCATTAAATTGGCTGTTGACGATAAAATCGCGGCCGGCAATCCGTTTCGTTTTATTTTCGTCGAAAAATGGGGTGTTTTAACATTTGTAATTACATTTGTAAAGTGTTGAAAGTTGTAAACAGGTTGGTTGTGTTTACAAAAGTAAAACAATAGAGCTGTTCACAACTGTTAATTTCAACATCTGTAAACAATCGGAATAGGGTAGCGCAACACCCGTTTCAACCCGCCTCGGAGGCTGATTCAATCGCTAAACAATCAAAAATGAACCGCTAAAAACCAGCCACTTATGAGAATTATGTCAACTTAAATCAAATGCGGAAAGCCTGTTTTAGCCCTCATTTCACTTAATTGGTAGATGTGGCAGAAAATGAATTGTAAAACACTTAAAAACCAGCAAGATACGATGATCTGCGTAAAGTATTTCTGCGAAATGGTTGCTGGCTTGTACTTAACCATATTTTGCGCTTTACGCTTGTAAAGTTTTTCAACAACAATTAACATTTAACAAATTGCAAATTTTCTTGGATTACAAAAGAAAAATGTTTACTTTTGTGAAAAATTACGATTATGCATCAGAAATTACGCGATTTACTCGAAAAGGAGGGTTTGCGCCCGAGTCAGTTTGCCGAGATGCTCGGTGTGAACCCTGCGGGGATCTCGCACCTATTGGCCGGCCGCAACAAGCCCGGGTACGATCTTTTGCAGAAGATCCTGCGCCGTTTCCCCCGTATTAATCCCGACTGGCTCCTGCTCGACAGTGGGACGATGTACCGCGATGCTGCGCCGTCGTTGGCCGATGACGATGTTTCGGGGGCTTATACGGCGACGAACACCCCCGAGGCGGACGCGGCTCCCGATCTGTTTCGCGCGGTGCAGAATCCCTCGCAAATTTCTGCGCAGAACACCTCGTCGGCCTCACCATCCGTCGGTGAGCTGCGACCGGCCGCGCCGGCACCGTCCAATCGCACGGGCGCACGCCCTGTGCGCATCGTGATTTGCTACGATGACGGCTCATTCGAGAGCTATCTGCCGCCGCAGTAGGATCGCCGGTTTGTCGCCGGTTTGTCACAGGTTGAAGCGATCGTGCAAATTGAACATATGTAAGGCTATCTTCTCCGTGAGATTGCCTTGTTTTTTTTCGAATCTACTTAAAGTATTCATTGAGGTAAAACAAATCAATTGCTGTATATTAACTACTCTATTTCCGAGTGTAAATATATGGATTAATATTTACATTATGTTAAATCGCGTGCGGGGGAGCGGGAAAATATGAGCGGAAAAATTTGAGCTAAAAAAATATGGGTGTAGAAATTATTAAATTATTTGGGTGTAAAAAACGCGGGTTGCATTTTGGCAACCCGTGCGTGTAGATGATTAATGGGATTGTTCAATATATTGCCGATCTATCAATCTGAGGGGCTTGTAGGTATAGAGTGTGTCATCCTTTCGCTGAACAATTCTATGTAATTTATATGTACCCCATTTATTTTTTTTGTAATACTCCGTAGACCACTCGAATGCTCCATTGCTGGCATGGTTGATGATTTGATCACCCAAAAACTCTGTTGAGTCGTCAATGTCTTTATATGGTGGGTTGTATGTGATCTGATACAGATCATCCTGTTTGCAAGTGCCATCGCTATCCATCAAGTAGAATCGATAGGCGTTTGAGTGTCTTTGCCCTTCAAACCACATGGTTAGCACCAATTTTTTACCGCCATCTACAAAGAAAAAAGGTACATCATCTCGTAAATATGAGCCGTCGGAGGTGGCAGGATAGCAGATTTCGTATATCTTGTTGTAATCATACGAAAATTGTGCACTATCACTCTCCCCTTCTGCGCCTTGGAGAAAAAAATGGCTGTGAACCATCGAAAATGTCACATTGTTTTTGCTGAAATTAAGTATTGCTTTCCCGATTACTTTCCCCTTCCAGCCTGAATATTCAGGCTGCCACACTGCACTAACCCGATAGCCGTTTATTTTGTTGCGGTAGCGTACGCGCACCAAATTCTTAAACGAAAACGGATCAGCGAGTTGTCTTTGCAGTGAATCGATGATGCGCATAAGTGAGTCTGCGCGTTGAATTTCCGCTTGATAGCACTCCTTTTTCGATTCAAATAGTGTGAACGATTGCTCGATCTGATGGTAGTTTGTTGTGATCGAATCAAGTTGCATTTGAAGCAGTTCGATGTGCCGATCTTTATCCCTATCGCATCCTGTTGACAGCAAAGCAAGGATAATATAGATATACAGTTTCATGTTGAGATTTTGTTGTTGGTTATTAATGGTTTATTCTTCAAAATAGGTCATAGCACTCGGTTTAAGCAGTCCCCTAAATTCACTCAAAGGGACGGTTATTCGCACTGTCCCTTCTGCATAACATACGCGCAATGTTAGTGTTCAAGTCCTCTACCAAAGTATTATTTCGGGATTTTTCTCTATAATCTCCGCCATTTCCTCCTTGGACACCCCGCTTGGAGTGTCGCTGGGTTTGATAGTCATCACTGAATAGCCGATTACCTTACCGTCTTGGACTTCGCTATACACCCATGCTTCTAATAGGTTTTGAGGATCGTCGATAGGTAGAATCGTGATTAGCACGCCCCCGAGAATGAATGGTTCGATTACCCATACTCCGAACTTACCTCGCAACACTTCTTTGTATGGGTCTAAAGTCGGATCCGCAATATTCCCTTGTACATAAGCATCCAAATGTGCTCGGAGTGTTCGGATATACTCATTGTCGAGCCAATCTTGATCGGTCCAACCCTCAAAACGAATCTCATTCAGGGACTTCCCCTCTGCAGGTTCTTGAATGTCTGTCAAATTTCCTTCAAGTGCAGCATTCATTTCTCTCCAAATGCGTGTTTCCTCGGGTTGGAGCTGTTGATTTTCTTCGGGCCGTACGGCCTCCGTAGTAAGTTTGTTCTCTATAGACTTAGCTTCTCCGAGTAAGCTACAGTCTATTGCTTTTTGAAGTGCTTTCACAAGTGGAGCTATGTCGCTGTAGCTAGGATCATCTATATCGATCCATTTATTGTGATAACTAGAGCGAATATCGCGTTCCATAAGTCCGCGATGATATCCCGGGATAGGTTTTCGTTCTATAATTGTGCTGTAATATTTGAATTTGGATGTTTGTAGATTGATTATGAATGTTTCTAATGTAAATAAACTCTGTACAGCATCATCGGGTTCTGCCTCTATTCGGTATGAGATACACCACCCTCCGTCTTGATGGATGTAGAAATGCTCGTTAAACTTCGAAATTTCTCCATGTCGCATAAAAAAGGTTTTTACCAAGCATCTTGCATTGTAGAGCTGTTTGGCTACTTTTGTTGCGATGGTTTGCTGATGGCTTGATAATGCGTCCCACTCCTCTTTTGAGAAAACGAGATTGGGTGCACCTTTATAGTAGAAGAATCCGAACCGACCACTGTGGTTGCGTACCTCAGTGCAGGCTTGGGAGATTGTACTCTTGTCATAAATGGTATCCCACATTGCGTGGCGTCCTGCATCCGTTTGCATCAGAGAATCAGAAAGCGCCCATCGTTGCATGCTTAATTCTGCATAGTTTATGGACTTAGGGTGCTTAGATACACAGCAGCAAAAGAATACCACCGTGGACAATAGACATATTTTGGCTGTTTTCATAAGTCTTTCGTGTTGGTCACTTTTTCACAAAATGCAATTGCCAATTAATTTTTTGATTTTCAGGGTCGATTAGGTCAATCACAAGGGCTACATGAGTTGCCCCGATCCATTTACGGGAGGGGTAAAAATTGGCCGTTGCTTGACTATATAACCCCGACTTCCAACGCGTTCCATTGAGGGCGTTGTTCAGACTGTCGGTCACTGCAGTCGAGGCATAGCAACGCTGAAGAGCATGCACGGTACCAAACCAGCAGTTACGCAGCGTAAAGAGTGGTTTCCAAGAGTAGTTTACCACCGCTTGCATCACAGGTGCATCATCCTCGCCTTTTAGGCGAAATCCATGTTCATCCGAAAGCTCTATCTGCACTTTCATCCCTCTAATGGGTGTTTGACAGACAACTAACGAATCGGCCGTGTCGCAGTTCGATGTAACCTGCCAATCGGCCAACACAAACTCTCCCGTCAGCAGGTCATCCACCTCATCGTACGAAATCCAATTAGCCCACACATAGGCTCCAATGCCCAATACAACAAGGGCAAGCAAAGAAAGAAACAGTTTTTTCATGAATGTAGTATTTTTTTTGTTTTTAATACATGTTAGCCTACCCTACCAACGATTGTATTCGTCGTGTGGGTAGAAATCACGAAACAGGTCGTGAAAGTGAAAGGCGAAAAACGCCATATCGGTACAGACTGCCTGCCGATACACCTTCAGTTCAAAGACATTCAAAGGGTTGCCTACTTCGTGTCGCACAAAGCCGAAAGCGATTATTTGTCGCCCTACACGGCGTGCATCCTCCGTGAAACGGATGAAATAGTAGGAGCAGTGCCCCTGATGCCGATTTGTGATTCGATCGAATAGGATTTGATCTCCCCAGACTTTGTAAGTCAACTGATTGCGCTCTAAAAGTCGTCTGACGCCTCGCATCGACAACTCTTCATTTTTGGACATAGTTCTCCCCATAGTGTTGTTTTTTTGTTTGGTTTATATCATATAGCTACCCAAACCGTAGGGGAAACTAATCCCAAGAGAAAAAGTCCAAAATTTGCGATGAATAGATTGTAATCGCGCTAATCAGTCACTGTCTGTTTTGTTTGCTTACCGTTTTATGGGGTTATTACTCCTTCGCCTCCGCAAAGTTAATACAAGTTTTTGAATCAAACAAGAGGTGATGCTTGTTTTTATTTTGTTGCCTTATTCTTAGATCACCTATTAATTAACTTTAAGGTAAGTTGTTGGATCTTGCGATACTTTTTCTAATTCGCTGACTTTCCATTGGTCGATAGCCCGTTGGAGAATTTCAGATTGAGCGCTAGCTATACCTTGATATAGTTCTTGGTTGGCCCTTGTTTCAGCCTCTAATCTGACTCTATTTCTTTCCGTACTTATGGCCACTTCGGTCTCATACTCTTTTATGATGTCCAAGCAATCTTTTTTTGCAACTTGAGCAATAGATAGGCTTTGCGCACGCAGCAGCTCATCGTATGCTCCTGAGGCCATCATCATTCTTAGCAAAGTAGGAGCTACTTCAATAATGATAAATAGCAGGCGAATGAACCAAACAGCCCATTTCAATTCGATGCTTTCATCTTCGATTTTAGCAAAAGCCTCATAGCTTTGGCAAAATCCATTCTCCTGCAAGGGTTCCTTGTAAGTCTTTTCGGCCATTGCTTTTTGAGCCAAAATCTCTTCGATTTGTAGGTCTATCTTAGCTATTTTCTCCTTTGATGCCTCCTTGTAATCCCTTAAATCTCGTTCGGCATCTCGAAGATTTAATCGTTTTTGTTTTGCAGCCGGACCATCACCTTTTTTCCCGCTTCCTGAACGGCCGTCTATTTCTTCTTGTAGAATTTGCCGCATTGTTTCCACATTAAGTTGCAAGCGGGCAATTTCATCATTAATGGCTTTTTGTTCTGTTTCCAGTTTCTCTGTGGAATATTGGTCTCGGATCATGTCGTCATATTCAGATAGTCTTTGCGTGTTGATTTTCTGAATTTCAACATTGATTCGTTCCTCAAATAACCTCATTTCAATTGGAGTTGAAATAATAATACCTAAGAATATTGCCATTATAATACGGGGAAAGCCCGCCTTGATTTCCTCCCAACTGATAGTATGTTTTCCATCGGAATACATTGTGCTAGTTATAAATCTATCCAAATTCATAATCAACACTCCCCAAAAAGTGCCAAAAATCACCGAAATTATCATGTTTTGAAATACAAGATATATGGCATACCCGCCAGAGCATGCAGCCATAATAGCTGTACTTAAAATCGTACCACCCATACCGGCATACTTTGCCCATTCGTTGGGGCATTGTCTTAATAGAGCTTTGTTAACACCTGCAAAGTTCCATAGAAATTCCGTCACAAAGTTAGCTTTCTTTGCTTGTGGTGCAATGTTGCTTGTGTTTGGTTTGTTGTAGTTTTCCATATCTAATTTTTTTAATAATTATATCTGCAATGTTTTTTAGGTTTGATAATCTCAGGCTTCCAAACCCAATAGAGGAATTTGGTTGGAGTACGGTTTGATGTACAACTCGATATGGGCATGAAATTGTAGCAACATCTTCCACCCTTATCGAAGTAGAACTTGGTTTCTTGAATGTAGTTGTCTGAAAATGCGTACCCTCAATTTCCAATATTTTCGGGAAAGCTAAGCCAGCACATATATGTGGTCTGTTGATGTGTATTTGCACTTCCTTGTCAATGGTTGGCAAAGGCACAGATAGCATCTTAATCTCCGGTAGAGGCAACACGATCACCTTGATGGATTGTTGCTTTATACTGAAATCATCCTCAGCGTAGATGGTTATTTTAGCACTCTCTTTGAAGATATAGTCTAATATTCCCTTTGAGGGTATTGTTTCGACTACATTTTCGTCAATAGCCCACCATACCTTGTTTGCATGGTGTACTTCCCATTTCAACCCAATAGGAATCACCGGATAGGAGCAGAGCCTGTCGCTCGCGAACACCTTGATTGTGGCCTCGTATTTGGCTTTAATTACAATGTCTTTACTTCTGAATTTTCGAATACGATCTTCTCCGGTGACTTCAATGTGTAAGCGCGTAGTGTCAGCAACCGTGATATAGTGCGATCCACGGGGAATGTTGGGTAAATCGATACACTGTTCGTTAAAGTATAATATGGGGTGAGATGCATGTTTTATTTCCCACTTGACTTCTATTAAAGTAGCTAGGTCTTTTATAATTGTATCTTTTTCAATAGAAATCTGTATTTCTGCTAAATTATACTGTCTTAAATGTATCGTTTTTTCTTTCTGCTTGCAGATATGGATACCTGCAAGCTCATACTCGTTCAATACAATCAGCTTACAAGTTTGCTGATTGGCATCAATATTAATGCTTTGTGCATTGCAGCTCTTACCATTTATAGTTGCCGATGTATAACTCTCAGCGCGCCAACTAATGGGTGTAGGCATGTCTGCATATCGGATGTCATCTTGAATCAACCTATTTATTTGAGGCTCTTTAAGTTGGGACTCCCAAAATTGTTTTATCTCTTCAATTTCCCCAATCGATAGATGCTGAATTAAAGTTTGCGGTTCCCGTATGTGTTTAAGTGGAACACATTCCTCTATGAGGACTTCTGCTTGATATTTCTTTTTGTGTTCTTCGTCAAGGTTGTTGTAATTTTGATTCATTATACTGAAATCCACAGCACATAAAGCAGTAATTCCAACGCCAATGCTTGCAAAATTGTCAGTTGCATTCATATTGGAGAATTTTACTGTTGTTGCATTACAAACGATTGCCGGATCAATTTCCAGTATTATGGGATTCCTTATTCGTCCATCTTTTACTGCATTATGCAGCATGGGATGATCTCCGCAAAATGATAAACGAACAAAGTTTTCCAAATGATATCGTCTATCCAACTGGCGTGAAAGTTCGTTACCGCCCGGATGGCTTATAGTGATTTCTTTACGCTGGCATGCATCCCAAGAGTATAACCCTTTATGTCGTACTATCGATGCAATATTGAGCCTATCAGTAAAATGATAGAGTGTTTCAATACCGTTATTGCGTAAGAACTCCAAACAGTCGTTCGTGTTAGCTGTTTCCACATTCGATCTTTCCATAAATAGTAATAAAAAGAAAGCGCAGGGCTGATAGCTTATTTTGTAGAGAGGCTCTGGTAATGCCCTGCGATAAAATAAGCAACAACCCCGCGCCTGTATCGTACTGATACGACGGGAGATGCGGTCGCCTATTCTCATCGCGTTGAAATTTACCAGATTTCTCTACAAGAATAAACTTACGCTTCCGTAAATTTTATGTTCCACAAAGGTAGAAAACAAATTTTGAAAACGCAATACGACAACACCTCTTTTTTCGGGATTGTTGCAAATTTTAAGCCGACGAAAAGAACCTTTTGTGATAGCAAAGTTCGTAAAAAGAATGTTTTTTCGCAACAAACCAAGCCGTTGAATGCAATTTTTCTTCTTTTAGCTTGCCGGAAATTGCACAAAAAACACCTCACGCCGCGCTTGGGCGGGGTGAGGTGTGGTTTTTCGGGGAAGGAACTTTGCGGAGAGTGGGCAAAGCGGATATGGCTGCCCTACTCCCCTACCTCTTCGGTTTGTAGTCGAAAACGCCGTCGAGTGTTTTCCAGTCGGTGTTTGTGATCGTGCCCGTGATGCCGCGATAGGTGAAGGTCATCGACCCCTCGCTTGCCATCCGCAGTCGGCAATCCATCGAGCCGCGTTTGAAGTCGGCATCGCCAAACTGCTGCTCGCGGAACCAGCGATACTCCGTCTTGGCACGGTCGCGCACCGCCGAGGGCATAAAACGGAACATCCGCTGGAAGGTCTTGAGTGTGATGGTGAAGTTCATCGAGCTGTGGATGTCGCTTTTGACGGTGATCATCGTCGTTCGGTCGGCAGCAAAAAGTCCCGTCGTGAGCAGCGCGAAGAGGAGGCAAAGGAGCAGTCGTTTCATCGTGAAATCGGTTCTAAAAGGTTCATAAAACGGTTTTCTCACCTACAAAGCTACACACCGGCGGCCAAAAATGCAAATTTGAGGGGAATTTTTGTACCTTTGCCACCATGAAACAGCAACGAATCATCACCACCCTGTCGCGCCGTGCCCTCCTGTGGGTCGCTACCCTCCTGCTGACGGCTTGCGGTTCGCGCCCCGAGCCGATCGACCCGCAGACGATCTATGTCTCGATCGCACCCCTCAAGGGGCTTGCCGAGCGCATCGTGGGCGACGACTTCCCGATCGAGGTGCTGGTGCCGGCGGGGGCCTCGCCCGAGACCTTCGAGCCGACCCCGCGCCAGCTGATCGCCGTCAACGAGTGCCGATGGCTCTTCGCGGTCGGGCTGATCGACTTCGAGCAGGCACTGCTGCAACGCATTGAGCGTCAGGAGAAAATTGTTCCACTCCACGAGGGGATCGAACTGATCGCCGGCTCGTGCAGCCACGCGCACGACCACTCCCACGATCACGCGCATCACCACGCCCACGGCATCGACCCGCACATCTGGACCTCGCCGCGGGCACTGCAACAGATGGCGGCGAACCTCTACGCGGCGATCGGTGCGGCCTACCCCGATTCGGTGCGCTATGCGACCAATTACGCCGCCTTGCAGGCTGATCTTCAGGAGCTTGACCGCGAAGTGGCGGCACACTGGGCGGCAACCGAGCGGCGGGAGTTTGTCATCTACCACCCTGCCCTCACCTACTACGCCCGCGACTACGGCCTGACACAGACGGCCATCGAACAGGAGGGCAAGGAGCCGTCGCCGCGCCACCTCTCCGCGCTGATTCGTCGCGCCCGCGCGGCCGGCATCCGCACGATCCTCTACCAACGGCAATTCCCGCGCTCGAGCGTTGAGGCCGTCGCGGCCGATATGGAGGCCGAGGCGGTAGCGTTCGATCCGCTGGCCGAGAATGTGGATGAAGTAATCCGATTTATCACCTTAAAGATCAGCAAATAATGGAACTTGTTTCGCTCGAACAGGTCAGCGTCGCCTACGACGGTTGTGAAGCGCTGCACGGGGTCGATCTGACGATCTCGGAGGGGGATTTTATCGGGGTGATCGGCCCGAACGGCGGGGGGAAAACCACGCTCGTCAAGGCGATCCTCGGAGCGGTACCCTACACGGGGCGCATCCGTTTTGCCCCCGCGCTCTGCGACGGCCGCGAGCGGTTGATCGGCTATATGCCGCAGCTGACGACCTTCGATCGCGCCTTCCCGATCTCGGTCGAGGAGGCGGTTCTGTCGGGGCTGCAAGGGCGGCGCGGCTTTGGCTGTCGTTACACACGCGCCGACCGCGAGAAGGCGAGTCAGCTCCTCGCGCGGATGGGGATCGAGGCGGTGGCCGACCACCCGATCGGCGCCGTTTCGGGCGGTCAGATGCAGCGTGCGCTGCTCTGTCGGGCGGTGATCTCCGACCCGAAACTGCTGATCCTCGACGAGCCGACCAACTTTGTCGATAACCGCTTCGAGCACGAACTCTACCACGCCTTGAGCGAGCTGAACGAGCGGATGGCGATCGTTGTGATCTCGCACGACATCGGCACGATTACGAGCGTGGTGAAGGAGATCGTCTGCGTCAATCGCACGGTGCACCGCCACCGCTCCAACCGCATCACGGCCGAACAACTGGCGAACTATAATTGTCCGATCCAGCTGATTTCGCACGGCGCGATCCCCCACACGGTCTTGGAACACCACGCGGGCGACGGCTGTTGCGAGTAATTGGTGGCCTGCACGCCATCGAAAAGGGCTATTAAGGGTAATTAACGGCGATTAACGGAAGCCTAATCCTTAATAGCCTTTAATCGCCCTTAATGGCCTTTAACCTCCCAGCTCTCCCAGCCCCCCCCCACACACAAACAGCGCAGGTATTGTTTTAATACCCGCGCCGGAAAGATAGGAAATTATCAACAAAATTATGGGATAGCGTTGATCGCGTTACCAACCACTTGTGCATACGCCGCAGGGGCTGCTGTCACTTCGGGAGAATGCGGATCAAGCCCTTTGATCTTACGCGAAGCCCACAGATAATCATCTACATCCTTATAGTTGAGCGGTCGCCCGTTTCGAGATAGTGTCCCCATTCCCGACAGGGCGACAAACTCATTGTAAACATCCACATATAAGTTGTAATTTGTACGCAATTTCTCCTTCGAGAACTTGGCATTTCGCACGAAAAATCCGAGCGCTCTCAATTTGGCAAACACATCGACTACAAGGCTGTCCATAATCGGAAAAGCCTCGTTGTTCTGATAGTTTGCAAACTTGGACGCAAACGAAGTATGGTTCCACGGCTTTCCGCCGTGCATCAACTTCGCAATCTTCGGAACGATATCAAGTGCACCTTCTTGCAGGTCGGTCGCCACATTCGGCAGCTGCACAATATGCTCGGCCATACTGCGGATATCCAAAATTGCCGTTGAATAGAATTGGTTAAGCAAGGTTGAGCGTAGCAAAACTTCATCATAAGAAAACTTCGGATAGTGTGTAAAGACTCGCTGCAAGATAGCTGCCTCAACACCATATTTTGGCAACACCGTGTAGCGATTGGCAATCGTATCGTCGTAATCTTGCTGGGAAATACGCAGTGAAAAAGCCTGTTTTGCCATCGTTTGATTCGTTTTTGTTGAGATTTAGTTATTCAAATTTATATTCCACGATATAGTTCGCATAGTCTTTCCAAAGATTAGCTGATTTGTAAGCATTAATAATGCTGTCATCATCCGATGCAGGAACATAGATTTTCCGACCGGATGCGTTATTAGAAAATGCGGAGGAGGAGTGTAATGATGGGACTGTGGTCGGTTTACAATAGACCGCTGTCAGCGAAGAACAACCATTAAATGCATCTTCTCCAATCACCGTTACATTCTCGGGAATAGTCACAGAAGTCAACGAGGTACAATTTTTGAATGCGGAATCACTAATCGTCATTAGACTATTAGGAATTGCTACCGAGGTTAGCGAGGAACAGTATAAAAATGCACTTTTCCCAATCGTTATTACCCCTTCGGGAATGGTATAAGAGGTCCGTTCGGCAGGGGCAAATGAATTAAGCGTACCATCTATAATCAAGCAACGCCCATCACTTGAAGCGAATTTGCCATTAAACCTCGTCAATGAGTAGCAACCTTCGAATGCACATGTTCCAATCGCCGTCACACTCTCTGGAATCGTGATTGAGGTCAGTGATTTACAATATGTAAATGCCATATTTCCAATCGTTGTTACGCTTTCGGGAATTGTTATCGAAGTCAGCCCATGACAATTGCAAAATGTCATCTCTTCAATTGTCGTTACACCTTCGGGAATAGTCACCGATGCCAGCGAAGAGCAACTCATGAAAGCAGCACGTTTAATTTTAGTTACACTATTAGGAATGACTATCGAGACTAACGACGAACAACCATAGAACGCTTGGTCTTCAATACTTGTCACACTATTTGGAACTGTTACCGATGTCAGTGCAGAACGTTCGTAGAATGCATTCCATCCAATCCTCGTGATTTCTCCATCGAATTTTAAAACACCTTTCTGTGTGTTACTGTCGTAGGTCGATTGATCATCCAAATAAGTCGCATAAAAAGCACTTGTTCTGTAAGGTGTCACCTTCGCAGTCGCGGTATAGTGAATCTCGTTGTTGGGAATCTTCTCCTCGGCAACAACCGCCAACTCGCGTGTCAGCGTGTTGTACTTATTGCGTTTGAAAGTTACCGATTTGTCAATCGTAAACACCTGCTTCTCACCGTCGGCATTTTCAACCATTACATTAAATCCGCTCGCCATCGTAACAGGCGGTAGGACAATCCAAAACGATACGGGGGCATCCTCGGTGGTATTGACCGTCACAGCCTCCTCGCAGACGAGTTGAACGCTCGGCGCAGTTCCCGTATTGGCCATTACACAAGTCGGATCACCGCCGTAGGTGGGCGTTACAACTGCTTTGCCCGAAAGTGCCTCACCGCCCGTGGCCGTCACCGTGATCGTTTTCACCGTTTGATTTTCACCCCAAAGGCGAACATTGAGATAGGTACCTACATTCTTAAAATAGAGTGCCAAATCGTTCACCTCCGAGGTGACTGCAATCATCGTATTAGCTCCCAAGCCAAACGAATTCTCGACATAGGTCTGCTCGGCGGGCATCGTCAAAGTGACGGCGCGTGTGTTCTCATCCAACAGATGATCTGCCGAATAGGGATAAACCGCCACATTGTTCGGAGCGCTTTGATCCGGTGCGTAGAAGATACCGTCCACATTGTAGTAGGTTCCCGAAGTGGCACCTGTCTCTCCCCTAAATCCAAATTTCAACGGCTCCAACATACCGTGAAAGATCGTGATAAGATCGTTCTTGGTCCAATGCAGTTTCATTTGATCGTCCACATAGGTGCGTGCATCCGTTTGCTCGTCGGGCGCATAGGCGGTAAACTCATAATCGGTCGCACCAATCGTTACCTCTTCGATTGCGGTTTTACTGCACGATGTCAACAAGAACATCGCGCAGAGAATCATTAACTTTTTCATGTTGAATCGTTTTACATGTGTTCACCACCTTCGGGATCAACGCCCTCCAATTCCGAAGCCGCAAAACCGGCCTCCACCACTACATCCAGTACCTCGACCTCGGGCACCTCATAACGAACTTTTTGCATAATTAAAAAGTTTAGGTTACCACTCTCAACTCCTAAAATGGCGATTTATAAAAATAAAGAAAGTGTGGAGTCGAATCCCGTTTACTTACAAAGAGGTTCTGACAAAACCTTGCGATAATAAACGATGCAATACCCCACACCTGCGATGCAGCGTATGCAGGCACAGAATGTACCACACACCCACACGCAAGCAAGAGTGCCGTTCGTTCGCCCTATCGCAATAGTGAAACTGTCAGATTTCTTTGTAAGGACTGCGAAAACACCTTCAAAAATGTGCGCCAAACCAACGGCTTGACACTACAAAATTAAACAATGTTTTTCAAACGAACAACACCCCTCGGGGTATTGCACCAAAATATTCGTGTAAGCAAAACAAAATGAAGTTGTCTAACAAGGTGATTTCTTCGTTACGCTCGCCCCTCAAAATGCTCATTTACGCTCGGTAAACTCCGCTTTTTCGGGCTTCGCAAGCCTTGAAATTCCTCTTGTTATACAACTTCTGAAACAAGGGGCTGTCGTAACACAACTTGTTAGACAGCCCCATAGCGTGTTTTGTGCCGAATGACGGACTACTTCTCGTTTACCGTCGAGAGTTTGTCGCACAGCTCCGTGAACGAAGCGGCGATCTCGCGGCGAAGAGCCGCGTAGTGCTTGCGCACCAACGACTTGTTATGCGGTTCGGCGGGGTTCATCGCCTTCACAAAAAGCTCGTTGCGCACGGCTACAGCCTCCTCGATCACCTTCGTAATCGCCTCCTCCTTCGAGGGCTGGAAGCAGATCGCCATCTCGCAGTCGAACAAAACCTCCTCCAAACAGTAGTCAATCTGTTTTTTCAGCGTTCGTAAGTTTGCCATAATTCCAAATGAGTTAAAATGTTTTATAGCACAAATTTACATCTTTTTTCGGAATATGCAAACCCTTGAGCCCGATTTTGGTTAAAAATTGCCACCGATACGATCGTAGCAAAGGCTGCTGATCCGTTTCGGCCGCTCCTCGTCCGTTCGATTTGAACCAAGCTGTCATCCCGACGAAGCCGTAGGCGACGAGGGATCTACCCTATTTAGCAATCGTCGGTCTGCTTTTAAGAATATGGTAGATTCCTCCGCTGTTGCGTTCGGAATGACACGATTGATTTCGCATCGGTGGGACTTAAAAATCGACCTCCACATCGGGCATATCGACAATGATGCCCAGTTGATCCGATTCGCACAGCTCCCGACAGCAGGGATCAACCACCTCTTCGACCTCCTCGATCACCACCACTTCGGGTTGCGGAGTCGGTTGCGGTGCGGGCTTGGGCGGGGCGATCGTCGTGCGGTGCTCGACAATCGTGCCGGCCTTGTAGTCGATCGCCATCTCTACGCGGCGCACGGGCGGCAGGATCGTCGCCGTCAGGTAACGCCACGCCTCGGGCAGCTGTTTCAGTGCGGCCTGTTTCTCGGCCTCCGTATGGCGGCCGTTGAGGATCGTAAGCACCGAATCCTTCATCGGAATCTGTGAGGCGGCCACCCGATCGCGCAGCGAACTCCACGCGGCCACCTCCGAGTCGAGACGGACGGCATACTTCGTCGAGAAGTTGTAGTGCCGATCGACATACTGTTTCATATCCTCGGCGCGGCGTTTGGCCAGTGAGCGGTTAAACGCCGCAGGGCCGTCGGGCGAGGCGTATCCCTTGATGGTGATCTGCTCTACCTCGGCGAGCGTGTCGTTCAGAAAGCCCGTCACGAGGTTTTTCAGGTCGGTCAGCTCGGCCTCGTTGCCGTTGAGCGAACGGTTCAGCGTGGCGTTGTTGATGCGGTAGCGCAGCGCGTAGTCGGCATCGTCCTCCTCGCTGACCAGATAGCGGCTGATGCGCTGATCGCCCTCGGTTTGGTCGGAGAGGAGCACCGAATCGACCTTCGCAGGGGCGGGATTGATCTGCGCCTCGGCGGTGATCGCGCAACCAACCACCGCAGCCAATAAAAGCGTTAAATCTCTTTTCACGGTTGCTTGTTTTTTTTAGTTACAAGCCTCCCCCACCGCAAACTCTGTACCGAAGAATAAATTCAAAACTTAGAATGCAAAATTCAAAATGATCGGTCGGTTTATACGAAAAATAAGGAGCGAACCGAAATCCGCTCCTCCATTCATTCTCAATTCTCAATTCTAAATTTTGAATTTTGAATTTTGAATTTACATTCGTTCCGGCACCTCGATACCCAGCAGCTTCATACCCTTGCGGATCACCGAAGCGACCGTAGCGGCGAGTTGCAGACGGAGCTTGCGCACCTCGGCGTTCTCCTCCTTGAGGATCGAGTGGTCGTGGTAGTAGCCGTTGAAGGCCTTGGCCAGCTCGTAGATGTAGGCACCGATGATCGACGGGGCGAAGTTCTCGCCTGCCGCAGCCACCGTTGCGGGGTACTCCGTGAGCATCTTCACCAGCTCGATCTCTTCGTCGATCAACGCGGCCGTCGATCGGCTCTCGAAGGCGATACCCTGTACGGCGGCCTTGCGCAGCACCGAGCAGATGCGGGCGTGGGTGTACTGGATGAAGGGGCCCGTGTTGCCGTTGAAGTCGATCGACTCGCGCGGATCGAAGAGCATCGTCTTCTTCGGATCGACCTTCAGGATAAAGTACTTCAGCGCACCCAAGCCGACCATCGTCGAGACGGCATCGGCCTCCTCCTCCGAGCAGCCGTCCAGCTTGCCCAGCTCGGCCGACATCTCGCGGGCGGTCGTCACCATATCGGCGATCAGGTCGTCGGCATCGACCACCGTGCCCTCGCGCGACTTCATCTTGCCCTCGGGCAACTCGACCATACCGTACGAGAGGTGCGTGATGTGGTCGCTCCACTCGGCATAACCGAGCTTCTTCAAAACGAGCTTCAAGACTTGGAAATGGTAGTTCTGCTCGTTGCCCACGACATAGATCATATCGTCGAGCTTGTTATCCTCGAAACGGCGGAAGGCCGTGCCGAGGTCTTGGGTCATATAGACCGAGGTGCCGTCGCCGCGCAACAGCAACTTCTCGTCCAAGCCGTCGCCTGTCAGGTCGATCCATACCGAGTTGTCCTCGCGGCGGTAGAAGACCCCCTTAGCAAGACCCTCCTCGACGAGCGATTTACCCAAGAGGTAGGTCTGCGACTCGTAATAGACCTTATCGAAATCGACGCCCAACGCCTTGTAGGTCACATCGAAACCCTCATAGACCCAACCGTTCATCGTCGTCCACAGTGCGCGTACCTCCTCGTCGCCCATCTCCCACTTACGCAGCATCTCCTGCGCGGCGAGCATAATCGGTGCCTGCTTTTTGGCCTCCTCCTCCGATTTGCCGGCGGCCATCAGCTCCTTGATCTCGGCCTTGTAGTGCTTGTCGAACTCGACATAGTACTTACCGACGAGGTGGTCGCCCTTCATCCCCGACGAGGCGGGTGTTTCGCCCTCGCCGTAGCGTTGCCAAGCGATCATCGACTTGCAGATGTGGATACCGCGGTCGTTTACGAGGTTCGCCTTGATCACCGTGTGGCCGTTGGCCTTCAGGATCTCGGCCACCGAGTAACCCAAGAGGTTGTTGCGGATGTGGCCGAGGTGCAACGGCTTGTTCGTGTTGGGCGACGAGTACTCGATCATCATCACGCGACCGGTCGGTGCGGCCAAGCCAAACTGCTCGTCACCTACCACCTCGGCGAAGCGATCGGCCCAGAACGAGCTGTCGAGCGTGAGGTTCAGGAACCCCTTGATCACATTGTAGCTCTTGATCTCGGGCGTAGCAGCGACGAGGTGCTCGCCGATCTCGTTGGCCGTCATCTCGGGCGATTTGCGGCTCTTCTTCAAGAGCGGGAAGACGACGAGCGTATAGTCGCCCTCGAACTCCTTGCGCGTCTTCTGCAACTGCAGTTGCTCGATAGTCAATTCACCGTACAACGCCTCTACCGAGCGGCGCACGGCCTCCAATATCCATTTTTCGATCTCCATATTCGGAATAAGTTAAATTGCAACTCAAAATTTGGATGCAAATTTAGCGTTTTATTGCCAAATATCCACTACATTTGTTGCAGAAAAACAGAGAATGCCAATGAAAATTGCCGATATAGAGCTGGGCGACCGCCCAATTATGCTTGCGCCGATGGAGGATGTGACCGATCCCTCGTTCCGTTATATGTGTAAACGGTTCGGGGCCGATATGGTCTATACGGAGTTTATCTCATCGGACGGATTGATGCACGAAGCGGCCAAATCGCTGCGTAAACTCAACATCGACGATCGAGAACGCCCTGTCGGCATCCAAATCTACGGTAACCGCATCGAACCGATGGTCGAGGCGGCGCGGATGGCCGAGGCGGCCAATCCCGAGGTGATCGACATCAACTTCGGCTGTCCGGTGAAGAAGATCGCGGGGCGCGGTGCCGGTTCGGGGATGATGCGCGATGTGCCGCTGATGGTCGAGATGACCCGCCAAATCGTTGAGGCGGTGAAGAAGCCCGTGACGGTCAAAACGCGCCTCGGTTGGGACGAGGAGTCGAAGAATATCGAGGAGATCGCCCTCCGCCTGCAGGATGTGGGGATCGCTGCGCTGACAATCCACGGCCGCACGCGTGCCCAGATGTATCGCGGTGAGGCGGATTGGACACTGATCGGCAAGGTGAAGAACAACCCGTTGATCAAGATCCCGATCATCGGCAACGGCGACATCGACTCGGGGCGCAAGGCGGCCGAGATGTTCGATCGCTACGGGGTCGATGGTGTGATGATCGGTCGCGCGACCTACGGCCGTCCGTGGATCTTCGAGGAGTGCAAACACTTCCTCCGTACGGGCGAAGAGATGATGCAGCCGTCGGTCATCGAGCGCGTACAGATTGCCAAAGAGCACTTGGCCAAATCGCTCGAGGTCAAGGGCGACCATGTCGGCATCTTGGAGATGCGCCGCCACCTGACAAACTACTTTAAGGGGTTGCCCGACTTTAAGCAGACGCGTATGAAACTCGTCACCTCGCTCGATATCGAGGAGCTCTACGCAACCCTCGACTATGTGGCCGAGCGTTGGGGCGACTGCGATATGAGCCACACCGTCCCCGCTCCCCTCTCCCACGACCTTTAACCGACTTGACGACGATGAAGAAGATGGATTTTTTACCCGAGCGCACCGACTATTCGGCCGAGGATGCTCGCTTTATGGAGATGGCGATCCGCCTCTCGGAGGAGAATATTGATCGCGGCGGAGGCCCCTTCGGTGCGGTGATCGTGCGCGACGGCGAGGTGGTCGCCACCGGATCGAATCGAGTGGTGCCGAATAACGATCCGACGGCACATGCCGAGGTGCAGGCAATCCGCCATGCCTGCCAGAAACTGGGCACCTTCGAATTGACCGGTTGCACGGTCTATTCGTCGTGTGAACCCTGCCCGATGTGCCTCGCGGCGCTCTACTGGGCGGGCGTGAGCCGTATCTGCTACGGCAATACGAAGACCGATGCCAAAGCGATCGACTTCGACGATTCGTTTATCTATGATCAGCTGGAGCTGAACTACCCCGACCGTTCGATCCGCTGCGAGCACTTTATGCGCGATCGCGCCCTCAAAGCCTTTGAGAAGTGGGCCCAAAAACAGGACAAAACCGCGTATTAGATCGGGATTTGGAACTCAAAATGCAAAATGTAAAATTGGGCTGATGCAGTATTGTTCTGCGCCAGCCCAATCATTTTTAATTTTGCATGCTAAATTTTGAATTTTTAATTCGTCAGCACTTTTGCGTCATAATCTCCAGCACCATCCGATCCGTTTCGTTCATACCGTCGCGGCCGATGCGTGTGAGGTTGCGGATCGAACGATCGACATCCTCCTCGATGATCCCCTCGACCGAGGTGACCGAGTGCCCCTCCATCGCCATCATTGCCGACAGCACGGCGGTCGAAACGCCGCTGGCAACCTTCATCGCACAGCTCGGCTTCGCGCCGTCGCAGATCATACCCGTCAGGTTGGCGATCATATTCTTCACGGCCGAGACGATCTCCGCGAAACCACCCCCCATCAGGTAGGTGATGCCGCAGCTCGACCCCGTTGCAGCCACCACGCAGCCGCACAATGCCGACAGACGACCCAACGACTGCTTGATGTAGATCACCGTCAGGTGGCTCAAGGTGAGGGCGCGGATCAGCCGCTCCTCGTCGGCCGCAATCTCCTCGGCATAGACGACGACGGGCAGTGTGGCCGAGATGCCCTGATTGCCACTTCCCGAGTTGCTCATCACGGGGATCATTGCCCCCGCCATACGGGCATCGCAGGCGGCCGAGGTGTAGGCCAAGATGCGCGAGAGGGCGCCGCTTCCGATCATGTGACCACCGCGTGCCTCGGCAAGCGTGCGCCCGACCGAGTGGCCGAATTTGCCCACAAAGGCGGCTTCGGCAGCGGCCTTGTTCAATCGCTTGGTTTCGAGGATGAAACGCAGCTCCTCAATGGGTGATTCGAGCGCGAACTCCCATACGCGATGCAGCGACAGCTCGACCTCCTCGCCGGCCTCCTCGCCTGCCGATTCGGTCCGGTTGTCCAACTCCACTACGCCGTTGCGCTCCAAGCGCACGAAGTTCGTATGTCCGCCGGCGATGACGGCCGTAGCCTGCTCCTCGCCTGCCGAGGCGACCACCTCGGCGTAGAGTTTCTCGCTAATGCCCTCCTTCAGCCCGATCGAGATGCGCTTCTCGTCGATGTAGGTGCGACCCGCTTCGACCGCCTCTGCGGTCACCTCGCGCAACACCTCCAAGCGGTACTCCGACCGTCCGACGAGCGCACCCAACGCGACGGCAATTGGCAGGCCGATCATCCCCGTACCCGGGATGCCGACCCCCATTGCATTCTTCAAAATATTGGCACTGAGCAGCACCTCGATCCGCTCGGGACGGGTACCCAACAGCTCCGTGGCACGCGCCGTGCAGAGTGCCACGGCGATCGGCTCGGTGCAACCGATGGCGGGGATCACCTCGCGGTTGATCAGCGCGACAATCTTCTCTCGTTCCGTTTTGGGCAACATAGTCTGTTGTTGAATAGTCTGTTTTGGGTTTGTTACGAATTATTTACCGACCGACTGGGCAAGGGCAAAGATATACTGCTCGGCATCCAGTCCGAGGGTCTGCAGCAACTCCGGCGAGGCACTGCCGCGCGTGATCGAGCGCAGCCCCGTACCGGCCGTATACACATTCACATTCTCGGCGTAACCGGCGGCATCCTGACCGCAGAGGTAGTGCACCTTCTCCATCGGGATCTTCTTGCCCTCATAGACGGCGAGGTCGGCCACATAAACCAAATTCAACGCTGCCTCGGCGACAAAGGGTTGTGCGCCCGAAACGACCATAAAATTGCCCTCCTTTACGCGGACGAGCTTGTGCCCCTTCGCCTCGTAGCGGTAGATACCCTCCTTGAAGAAGGCATAGACCTCGATCGGATAGAGTGCCAACGCCGAGGGGGCGGTCAGGTGGTCATTCTCGGGGCGGTTGATGCCGGCAGCAGCGTAGAGTACGCCCGAAAGCTCCTCCATCGTCAGCGCCTCGGGGGCATATTCGCGCCACGAGCGGCGGTTCTGCAACGCCTCGCCGACGGTCAGCCCCACTTTCAGATCGGGCGTAGGGAGTACGATCTCCGTGCCGTGAACTACGGGTGTAGCCGTCGTAAAGGTTGCGGGTTGCTGCTCCTTTTGGCCGCAGCAGGCCGTCATCAGCAGGACGGCGCAAAGCGTGATCAACTGTTTCATGGTTTTGCTTTTTTATTGATTAAGGTTCTGTTCGATCGGAAGTGGCTCCTCACTGACGGGAACGGGGGTCGATGAGATGATGCTATCGACGATGTATTTGGTAAACCCGCGCCACGGCAACGCGCCGAAATACTCCTTGTAGTGCAGCTCCAGTGTACGACCGCTTTGCAGCATCAGCCGCTCCGCCAATTCGGGATCCTCGACCGAGAACTCGAACTCGTAGCTTTGGATCGCACCGGCCGCCTTCGAGCGGAAACCCGACTGGATCAGCTTGCCCTCGTAGGTCTTGAACAACAGCCCCTTATAGACCACATAGTTCAGCTCGCCGCTCTTTACCCCCTCGCCAAAGACGAAGTAGAAGCGGAAGTAGCCAAACACAAGCGCGGCTACGACCAACAGCAGCACGGTGATTGTCCCCAGTTTTCTCATCTCCTGTTTGTAGTTTATTGCGTTACAAATATACAACTTTTTACAGATTCTCTGCCATTTGGTAGAAAACCGATACGAAATCATCGCACCGATCCTCGCCCTGATAGACCGCCACGAGCTGCTTTTCGGGGTCGATCAGCACCACCTGCCCGAAGACCCCCAACGCATAGAAGCGTTGCGAGGCGATGCGCAGCTTCCACGAGCCCTCCTCCGTCGGGGTCGGCACCATCTCGTCGAACGCATAGCCGTACCGTTCGTGGGCACGCAGCATCACATCGGGCAACTCGTCGGCCGTAAAGAGCTTCTTTCCCTCGTCGTTGTAGGTTACAGCCACCGAACGGAACGAATTGGTGTAGAATCCGTTGGCAGCGGCTCGCTCGGCCGAGAGCGTGCGGTCGATCCACGCCTCCGAGATGAGGCGTTTGCCCTCCCATACGCCGCGCTGGAGGTAGAGCCTGCCGAAACGCGCCAAATCGCGCGGATTGGTCGAGATGCCGCCGTAGGCCTTTGCCATGCGGTGCTCGTTGTCGTCCAAATTCACAAGCGCATACCGCTCCATTCCGAGCGGTTGCCATACCCATTCGGTCAATAGATCGGCATAGCGGCGATCTGTCGCCCGCTCCAATACCGCACCCAAGATGGCGGTGGACATCGAGTTGTACTCGAAGTGCGTGTCGGGCTCCTCCTTGAAGCGTTGGTTGCGGATTTGGCGCATGATGTTGCGCCCGTAGTGCAGCCGCGCCATCGCACTGAAGGGGTTGGCTGCGTAGTTCTCCTTAAACGCCAACCCCGTGCGCATATCGAGCAGGTTCTCGATCGTCAGACGGGCAAATTCGGGGGCCTTCTCTTTTAATTCGGGGAGGTACTTCGTGACGGGATCCGCCACGCTATGGATCAACCCCCGATCGATCGCCATACCGACCAAGAGCGAGGTGACCGACTTCGAGATCGAGAAGATGGTCGCGTGCTTGTCGGCACCCACCGCTCCGCGATAGTGCTCGAAGAGGATCGTATCGTTCCGCACGACGACGATGCCGGCCGAGGGGTTTCTGCCCGATAGCGTGTCGATCATCTGCCGCAGCGTAATGGGCGTCGTGAGGTAGTGACCGAGCCGCATCGTGTCGAGTACCGAGCACTCCGCCTTCACGAAACGGAACGGCTCGGCTGCCGCCGCAACGGTGTCGGTCGGGAAGGTCTTGAAGTCGTCGATTCCCTCCGTGCCGTGACTGATCAATCGTCCTACGATGCACGACGAAAAGGTGGCAACCACGACGGTCGTAACCCATAAACGAATCAATATGCGACGCATTGTACCCTATTCTGTTTTAGGCGTTTGAGCTTCGTTGCCTCCACCCGATTTGCGGTGTCGGCGACCGCCCCGATGACGGCGACGACGGTCGCGCGTGCCGCGATTTCCTTCACCGCGCCCCTCACCATGGTTGTTGTCTTTCGGCTGCTGTGCGCTCGGTGCTGCGGCATCGGTTGCAGTTGCCCCTTCGCTCTTCGATCGGCCTCTGCCGCCCTTGCGGCCACCGCGACTGCGCCCCTTGCCGCCGCGCCCTTTTCGGCGACTCTCGGCGGGGGCATAGGTGGGACCCTCCATCCCATCGGGGAGTGCGCGTTTGGGGATCTCTCGCTCGATAAACTTCTCGATGAGGTGGAATTTACCCTGCTCCTCTTCGCTTACGAAGGTGATCGCTGCACCCGTTGCGGCGGCACGCGCCGTGCGGCCGATGCGGTGGATGTAGTCCTCGGGGTCGTGCGGCACATCGTAGTTGATCACCAGTCCGATATCCTCGATGTCGATGCCGCGTGCCACGATATCGGTTGCCACCAAGATCTTCACCTTGTTGTTCTTGTAGTTGAGCATCACCTCCTCGCGCTTCGCCTGATCCAGATCGGAGTGCATCGGTGCCACATCCAACTTCATACGCTTGAGCGTGTGAGCCAGATCCTTCACCTTCTGCTTCGACGAGGAGAAGATGAGCGACTTATATTCGGGAGCCTCCTTGAAGAGCTCACGCACGATGTTGAGCTTCTGTGTTTCGTAGCAGACGAAGGCCGACTGGTCAATCGCTTCGTTGGGCTTCGATACGGCAATATTGACCTCGACGGGGTTGCGCAGGATCGTCTTGGCCAGCTCGCGGATCTTCGGGGGGAGCGTTGCCGAGAAGAGGAGCGTCTGTCGCTCCTTGGGGATGTAGGAGATGATCTTCAGAATATCCTCCGAGAAACCCATATCGAGCATTCGATCCGCCTCGTCGAGGATCAGATAGCTCACCTTCGAGAGGTCGATACCGCTGTTTTGCAGGTGGGAGATCATACGCCCGGGGGTGGCGATCACCACATCCGATCCCATCAGCATACCGCGTTTCTGCACATCCCAGCCCTTGCCGTCGCCACCGCCATAGACCACCGTCGTCGAGACGGGGAGGTAGTACGAGAAGCCCTGAAATTGTTGGTCAATCTGCTGCGCCAACTCGCGCGTGGGGACGATGATCAGGGCCTTGACGACATTCTCGTCGTTGCCCTCGATCAACAGCCGGTTCAGAAGCGGCAGCGTGTAGGCGGCTGTCTTACCCGTACCCGTCTGGGCGCAACCGATCAGGTCGTGCCCCTCCAAGATGACCGGAATAGTGTGCTCCTGCACGGGGGTCATCTCCTCAAAATTCATATCGTACAGACCGTCGAGAATCTCATCTTCGAGGTCCAATTCGTCAAATCGCATAGTGAGTAATCAAAAAACTAATTTTGAATTCTAAATTCTAAATTTTGAATTTATCGAATCTCCTCTCCGATCAGCGTCGCCGAGGTGCAGCTCGTTACGTGCACGCGCACATAGTCGCCCGCTTTGTGATCGCCGCGATCGAAGACGACGACCTTGTTCTGCGAGGTGCGCCCGAAGAGTTGCGCCTCGTCGCGGCGCGAGGCACCCTCGACCAAGATCTCGAACTCCTTGCCCACGTCGCGCCGGTAGCTCTCCAACCCCAGCTCGTTCTGCAGGGCGATGATCTCCTGCAGGCGGCGCGACTTTACCTCGTCGGGTACATCGTCCGTAAGGTGTTTCGAGGCGAAGGTACCCGGACGCTCCGAGTACTTGAACATAAAGGCGAAGTCATACCCCACTTCGCGCATCAGCGAGAGGGTCTGTTGATGCTCCTCCTCCGTTTCGCCCGAGAAGCCGGCGATCAGGTCGGTCGTGATGGCGCAGTCGGGCATATAGCGACGGATCGCAGCGATGCGGTCGAGGTACCACTCGCGCGTGTATTTGCGGTTCATCCGCTCCAACATCGTCGTCGAACCCGACTGGGCGGGGAGGTGGATCGCCCGACAGATGTTCTTCATCGAGGCCATCACCTCCAAGAGGCGGTCGCTCATATCCTTCGGGTGCGAGGTGGCAAAACGAACGCGCAACAGCGGCGATATGGAGGCCACGAGGCGCATCAGCTCGGGGAAATCGACCTCGCCGAAGCGGTACGAATTGACATTCTGCCCGAGGAGGGTCACCTCGCGGTAGCCGTTCTCGAAGAGTTGGCGAGCCTCGGCGACGATCGTGTTGCAGTCGCGGCTGCGCTCGCGCCCGCGCGTGTAGGGAACTACGCAGTAGGAGCAGAAGTTGTTACAGCCGCGCATGATCGAGATAAAGCCGCTCACGCCGTTTTTGTCGATGCGCACCGGCGCGATCTCGGCGTAGGTCTCCTCGGTCGAAAGGAGCACATTGACCCCCTTGCTGCCCCCTTCGGCGCTCTTCAGCAGCTTCGGCAGGTCGCGGTAGGTGTCGGGGCCGGCGACAACATCCACGCCCGTATTCCCCTCTAAAAGTTGCTCTTTGAGCCGTTCGGCCATACAGCCTACGATGCCGACCAAGAGTTGCGGACGCTGCTTTTTCAGGCGGCGCATCTCCGACAGACGACCCCAAATACGCTGCTCGGCGTTGTCACGCACCGAACAGGTGTTGATCAGCACCACATCGGCCTCCGAGAGCTGCTCGGTGTAGATGTAGCCGTGCTGCTGAAGGATCGAGATGATGATCTCCGAATCCCCCACATTCATTTGACAGCCGTAGGTCTCGATAAAGAGCTTACGACCTTCGCCCGTCAACGGGCGTAACTGGTTGAACGAAACGCTATTCAATGTCTGTAAAAAATTAATTCTAAATTTTGCATTCTAAATTTTTAATTGCTGCAAGCTACTCTGCTTGCAACTCCCCATCCTCGGGGAAGGCCTTGAACCCCTCGCCGTAGGTGTCGTAGGCATCGGTCACGACCAAGAAGGCGCGCGGGTCGATCTGCTTGATCTGCTGCTGTACGCGGCGCACCTCCTTGCGGCTGACGACCAAGAAGATCATCTCGCGCTCGGCATCGGTGTACATACCGCGCGAACGGATGTAGGTGGCGCTGCGCTCCAGATCCTCGAGGATAAATCGCTTCAGCTCGGCGTGGTGATCGGTGATGATAAAGAGCAGCTTGTCGTACGAGGCGCCGTCGAGCATATAGGCCAAGACGCGCGACGAGACATAGATGATTACGAGCGAGTAGATCGTCAGCAACCATCCCGAAGGATCCGGCTCGCCGATAAACAGACCGAAACCGATCACCAACAGACCCGCCAAGACAACAAAACCGTCGGCGTAGAAGATGCCGGTCGAGAACTTCAGCCCCGTATATTTTTGCAAGAGCATCGCCACGATATCCGTACCGCCGGTCGTCGCCTGCTGGCGCACGACAATCCCCATCCCGACACCGGTCAGAATGGCGCCCAACAAGGCTGCGACCAGCAGATCGTCTGTGAGGTTGAGGTTGCCGCCCAAGAGCTGCGCCGGATCGAGCGATTCGACGGCCGTCTCGTCGGGATAGACGAAGTGGGTCAAAAGGTTCATAAAACCCGGGGTATAGGCCGCCGCCAACACGGTTCGTGCGCCGAACTTTCCGCCGAAGATGATCAGCGCGGTGATCATCAGTGGGATGTCGAACATATAGCCGAAAGTACCCACCTGAATCGACGGGAAGATGTTGTGCATCACGATCGCCATACCATAGACACCGCCCGGGACGAAGTTGTAGGGGTTGATGAAGAGCACATAGGCCGTACCCATGATGCTGCAACCGACAAAGATCAGCAGCAGCGACCGCCACCACTGCCACGACCGCCAAGAAGATGCGTTAAAATTTGCTTTCATATAAAATATGTTGTATCTTCGTACACATTATTACAACAGCACAAAGATACGAACTTTCCTCGAAATCGAGGGTGCTGTGTAAGATTTTTTGAAAATATGGCCTATTGTACCGTTTTTTTAGTATATTTGCACCGAATTTAACTGTTGAAGCTATGATTTTGACCTACTATACCGCCTTTTCGATGATGGTGATCGCCTATCTGCTCGGCTCGATTCCGAGTGCTGTGTGGATCGGCAAACGCTATTACGGCATCGATATCCGCGAACACGGCTCGAAAAATGCCGGTACGACCAATATGCTGCGTATCCTCGGCAAGCGTGCCGCCGTGCCGGTCTTTGGCCTCGATGTGTTGAAGGGCTTTGTTGCGGTGACGATCGTCGATCTGATCAAGTATGACGACCTGTTTGCTAACGGCGCGAACGAAAATTGGTTCTATATCCTGCGTTTCGCCGCGCTCTTCTTTGCCGTCTTGGGTCACATCTTCCCCGTTTTCGCCGGTTTCCGCGGCGGTAAGGGCGTAGCGACGCTCGTCGGCGGCGTGATTGCGGTCAATGCGCCGCTCGTGCTGCTCTGCCTCGGTGTGTGGCTCATCGTGCTGATGGTTACGCACTATGTGTCGTTGGCCTCGATGACGGCGGGTGTCTTCTACCCTATCTTTACGCTGATCTCGCCGAAGGTTGGCCACCTGCCCCCCTTCATCGTCTTCTCGTTTGTGGTGGCGATCCTGTTGATCTTCACCCACCGCAAGAACATCAAGCGTCTGCGCGAGGGTACCGAGTCGAAGATGTATGTGTGGAAACCGCGCAAGGTACGACTTCCGCAGGACAAACCGACTGCGCCGCCGACCGACGAGGCTGCGGCAACAAGCAACGAAAAGCCGAACGCTTAAATTTTGCCCACCCCTTAACACCAAAATTATAAATGGTACAGGAAAATTTTATTAAACTCTACGAAAAGAGCTTCCGCGAACATCGCGAGATGTCGGCCTTGACCGACTACTTCAAGCAGGAGACCTTCTCGTACTACGAGTTGGCGAAAGAGATCGCCAAAATTCACCTCCTCTTCAAGGAGGCCGGCATCAAGCAGGGCGACAAAATCGCACTGATCGGCCGCAACAACCCGCGTTGGTGCATTACATGGCTGGCAACGGTGACCTATGGTGCCGTGATCGTGCCGATCCTGCAGGACTTTACGCCGACCGATGTGATCCACATCATCAACCACTCCGAGAGCCGCCTGTTGTTCCTCGGCGACACCTTTTGGGACAACATCGAGGCCGATGAGATCGAAAAGATCGAGGCGGTCTTCTCGCTCTCCGACTTCCATGTCATCTACGAGCGTAAGGGTAACGAGCTGACCACCTTCCAAAAGGATATCCAAAAGGCCTACCGCAAGGCCTATCCCGACGGCTTCCGTCCCGAGGATATTAAGTATGCCGATCTGAAGAACGATCAGATCGTGCTGTTGAACTACACTTCGGGTACGACGGGCTACTCGAAGGGTGTGATGCTCTCGGTCGAGAACATCACGGGTAATGTCCTGATGGGTGCCGAGGCGATCAATCCCGATACGAACGAGCTCTACTTCCAGCGCGGTTTCCGTATGCTCTCGTTCCTGCCGTTGGCGCACGCCTTCGGTTGCACCTTCGACTTCCTTACGCCGCTGGCCTACGGTCTGCATGTGACGCTGCTCGGTAAGATGCCCTCGCCGAAGATCTTGGTGGAGGCGTTGGGTCAGGTGCGCCCGCATGTGATCTTGGCCGTGCCTTTGATCTTGGATAAGATCTACCGCAAGCAGATCCTGCCGCTGCTCGAGAAACGCCCGATGTCGATTGCGATGCGTATTCCGCTGCTCAATACGGCGCTCTACTCGGTGATCCGCAAGAAGTTGATGGATACCTTCGGCGGCCACTGCAACATCTTCATCGTGGGCGGTGCTCCGATGAATCAGGAGA
Source organism: uncultured Alistipes sp. (assembly GCA_964628945.1). GTDB lineage: Bacteria > Bacteroidota > Bacteroidia > Bacteroidales > Rikenellaceae > Alistipes. The sequence goes on along the minus strand of CAZVNR010000001.1, from coordinate 32,070 downwards.
CGGAGGCCTTCCTGCGCAAGATCAACTTCCCGCTGACGGTCGGCTACGGTATGACCGAGTGCGCTCCGCTCATCAGCTTCACCCCCGCTCCGCTCTACAAATCGGGCTCGTGCGGTCGCTACATCTCGGCTCGCTTGGAGTGCAAGATCGACTCGGACGATCCGGAGAAGGTGGCCGGTGAGATTATGGTGCGTGGCGGCCATGTGATGAAGGGCTACTACAAGAATCCCGATGCCACGAAGAAGGTGTTGGATAAGGATGGTTGGCTCCACACGGGCGATATGGGTACGATGGATCCCGACGGCACGCTCTACATTCGCGGTCGCTCGAAGACGATGATCCTCTCGGCCAACGGTCAGAACATCTACCCCGAGGAGATCGAGGATCGTCTGAACAATATGTATATGGTCTTGGAGTCGCTGGTGCTCGATAGCGGTGGCGGTCGTCTGAAGGCACTCGTCGTGCCCGATTTCGATCTGGCCGAGAAGGAGGGCGTAGCCCGCGAGAAACTGCCCGAGATCCTTCAGAACAACATGAAGGAGCTGAACAAGCAGTTGGCCGCCTACGAGCGTCTGGCCGAGGTGGTGCTCCACCCGAAGGAGTTTGAGAAGACGCCGAAGCGTTCGATCAAGCGATACCTCTACGATCAGTCGCTGCTGAACAAATAGCAAAAAAGTGAGCTGCCCTGCGGGTGGCTCACTTTTTTTCGCTACCTTTGTCTATCGGATGCAAACAGAAAGACTATGAAGATCGGAAATAAACAGGCCATCGGCGAGAATCTGCTCTATGTATTGGTGTGGTCGGCCGTGATTTTGGTACCGGTGCTCAACTCGCAGATGTTGGCGCAATACCCCATCAACCTGCAGGCGGCGTGGGTCGTTTGGCGACAGATCATCCCCTACCTGACGATCTTCATTATCCACAACTACTGGATCGCCCCGCGCTATCTGATCCGGCGTAAACCGTTGAAATACATTGCGATCAACCTCGTCTTTATCACGGTGGTCTTTTCGCTTGTGGGGCTTTACGAGCATTTCGTGGTCGATGATTACGCACTCGACCCCACCCGCCTCTCGTTCACGAACCACGAGGTCTATTGGAACATCCTCTTTGCACTCTTTATGAACGGTACGAACGGCGGCATCAAGCTCCTCTATCGCTCGCTGCTCAACGAACAGAAGATAGAGGTGCTGAAGCAGGAGAATCTCCGCGCCGAGATGGATGCGCTGAAGTATCAGATCAACCCCCACTTCTTTATGAACACGCTCAACAACATCCACGCACTGATCGACATCGACGCGGAGGCTGCCAAGACGGCCGTGATCGACCTCTCGAAGATGATGCGCTATGTGTTGTACGATTCGGAGCGGGAGGCGATCTCGCTGATGCAGGACATCGACTTCCTGAAGAACTACATTGACCTGATGCGCATCCGCTACGCCGAACAGGTCGAGATCACGCTCGATTACCCCCACGAACTCCCCGACCGCGTGGCCATTCCGCCGCTGCTGCTGATCGTCTTTGTCGAGAATGCCTTCAAATACGGGGTGAGCTACAACCAACGCTCCTACATCCATATCTCGATCTTCTTTGCCGATAACCAACTGACGACGATCGTCAGCAACAGCCGTCCCGAGCGCAACGAACAACCCATCTCAACGGGGATTGGAATGGAGAATGTCCGCAAGCGGCTCGAACTGGCCTACGGTGCCGAGAACTATACGCTCAATGTCCACGAAGAGGCGCAGAGCTACACCATCAAACTCGTAATTCCGACGCTCAATGCTTAAATGTATCGCCATCGACGACGAGCCGTTGGCTCTCCGTCAGCTCTCGACCTACATCTCGAAGGTGCCCTACTTGGAGCTGGTCGCCTCGACCACCAATCCGTTGGAGGCGCAACGACTGCTCACCGAGCAGGCGATTGACCTCCTCTTTGTCGATATCAATATGCCCGACCTGAACGGACTCGACCTTGTGCGCACGCTCATCCGCCGTCCGATGGTGATCTTCACGACCGCCTATGCGGAGTATGCCGTGGAGGGCTTCCGCCTCGATGCGATCGACTACCTCTTGAAACCCTTCAGCTTTGCCGACTTCAGCCGTGCCGTTGCAAAGGCCTACGCCATCTTCGAACTGCGCGAACTCGCCGCTCGCGCCCATCGCAGCGAAGAACCGGCCGCTCCGCAAGCTGTTGTTGAGCCGACGACGGTCACCGATGAGGAGCTGACGATCGAGCGCGAGAAGGCGGTCTTGAGTGAGGCCGAACCGGCCGATAAGGAGTATATCTCGGTGAAGGCCGACTACAAGGTGTCGCTCATCCGCATTGCCGATATCGTCTTTATCGAGAGCGAGGGGGAGTATGTCCGCATCCATTTGGCCGACGGCTCGAAGATCACGACCCTGTTCCGTATCAAGAATATGGAGTCCTCGCTCCCCGCCGAGTCGTTTATGCGCATTCACCGCTGCTACATCGTCAATCTGCACCGCATCAAGAGCTATGTGCGCGGCCGTGTCTATCTGAACGAAAAGGAGTACCTCCCGATCGGCGAGAACTACAAAGAGGCCTTTAAGGGGTACATCGAGCGGGCATATAAGAACTTAAGAGGATAAGTTCTTAAATTCAAAATTTAGAATTTAGAATTCAAAGTGATTGGGCTGACGCGAAAATATGCTATCGCGCCAGCCCAATTTTTAATGTTTAATCTTTCATTTTTAATTTGCCTGCATTCGGTTGAGGAAACACTCGATCGTGTTCTCCATCAGACAGGTGATCGTCATCGGACCGACACCGCCCGGAACGGGGGTGATCACCGAGGCCTTCCCTTCGATCGCCGCGAAATCGACATCGCCACACAACTTACCCGTCTCGGGATCGCGGTTCACGCCGACATCAATCACTACGGCACCCTCCGATACCATATCCTCCGTTACGAACTTCGCACGACCGATCGCCACGACCAAGATCTCGGCGCGGCGTGTCACCTCCGCGAGGTTCTTCGTGCGGCTGTGGGCGATCGTAACGGTTGCGTTCTGATCCAAAAGGAGCTTCGACACGGGCAACCCCACAATGTTGCTGCGGCCGATCACAACCGCCTCCTTGCCGGCGATCTCGACCCCCGCCGTCTGCAACATACGGATAATCCCCTTCGGCGTACAGGGCAGCGTACAGGGCTGCTTCTGCCACAGAGCCGCCACATTCGAGGGGTGGAAACCATCGACATCCTTCTTGACATCAATCGCCGCGATCACCTTCTCCTCCGAGATGTGCTTCGGCAGGGGCAGCTGCACCAAGATACCGTCCACCCCCTTGTCGGCGTTCAGCTCGGCGATCAGCGCGAGCAGCTCCTCCTCCGAGATCGTCGCCTCGCGGCGGATCGTCGAATTTTGAATGCCCACCTCGGCCGAAGCCTTCGCCTTGCCCGTCACATACGACACGCTTGCAGGGTTATCTCCCACCAAAATCACCGCCAAATGCGGTACGCGACCATACTTCTCGGGGAAGGTCTTGACCTCCTCGGCCATCGCCGCCTTCATCTTCAATGAGAGTTCTTTACCACTGATAATCATAGTATTTTCTGTTTTATTCGTTATCCAATGCGTAGTGACCGATGTCGGTGCGGTGGAAGAGGTTGTCGCACGCGATCTTTGCTACATCGTTCAGTGCGTTCGTGCGTGCCTCGGCAAGCGTTGCACCCTTACCTACGACGAACAACACACGGCCGCCGTTCGTGACGATCTGACCATCAACTTCCTTCGTGCCCATGTGATAGACAGTCCCTTCGACCTGATCCAACCCCTTGATCACGACCCCCTTTGCGTAGGCTTCGGGGTAACCCTTCGAGGCCAAGACGATACCCAGCGTAGCGAAGTCGTGCCACGCCAACTCGGCATCCGTACCGTCTGCCACTGCGCAGAAAATATCGACGATATCACTCTTCAAACGGGGCAGAACGACCTCCGTCTCGGGATCGCCGAAGCGGGCGTTGAACTCGATCACCTTCACGCCGTCGGGTGTCTTCATCAGACCGCCGTACAGCACGCCTTGGAAGGGACAACCCTCCTTGACCATCGCCGCAGCGACGGGCTTCATCACCTTTTCGAGTGCGAACTGCTCGTCCTCCTCGGTGATGAACGGCAGCGGCGAGTAGGCACCCATACCGCCCGTATTGGGGCCTTTGTCCCCGTCGTAGGCGCGTTTGTGATCCTGTGCCAACTGCATCGGCCACACCCGTTCGCCCGATACAAAGCACAAGAGCGAGAACTCGGGGCCCGTGAGGAAATCCTCCACGACCACCTTCCCCTCGCCAAACTTCGTGTCGAGCAGCATATCCTTCAAGGCGGCCTCTGCCTCCTCGGCCGTCTGGGCGATCACAACCCCCTTGCCGGCAGCCAAACCGTCGTATTTCAACACCGCAGGGAAGGGGCGTGCCGAAACATAGGCCCACGCCTCCTCGTAGTCGGTGAAGGCCTTGAATGCCGCCGTCGGCACCTCGTATTTTGCCATGAGCTCCTTGGCAAACTCCTTGCTCGACTCGATGCGGGCTGCCGCCCTCGTGGGGCCGAAGATGCGCAGACCGTCGGCTTTGAAACGATCGACCACACCGGCAGCCAACGCCACCTCGGGGCCTACGACCGTCAGACCGATCCCCTGCTCAATTGCAAACGCAGCGAGGCGGTCGATCTCCGTTTCGCGGATCGCTACGCACTCGGCCTGCTCGGCAATACCGGCATTACCGGGCGCGGCGTAGATCTTCTCGACCTGCGGCGAACGCGACAGTGCATCAACAATCGCGTGCTCACGGCCGCCTGAACCTATCACTAAAACTTTCATAAAAATGCTTAATCAATTCATTCTATCTATCCACCCATAAGGAAGTTGTCTAACAAGGTGATTTCTTCGTTACGCTCGCCCTCAAAATGCTCATTTACGCTCGGTAAACTCCGCTTTTTCGGGCTTCGCAAGCCTTGAAATCCCTCTTGTTATACAACTTCTGAAACTTGGGGCTGTCGTAACTCATCTTGTTAGACAGCCCCTTTAGAGGGATTGTCTATATAACTTGCCGAAGGCAAGCATTAGAGCAATCGAAAATTGCTCTAATGCTTGAAGTGGCGCATACCGGTAAATACCATCGAGATACCCAGCTCGTTGGCCTTCTTGATCGAATCCTCGTCGCGTACCGAACCGCCCGGCTGAACGATCGTCGTCACGCCGTACTCGGCAGCCATCGTTACGCAGTCATCGAAGGGGAAGAAGGCATCCGAAGCGAGCACCAGACCCTCCGTCACACCGGCCGCCTTGGCCTGTTTCAGCGCGATCTCGGCCGAACCTACGCGGTTCATCTGACCGGCACCCACGCCGAGCGTGACACCGTTCTTCACGACGGCGATGGCATTCGACTTCACATGCTTCACGATGCGCCAGCCAAAGTTCAGATCGATGAGCTCCTCGGCCGTCGGCTGCTTCTCTGTTACGCACATCTCGGCTACGACCTCCTTGGTCATCGTATCGAGGTTCTGCATCAACAGACCGCCGCGCACGCTGACATACTGGTTCTTCGTCGTATCGTCCTTCGTCATATCGACCTCGATCAGGCGCAGGTTCTTCTTCGTGGTGAGCACCTCCAACGCACCCTCCTCGAACGCGGGAGCCATAATGATCTCCAAGAAGATCGGCTTCATCAGTTCGGCGGCCTCCTTCGTCAGCGGACGGTTCACGGCCACGATACCGCCGAAGATCGACACCTTGTCGGCCTCGTAGGCCTTTGTCCACGCCTCGACGACATCCTTGCCGATCGCTGCGCCGCAGGGGTTCATATGCTTCAGACCCACGCAGAACGGAGCATCGAACTCGCGCACGATGGCCAAAGCCGCGTTGGCATCCTGAATGTTGTTGTACGAGAGCTCCTTGCCGTGCAACTGCTTGGCCGAAGCCAACGAGAACGAAACGGCCTCCTGCTCGGCGTAGAACTTCGCCTCCTGATGGGGATTCTCGCCGTAGCGCAGCGACTGCACGAGGTCAAACTCCAAGAAGAGCTTCTCGTTCAGACCGGCCTGCTTGCGCATATAGGTTGCAATCATCGCATCGTACTGTGCCGTGTGGGTGTATGCCTTGGCCGAGAGTTGCAGACGGGTTGCCTTCTCCGTGTTGCCCGTTGCCTTGATCTGCTCCAAGATCACGGCGTAGTCCGACGGATCGCACACGACCGTCACATCAGCCCAGTTCTTCGCAGCCGAACGCAACATCGAGGGGCCGCCGATGTCGATATTCTCGATCGCCTCCTCGATCGTCACACCCTCCTTCTGGATCGTCTGACGGAACGGATAGAGGTTCACGCACACCAAGTCGATGAACTCGATCGCGTTCTCCTTCAGAGCCTTCAGGTGGCTCTCGTCGTCGCGGCGTGCCAACAGACCGCCGTGTACCTTCGGGTGGAGGGTCTTCACTCGACCGTCGCAGATCTCGGGGAATCCCGTTACATCGCTGATGTTGATCACCTCGACACCGTTGTCGATCAACAGCTTCATCGTGCCGCCCGTGGCGATCACCTCCCAACCCTCGGCGCGGAGTCCTTTGGCGAACTCAACTACGCCCGATTTGTCGCTTACAGAAATTAATGCTCGCATATGATTATTCAAGTTCGTTTAATAATTTTTCAACAGTTTTTACATAGAGCGGGTGCTCCACCGCGTGGATCAACTGCTCCAACTCGGCCTGATTCGTCCCCTCGTACTCGATCGCCTTTTGTGCCAAGATGCGGCCGCCGTCGAGCGAGGCATCGACCTCGTGGATCGTTACGCCGAAGACCTTGACACCCGCCTCCATCGCCTGCTCGATCGCCCTTGCACCGCGAAAAGCGGGCAGCAACGAGGGGTGGATGTTGATGATCCGACCCGCATAGTGCTCGAGCAGCGTTTTACCTACCAAGCGCATATACCCCGCCAAGCAGACCAACTCGACCCCTTTCCGGTCGAGCCGCTCGACGATTGCGCGTTCGTAGGCCTCCTTCGCGGCGTACTGCTTCGGATCGAACGCAAAGCAGTCGATCCCGTGGCGTGCAGCTCGCGCTACGACGGCCGCCTGCGGCTTATCGCAGACAAGCAGCACCACCTCGGCGGTAAGTTCGCCCCGCTCCGTAGCGGTGACGATCGCCTCGAAGTTGGTTCCCTCGCCGCTGGCGAAGATGGCGATTCGATGCTTTCGGGTGGTCACGATGCAGGCTTTTATTAGCTTGTTATTAGCGGATTACGACCCCTTCGGTGTCGGTTACGCGGCCGATCACCGAGGCCTTCTCGCCTGCGGCCGTCAGCAACTCAATCGCTTTGGCAGCCTCGCTCTCGTCGAGGGCGATCACCATACCGATACCCATATTGAAGATGTTGAACATCTCGCGGTGCGGGATACCGCCCCACTTCTCCAGCGCACGGAAGACGGGCAGGATCTCCCACGACCCCTCCTCGATCTCGATACCCTGACCCTCGTGCAGGATGCGCGGGATGTTCTCGTCGAAACCGCCACCCGTGATGTGGCTGATGCCGTGTACATCGCAGTTGCGGATCACCTCCAGCACCTGCTTGACATAGATACGCGTCGGGGTGAGCAGCACCTCGCCCAGCTTGCCGGCGGGCAGCTCCTCATAGACCTTGTTCAGATCGAGGTTGTTGTCCGCAACCACCTTGCGCACCAAGCTAAAACCGTTCGAGTGGACACCGCTCGAGGCGATACCGACCAGCACATCGCCCGCCTTCACCTTCGAGCCGTCGATGAGTTTCTTGCGCTCCACGACACCTACCGTGAAACCGGCAATGTCGTACTCCCCCTCGGTGTACATACCCGGCATCTCGGCCGTCTCGCCACCGATGAGTGCGCAACCCGCCTGACGGCAACCGTCGGCCACGCCGGCTACGATCTGCTCGATCTTCTGCGGCTCGTTGCTCCCAACGGCCACATAGTCGAGGAAGAGCAACGGCTCGGCACCCTGTGCCAAGACATCGTTCACGCACATAGCGACGGCATCAATGCCGATCGTATCGTGCTTGTCCATCGCGAAGGCCAGCTTCAGCTTCGTGCCCACGCCGTCCGTTCCGCTCACCAAGACCGGCTCCTCGACCTTCAGCGCCGCCAGATCGAACATACCGCCAAAGGCGCCGATGTTACCCATTACACCCGTGCGGGCAGTCGATGCAACATGTTTTTTGATGCGGCGAACCACCTCGTAACCGGCTTCGAGGTTCACGCCCGCCTTTTCGTAAGATTGTGCCATAATTCTCCTATTTTTATTTTTTACATTTACATTTCACATTTGCGCTGTTGTGGTAGAGAGCCGTCGGATAGCGACCCGTGAAGCAGGCCGTGCACAACTCCGTGCGGTTGCCCGCCTTGTAGAGCGACTCCTCGGAGAGGAAGGCCAGCGTATCGGCTCCGATCGCCTTGCAGACCTCGGGTACCGTAAGGCGTGCCGAGATCAGCTCGTCGTAGCTCGTCGTATCGACTCCGTAGAAGCACGGCTCGGTCATCGTTGGCGAGGCGATGCGCACATGCACCTCCGTTGCGCCGGCCTCCTTGAGCATCGTGACGATGCGGCGCGAGGTCGTTCCGCGCACGATCGAGTCATCGACCAGCACGACGCGCTTCCCCTTGACGATCGTCCGAACGGCCGAGAGCTTCATTCGCACACCCTTCTCGCGCAGCTCCTGCGTGGGTTGAATAAAGGTGCGGCCGATGTATTTGTTCTTGATCAGCCCCATCTCGTAGGGCAACCCGCTCGCCTCGGCGTAACCCATCGCGGCACTCAGGCTCGAGTCGGGTACACCCACCACAATATCGGCATCGGCGGGTGCCTCCTTGAAGAGCAGCTTGCCCGTCTCCTTGCGGTAGGCGTGGACATTGCACCCCTCGATGTCGCTGTCGGGGCGTGCCAAGTAGATGTACTCCATTGAGCACATATGGTAGTGTTTGAACTGCGAATAGTGGTTCGAGCGGATGCCGTGGTGGTCGATCGTGATCACCTCCCCGGGCTCCACATCCCGAATATACTCCGCGCCGAGCGTATCGAAGGCGCAGGTCTCGCTGGCGACGACATACCCCTCACCCAGTCGGCCGAGTGCCAACGGGTGCAGACCGTGCTTGTCGCGGCAGGCGTAGATGCGGTTGGCCGTCATAATCAGGAAGGTGAATGCACCCTCCATCATATTCAGCGCGTCGATGAGCGTGTGAATACGCGGGCGGTTGGCCATCCCGTCCTTCTTGATCAGGTGCGCCAAGACCTCGCTGTCGGAGCTCGACTGGAACAGACTTCCCCGCTTCTCGAGGTAGGCACGCAGCTCCTCGGCATTGACCAGCGAACCGTTGTTGGCGATGGCAAAGTCGCCCGAGTTGTGGTGGAAGAAGAGCGGCTGCACATTCTCAAGCCGGTTGCCCTCGGCAGCCGTGTAGAGCACATGACCGATCGCCATCTCGCCGCGCATCGCCTGCAACTCATCCCCCTTGAAGACCTCGGTCACAAGCCCCTTGCCCTTGATGCGGTGGAACTGCCCCGCCGCATCGACACTCAAGATGCCGCAACCCTCCTGCCCGCGATGTTGCAGCGCGTGCAGGCCGTAGTAGGTCATCGAGGCGGCGTTCTCCACACCATAGATGCCGAAGACACCGCACTCATCCTGTATTTTACGATCCATATCCATCGTTTGTTGCTCTTTTTTTTGCGTGTTACTCCTTGATCAACTGCTTGAGGCGCGAGTAGATCTCCTCGTAGGCCTCGCGTACGCGACCCATATCGCGACGGAAACGGTCGTGGTCGAGCTTCTCGCCCGTCGTGGCATCCCACAGACGGCAGGTGTCGGGCGAGAGCTCGTCGGCCAAGACGATCTCCCCCTCCGCCGTCTTGCCGAACTCGATCTTGAAGTCGATCAGCTTGACATTGATCTGCACAAAGATCCCCTTCAGCACCTCGTTGATGCGTGCCGACATACGGTACATCTCGTTCAGCTCGTCGTAGGTGGCGAAACCGAGCGCGACGGCGTGGTGGTCGTTCATCAGCGGATCGCCCAGCTCGTCGCTCTTGTAGCAGATGTCGAAGATCGTATTCTTCGGCTCGGTACCCTCGGCCAACCCCAAACGCTGCGCCATCGAGCCGGCAATCACATTGCGCACGACCACCTCCAAGGGGATGATCTCGACACGGCGGCAGAGCTGATCGCGCTCGTTGAGCGTTGCGAGGTAGTGCGTCTTGATCCCTGCCCGCTCCATCTCGCGGAACAGCAGGGTCGAGATCGCGTTGCTCAAGACGCCCTTGTTGAGAATCGTGGCGCGTTTGATGTTGTTGAAGGCCGTCGCATCGTCCTTGTAGTGGAGGATGATCTGATCCGCCTCGTCGGTCGCATAGACCGCTTTGGCTTTGCCTTCGTAGAGCAATTCTAACTGTTTCATTGCACTGTAAGTAACCTAACCGTTTGTAACTATTTCTTGCGGAAGTAGGCAACCGCATTCTCGAAGAGCGGCTGGCGCTTCTCGCCCGTGATGTTCTTGTAGAGATTCTCCTCGTAACGCTCCGTATGGCCCATCTTACCCAAGATCTGACCCTCGGGCGAGATGATACCCTCGATGGCGTAGGACGAACCGTTCGGGTTGTAGGGAGCCTCGGCCGTCGGACGACCCTCGCTATCGACATACTGGAAGGCGACCTGACCGCGCGCAAACAACTCCTCGGCAAACTCCTTGCTCACGACAAACTTACCCTCACCGTGGCTGACGGCGATGGCGTGCTCCTCACCCAACTCGAACGACGAGAGCCACGGCGAACGGGTCGTAGCGACACGCGTCGTGACGATCTGCGAGATGTGGCGGTTGATGTCGTTGCGGAAGAGCGTGGGCGACTCGGCCGTGAGCATTCCCAAGCGACCGTAGGGCAACAGACCCGACTTTACCAAGGCTTGGAAACCGTTGCAGATGCCGAGTACCAGACCGCCGCGATCGAGCAGCGCGTGGATCTCCTTGCGGATCAGCTCGTTGTTCAACACATTGACGATCAGCTTGGCCGAACCGTCCGGCTCGTCGCCGGCCGAGAAACCGCCGCTCAATACGAAGATGTGCGCCTCGCGGATGTGGGCGGCCATCTCCTCGATCGAACGCAGAATATCGTCCCCCTCCAAGTTGCAGAGCACCGACGAACGCACCTCGGCACCGGCGCGGCGGAAGGCCTTGGCCGTGTCGTAGTCGCAGTTCGTACCCGGGAAGACGGGCAGGTAGGCAACGGGGTGCTCCACCGCCTCGCCCTTGTAGGTCAGCGTGCGCGGCTCGGGGGTCGAGGTCATCACCTCGGCCTTGTTCTCGCCCTTGTCGGGATAGACCGTCGCGAACTTCGCGCGGTTCGCCTCGAAGAGCTCCTCGAGCGGCATCCGAACACCGGCCACCGTGATCGCCTCGTCGGCCGTCGTGCGACCAACGAGCTCGATCTCGGCACCCGACAGCTCCTCGGCCGTCTCGATGAGAATCGAACCATAAGCGTAGTTGTAGAGTGATCGCTCGTCGGCCGATACCTCGACACCGATCTTGTTACCGAAGGCCATCTTCGCAACAGCCTCCGCAACGCCACCCATACCGACCGCCCAAGCCGACTGCACCTTGCCCTGCTCGATGAGATCGCTCACGAGCGTAAAGTTCCGCTTGAGCTGCACCGTATCGGGCATATAGTGCTCGTCGGGCGTATGGCGCACCAAGTAGAGGTTGTGCCCTGCACCCTTCAGATCGGTCGAGATCACCTGCTTGGCATCCACGGTCGTAATACCGAAGGCCATCAGCATCGGCGGCACATTGATCTCTTGGAAGGTACCCGACATCGAGTCCTTACCGCCGATCGACGGCAGCCCCAGCTCCACCTGCATCTTCAGTGCACCGAGCAGAGCTGCGAGGGGCTTGCCCCACGAGGTTGGCTGCTTGGTCATACGCTCGAAATACTCCTGATACGAGTAGCGCATTCCGTTGTAGCGACCACCCGCAGCGACCACCTTCGCAGCCGCCTCCACTACGGCATAGGCCGCCCCGTGATAGGGGCTCCACGATGCCAAGACAGGGTTGTAACCAAAGGCCATCATGCTGGCCGTATCGGTGTAGCCATCGACGGGGAGCTTCTGCACCGAAACCTGCGTCTCGGTGCGTTGTGTCTTACCACCGAAGGGCATCAGAACGGTCGAACGACCAATCGACGAGTCGAACATCTCGATCAGACCCTTTTGCGAGGTGACATTCCAATCCGCGAGGTTGCTCTTGAAACGCTCCTCGACGGTTGCACCCTCGACCTCACGCTCGAACGGATCGCACTCCTCGACGGCACCGATCTTCGCCTCGGCGTAGTGTTTTGCACCGGCCGAGTCGATGAACTCGCGGCTCAAATCGACCACCAAACGCCCCTTGTTATACATACGCATACGCGCCGTATCGGTCACATCGGCGACATGCACCGCCTCGATGTTCTCCTCACGGCAGTAGCCCATAAAGGCCTCCATATCTTTCCGCTCGATCACCACCGACATACGCTCCTGCGACTCGCTGATGGCCAGCTCGGTCGAATTCAGGCCGCTGTACTTCGTCGGCACGCGATCCAGATAGATGTCCAATCCGTCGGTCAGCTCGCCGATCGCCACGCTGACACCGCCCGCACCAAAGTCGTTCGACTTCTTGATCAGGCGCGTTACCTCTGCGCGGCGGAACAGACGCTCCAGCTTGCGCTCCTCGGGAGCGTTACCCTTCTGCACCTCCGAACCGCACGACTCGAGCGACTTCTCGTCGTGCTCCTTCGACGAACCCGTTGCACCGCCGATACCGTCACGACCTGTGCGGCCGCCGAGGTAGATCACCACATCGCCCGCCTCGGGACGCTCGCGGCGTACCTGCTCTGCCTTCACGGCACCCACTACGGCACCCACCTCCAAACGCTTGGCGACATAGCCGTCGTGATAGACCTCGCGGACATGGGTCGTGGCCAGACCGATCTGGTTACCGTAGCTCGAGTAGCCCGCCGCCGCCTTCTTCGAGATGATGCTCTGCGGCAGCTTGCCGGCGAGCGTTTCGCTCACGGGCTGGTAGATGTTCCCCGCACCCGTCACGCGCATCGCCTGATAGACATAGCTGCGCCCCGACAGCGGGTCACGAATCGCACCACCCAAACAGGTCGATGCACCGCCGAAGGGCTCGATCTCGGTCGGATGGTTGTGCGTCTCGTTCTTGAACTGCAAGAGCCAACGCTCCGTGGCACCATCCACATCGACATCGACGAAGATCGAGCAGGCGTTGTTCTCCTCGCTCTGCTCCAGATCCTCCAGCAGACCGCGCTTGCGCAGCACGCGCGCACCGATCGTGGCGATATCCATCAAACAGATCGGCTTCGCCTCACGACCCAACTCGCGGCGGATGTTCAGATAGAGTGCCAACGACTCCTCGATCTCGTCCTTGAGGAACGACTCCTCGACGGTGATTCCCTCCAACTCGGTGGTGAAGGTCGTGTGGCGGCAGTGGTCGCTCCAGTAGGTGTCCAAGATGTGCAGCTCGGTCTCGAACGGATCGCGCCCCTCATTGCGGAAGTAGCGTACGACCTCGCCCAGATCGTCGGCATTCATCGCCAACCCCATCTGCTTGCAGTAACCGGCCCACTCCTGTTCCTGCAGCTCGCGCAGCCCCTCCAGTACCTCGACGGGGCGCACCTCGGCCTGCTCCTGCTCGTTGAGCTGCGCGAGGTTCTTTTCGCGCGACTCGACGGCGTTGATGTAGTAGCGGCGGATCTTGTTGAGCATCTCCTCCGTAACCCCCTCGTCGAAGATCAACAACTTCGACGAACGGATGCGGACATCGGCCTTCGGATCCACCAAACGGACACAATCCACGGCCGAAGCGGCACGCTGATCGAACTGCCCGGGGAGGAATTCGACCGCCAGATGGGGACGGTTTGCGTAGTCGCACGCATCTGTCACCGTATCGGTCACAATCTCGCCAAAGACCCCGTAGCGGCACTGCTCCTTCAGCTCCTCCGTGAAGCCGAAGAGGTCATACACGCAGACCAAACGCAGATCCTCGATTGCGAGGTTCAGGTTGTGGTTCAGCTCACGCTTCAGGCTCTCGGCCTCGACGCGGAAGCGATCCTTCTTCTCGACAAATATGCGGTAATTCTTCATCTTCTCTTTGCTCTTTTTTGCTTGGTTCTACTTTTTTACAGCTCGATCGCCAAGACATCGGCCGTCTGCTTGGCGCGGAAGGCCTCCAATTTGGCCGACAGCTCCTCGTCCTTGAGTGCCAACATCGAGATCGCGTAGAGTGCGGCGTTCTTCGCGCCGTCGATGGCCATCGTCGCTACCGGAATCCCCGAGGGCATCTGTACGATCGAGAGCAGCGAATCCAACCCGTTCAACGCCTTCGAGCGAACCGGAATACCGATCACCGGCAGGGTCGTCATTGCGGCGATCACGCCCGGCAGGTGGGCAGCCCCGCCCGCGCCGGCGATAATCACGCTCAGACCGCGCTCCTTGGCCGATTTGGCCCACTCGGCCAACGCCTCGGGGGCACGGTGTGCGCTGATCACGCGCTTGTCGCACGCGATGCCAAACTGTTCCAAAGTTTTGATGGCTCCCTCCATCACCTCGAAGTCGCTCTTCGAGCCCATAATCACACCAACTGTGTACATAGTGTTTTGTTCGTTATTGTTTGTTTTTTATCCTAATTTCTCAAAACAGATACCGCCGCGACGCAACAAGGTCGTGGCGGTATATGGTCAGCAAACGGCGCACTGCTTTTGTGCTTTCGATTTTCGGCTGCGCACGCGCTTCCCTACGATGGCGCACATCGCCTCATCTGCCGCGCTACACGATCGGTGACGCTGTTGGTAGAAGGCCGTATCGAAGAGATAGTACATTGCTGCGAATCGAAAATTTGACGGAACAAAAGTACAAATCCCCGCCGAGAGAAAAAAATCGAAACGGCTATTTCTATTGACAAATTATCGACAAAAATGCCAGAACAGAGCACGCTCCGTTCCGGCATTTTTCGTTTCGGCAAAACAACCCGCTATCGCACCTTCGTCTCGCAGTAGGCGCAACGCAGCGTCCCATCCTCCGAGTAGCGGAAGATCGGATCGACATCCTCCGTGGCCGAGATGCAACGGCGATTCGAGCAGGTGTAGTCATCCGTGATGTACTCCTCATTGAAAACGGGCGTTTGGTCGAATGGTTTGTTTTCGTCGGCCCACTCCAAGAGTTTGTATATCAATGCCATACGGACAAATTTTCCGTTCTCGACCTGACGGAAATAGACTGCACGCCGATCGTTATCGACCGCTCGCGTGATCTCGTTCACACGCGGCAGCGGGTGCAGAATGATCATATCTTCACGCGCAGCCTTCAACTTCTCGGGGTCGAGTACAAAGCTGTTCTTCACGCGGTCGAACTCCTCCTCGTCCAAGAAACGCTCCTTCTGTACGCGCGTCATATAGAGGATGTCCAACTCGCCCATCACCTCCTCCATCGTGCGTACTTCGTGGAACTCGAGCTTCGAGTTCACGCGCATCTCCTTGAGCATATAGCTCGGCAGACGCAGCTCCTCGGGCGAAATCAGATAGATGCGGATCCCCTCCTCGCGCGAGAGTGCCTTGATGAGCGAGTGCACGGTGCGGCCGAACTTCAGATCGCCGCAGAAACCGATCGTGAGGTTGTTCAAACGCCCCTTTTCGCGCTTGATGGTCAGCAGGTCGGTCAGTGTCTGTGTCGGGTGGGCATGGCTGCCGTCACCGGCGTTGATCACCGGAATGCCGGCATACTGCGAGGCGACGAGCGGAGCTCCCTCTTTCAGGTGGCGCATGGCGATAATGTCGGCGAAACAGCGGATCACACGCACCGTATCGGCGACGGTCTCGCCTTTCGATACCGAAGAGGAGTTGGCATCCGAGAAGCCCAACACCTGACCGCCCAACTCCATCATAGCCGCCGTGAAGCTCAAACGGGTACGGGTCGAGGGTTCGTAGAAGAGGGTGGCCAATTTCTTGCCTTTGCACGCCTCGCGGTACTTTGCGCGGTTGGCGATGATATCTTCGGCCAGCGAAACGATCTCGTGGATCTCCGCAACCGAAAGGTCGGTCGGTTCGATTAAGTGTCTCATAGTAAGGTTTGGGTGTTTTTTGGGGGGGTAGGGAATTTAGAGAATTTAGGGAATTTAGGGAAATATCCTTAACTTCTCTAACTTCTCTAACTTCTTTTTGCTCTTTCCTCTTTACTCTTTATTTCATCCAGCTCTCATCCGAAGGGTTGTTGCGGAATTGGATCAGGCGCGCCTTATCCTCCGCCTTGATATACCCCTCCTCGGCAGCCACCTCTACGAGTGCGTCGAGGTTCGAGAGCGAGTAATTGATCACATTCGCCTCGGCCATACGATCCAACCCCTTCTTCATCCCGTAGGTGAAGATCGAAGCAACACCCAGCACCTCGGCACCCGCCTCACGCAGCGCATTGACCACCTCGATGCACGAGCCGCCGGTCGAGATCAGATCCTCGATCACGACGACCTTCTGCCCCTTCTCCAACTTACCCTCGATCTGGTTGCCGCGACCGTGGTCTTTCTGGCCCGAGCGGACATAACCCATCGGCATATCGAGGATCGTTGCCGTGATAGCGGCGTGAGCGATACCGGCCGTCGAGGTACCCATCAGCACCTCCGCCTCGGGGTACTTCGTGCGGACGATCTCCGCCAACCCCGCTTCGACATGCTTACGCACCTCAACAGCCGTCAGCGTCAGGCGATTGTCGCAATAGATCGGGCTTTTGATGCCGCTTGCCCAAGTAAACGGCTGATCGGGACGCAAAAATACCGCCCCAATCGAGAGCAAATCCTTTGCAATAAGTTTCTCCATAATCTTACTCTGTTTTATTTCATTTTTTCAATCCAACGCTTTACGCAACACCTGTTCCACCTCGTCGGGATAGATGCCTCCCTCGTGAACCTTCTCCCCGTCCACATAGAAGGTCGGCACATAATAGTAGTCATATTTGGCTGCCCGCTCCGACTCCTCCGACTCTTCGATCAGTTCGATCTCGATCGCTGCCAATTCGGACGACTTTGCCTTAACCTCCTTGATATATTGGAATGCTCGCTTACAGAAGGGGCAGTTCCGCAGATAGAACAACTGTACTTTTTTCATGGTTCTTATTCACCCAAAAACTCCTTTACACAGCGACGATAGGCCGCCACAGGATCGGCAGCAGCCGTAATCGGACGCCCTACAACGATAAAGTTCGAGCCGATCTCACGCGCACGCGCCGGCGTGGTGACACGCACCTGATCTCCTACATCGCCATCGGCAAAACGAACTCCCGGGGTGATCGTGAGGAACTCCTTACCGCAAGCCTCCTTCACCATACCGGCCTCCAACGGCGAGCAAACCACGCCATTCAGACCGGCGGCCTTGGTATTCTGTGCATACTTCACGATCGTGTCGTTGATCGAAGCACCGATCAGCAACTCCTGCTGCATACGCTCCTCGCTCGTCGAGGTGAGCTGCGTGACGGCGATCAACAGCGGGCACGAACCATCCTCGCGTGTCAGCCCCTCTTTGGCGGCCTTCATCATATCGATCGTACCGGCGGCGTGGACATTGGTCATATCGACATCCAGACGCGACAGCACGGCCATCGCCTTCTTCACCGTATTGGGAATGTCGTGCAGCTTCAAATCGAGGAAGATGCGGTGACCGCGGCGTTTGATCTCGCGGACGATCGAGGGCCCCTCGGCGTAGTAAAGCTCCATACCGATCTTCAGGAACGGTTTGCGCTCCTCATCCTTAAACAGATCGAGGAAACGGAAGGTATCTTCTGCCGACTTAAAGTCGCAGGCAATAATCACATCACTCTTAATCATAGCTCTTTGTAGTTGTTAGGTTACTTGACAATTCCGATAATATCCTGCAAACGCTCGATACCCAAGCGCTCCATCTCGACGGGTAGCCCCTCGACGATCTTCTTCGAGGCGTAGGGGTCGTGCAGGTTGGCGGCACCCACCTCGACGGCCGTAGCACCGGCCATCATCATCTCGATCACATTCGAGGCTGTTTCCACGCCGCCGCAACCGATCACGGGGATCGAGCAGGCCTTTGCCACCTGATAGACCATCCGCACGGCCAACGGGAAGATTGCAGCTCCCGAGAAACCACCCATCGTATTGGCAATCACTGGCTTGCGACGCATTGTGTCGATCCGCATACCCAATACCGTGTTGATCAGACACAGACCGTCGGCACCCGCCTCCTCGCACGCTTTGGCGATCGAAACGATGTCGGTCACATTGGGCGAGAGTTTGATATAGACGGGCTTCGTCGTCACGGCTTTCACGGCGCGGGTCACCTCGGCAGCCGCCTCGGGCGAGGTGCCGAACGACATGCCGCCGTGCCGCACATTCGGACACGAGACATTGACCTCGATGATCCCCACCTGCTCCTCCTTGTCGATCCGTTCGCAGCAGTAGGCATACTCCTCGATCGAGAAGCCCGAGATGTTGGCAATCACCGGTTTATGGAAATACTCCTTCATGCGGGGCAGCTCCTCGGCGATCACCTGATCGATACCCGGGTTCTGCAACCCGACGGCGTTGATCATACCGGCCGTACACTCCGCGATGCGGGGTGTAGGGTTACCAAAGCGCGGCTCCTTCGTTGTCCCCTTGAACGAGAAGGTGCCGAGGATGTTGATGTCGTAGAAATCCTTGAACTCGTTACCGAATCCGAATGTTCCACTCGCGGGGATGACCGGATTGTCCAGCCGCCAGCCGCTCAATACTACCGATGTATCTACCATATTACCTCCTCTTTTAACAGTACGGGACCCTCTTTACAGATGCGCTTGTTGCCATATTTGGTCTTGCACGAGCAACCCATACAGGCACCGAAACCGCAACCCATTCGCTCCTCGAACGAGAGCTGCCCCTCGACCGTCGTATGGTCGTAGAGTACCTTGAGCATCGGCAGCGGGCCGCAGGCGAAGAAGTAGCCGAACGCGAGTTGCAGCTCGTCGATCGCCGTCGTCACGAAGCCCTTGACCCCCTTCGAGCCATCGACCGTCGTTGTGACCACCCGACACCCCAACGCCTTGAACTCCTCCTCATAGAAGCACTCGTCGGCGCGGTTGAAGCCCAAGATGACGGTCACCTCGCGTCCCTCGGCGAGGAGCTTTTTGGCCAGATTGTAGAGGGGCGGAACCCCCACACCGCCTCCGACCAAGAGATTCTGTGCGGCGGCCTTCGTGGTGTCGAAACCGTTGCCAAGCCCCGTCAGCAGATCGAGCTCGTCGCCCGCCTGCATCGTGGTCATCTGTTTGGTTCCCTCGCCCACTACCTTATATATTAGGGTCAGCGTTCGCTCGTCGTAGTCCGATACCGAGATCGGGCGACGGAGGTACTTCCCCTCGAGGGCGATATTTACGAACTGTCCCGAACGGGTGATCCACTCGGTATCACCCTCCAAGACCATCCGCCAAACCACATCGGTCAGCGGACGGTTCTCGCGGATGGTATAGATTGCGTTTTTATACACGACTCTTCTCTTTATTTGGCATCAATGGTTGATACGCGCAGCGTGATCTCCTCCAAGACATTGAGCAGCACGCGCACCGTCTCGAGTGCCGTGAAGACTGTCACATTGTTCTCGACCGCCGTACGGCGAATCTCGTAACCATCCAGACGGGTGTTGTGCTGGTTGATGTCGATCGTGTTGATCACATAGTTTACATGCCCCTGACGCAGTGCGTCGATGATCTCCGACGAGCCCTCGCTCAACTTCGAGAGCGTGCGTGTGCGCACGCCGTGCGTGCGCAGGTACTCGGCCGTGCCGGCCGTCGCCTCGATGTTGAAGCCCAAGTCGTAGAATCGCTGGATGAGCGGCAACGCCTTCGGCTTGTCGTCGTCGGCGATCGAAACGAGGATCGTACCGTAGTTCGATACATTCATACCCGAAGCCTGCAACGCCTTGTAGAGCGCACGCGTGAGCTTGTCGTCGTAACCGATCGCCTCGCCGGTCGATTTCATCTCGGGCGAGAGGTAGGAGTCCATACCGCGGATCTTGGCGAACGAGAAGGCGGGAGCCTTCACATACCAACGCTCCTTCTCCTTACCATAGACCGACTCGATCCCCTGCTCACGCAGCGAGCGACCCAAGATCACCTGCGTAGCGATGTGCGCCATCGGTACGCCCGTCGATTTCGAGAGGAACGGCACGGTACGCGACGAACGGGGGTTCACCTCGATCACATAGACCTCGCCCTGCTCATCGACGATGAACTGGATGTTGTACAGACCGACAATACCGATGCGCAGACCCAGCTTTACGGTGTAGTCGATGATCTTGTCACGCACCGCCTGCGATACGCTGAAGGTGGGATAGACGCTGATCGAGTCGCCCGAGTGGATACCCGTACGCTCGATGTGCTCCATAATACCCGGAATGAAGACATCCTTGCCGTCGCAGATGGCATCAACCTCCAACTCCTTACCCATAATATAGCGATCGACCAAGACGGGCGAATCGACATTCACCTCTACGGCCGTCTGCAGATAGTGGCGCAGACGCTCCTCGTTCGATACGATCTGCATCGCGCGACCACCCAACACATAGCTCGGACGCACCAAGACGGGATAACCGATGCGGGCGGCAGCCCGCACACCGGCCTCGATATCCGTCACCGCCTCGGCCTCGGGCTGCGGGATCTGCAGCTCGGTCATGATGCGCTCGAAGCAGCCGCGATCCTCGGCGTTGCGGATCGCCTCGCAATCCGTACCGATGATGGGTACACCCAGCTCGGCCAACGGTTCGGCCAAGTTGATGGCCGTCTGACCGCCGAGCGAAACGACGATCGCCTTCGGGTTCTCCAAATGCAGCACATTCATCACATCCTCGACTGTCAGCGGCTCGAAGTAGAGCTTGTCGCTGGTCGTGTAATCGGTCGATACGGTCTCGGGGTTGTTGTTGATGATGATCGCCTCGTAACCCGCCTCGCGGATCGACCAGATGGCGTGTACGGTCGAGTAGTCGAACTCGACACCCTGACCGATACGGATCGGGCCCGAACCGAGCACGACGATCTTCTCCTTCTCGCTGACGATCGACTCGTTCTCCTCCTCATACGACGAGTAGAAGTAGGGAACATAGGCCGAGAACTCGCCACCGCAGGTGTCGATCATCTTATAGACGGGGAAGATGTTGTGCTTTTCACGCAGACGGAACAGCTCGTGCTCCGACATCCCCCACAACTGGCCGATATACTTATCGCCGAAGCCCATCTTCTTGGCATCGCGGAGCGTTTCGATGCAGCCCTTGTTGGCACGAACCACCGACTCGAACTCGACGATGTTCTTGAACTTCTCGAGGAAAAACATATCGATCTTCGTCTTGTTGTAGATCATTACTAGATCGACCCCGTTGCGGATCAGCTGGGCGATGGCATACAGACGATCGTCCGTACCCGCCTTGATGTACTCCAGCAGCTCCTCGTTCGTCCAGTTGTCGAACTTCTTGTGGTAGATGTGGCAGACACCCGTCTCGAGCGAGCGAACGGCCTTCAACAGCGACTCCTCCATCGTGCGGCCGATGGCCATCACCTCGCCCGTCGCCTTCATCTGCGTACCGAGCGTATTCGAGGCATCGGAGAACTTATCGAACGGGAAACGAGCCACCTTCGTCACGACATAGTCGATCGTCGGCTCGAACGATGCGGGGGTCGTGGCGATGCGGATCTCGTCGAGGGTCAAACCGACGGCGATCTTGGCACTCACGCGGGCGATCGGGAAGCCCGAGGCCTTCGATGCCAACGCCGACGAGCGCGAAACGCGCGGGTTCACCTCGATCAGGTAGTATTTGAACGAGAGCGGGTCGAGTGCAAACTGCACATTGCAACCACCCTCGATCTTCAGCTCGCGGATGATCTTCAACGCCGAGTTGCGCAGCATCTGGAACTCGCGGTTCGTCAGCGTCTGCGCCGGAGCTACGACCATCGAGTCGCCCGTATGGATACCGACGGGGTCGATGTTCTCCATCGAGCAGATGGCGATCGCCGTATCTTTGGCATCGCGCATCACCTCGAACTCGATCTCCTTGTAGCCCTTGATGCTCTTCTCGATCAAGACCTGATGCACGGGCGAGAGGAACAAGGCATTGCGCATCATATCGCGCAGCTCCTCCTCGTTATCGACAAAACCGCCGCCCGTACCGCCAAGCGTGAAGGCGGGACGAAGCACCACCGGATAGCCGATCTCGGCGGCGATGGCTGCACCCTCGTCGATCGTCGTGGCCACCTCCGACGGCAGCACCGGCTCACCGAGCGACTCGCACAGCTCCTTGAAGAGCTCGCGGTCCTCGGCACGCTCGATCGAGGCGAAGCTCGTACCGAGAATCTCGACCTGACACTCCTCCAAGATCCCCTTCTTGGCCAGCTGTACGGCCAAGTTCAGACCCGTCTGACCGCCCAAGCCCGGGACGATCGCATCGGGACGCTCGTAGCGGATGATCTTGGCCACATACTCGAGCGTCAAAGGCTCCATATAGACCTTGTCGGCGATATTCGTATCGGTCATAATCGTTGCAGGGTTCGAGTTTGCGAGGATCACCTCGTAACCCTCCTCGCGCAGTGCCAAGCAGGCCTGCGTACCTGCATAGTCGAACTCGGCAGCCTGACCGATCACGATCGGACCCGAGCCGATGACCATCACTTTCTTGATATCTTCTCTTTTAGGCATCTCTTCCCTCCTCCATTAATTTGACAAACTTCTTGAACAGGTTGTGGCTCTCGCCCTCGGCAGCCGTCGGATCGAACTGCACCGAGAAGACGCGATCCACCTTGCACTCCAACCCCTCGATCGTGCGATCCAGCAGGTTCGTGTGCGTAATGTCGAGCGCACCCGTCGAGTCGCTCTTCACAACAAAACTGTGGTTCTGCGGAGCGATCTCCAGCAGCCCCGTCTTGTGGTTCTCGACCGGATGGTTGCCGCCGTGATGGCCGAACTTCATCTTCTCGACCTTTGCGCCGTAGGCCAGTGCGATCAGCTCGTGACCCAACCCGATACCGAAGATCGGTTTGCGACCGCGCAGCTGCTTGATCAACTCGACAACGGGGCGGGCATCCTCGGGGTTGCCCGGGCCGTTCGGAATGACGATGCCGTCGGGATGGAAGGCCATCACCTCCTCGAGTGTGGCGTTATAGGGCAGCACCGTTACATTGCACCCCACCTTGTTGAGCTGGCGGATCACCGAGTTTTTGATGCCGCAATCGACCACCACCACATCGTACGAGTGGTTCGGTACGCGCGACATCCAACGCTTCTTGCAGCTTACGCGTGCCACGGCGTCGGTCGGCGCAGTGTGGCTCTTCAGCTTGGCCAACGCCTCCTCGACCGGCGTGTCGGCGGCAGTCAGGAGTGCGTTCTGTGCCCCCTCGTCGCGTACCACGCGGGTCAAAGCGCGGGTATCCAACCCCTCGATTGCCGGAATATTGTTCTCCTCCAACACCTCGTTCAGCGTGCGGGTGTAGCGGAAGTTCGAGGGCTGGTCGTTGTACTCGCGTACGATCATCGCCCCGAGCGTCGGGATCTTCGTTTCGTAATCTTCGTCGGCCATTCCGTAGTTACCGATCAGCGGATAGGTCATCACCACCAGTTGATCCGTGTAGGTGGGGTCGGACATAATCTCCTGATACCCCACGACCGATGTGTTGAAGACCAGCTCGCCGATCACCTCGCGGTCGGCGCCGAAGCCGTAGCCGTAAAATTCGCGGCCACTCTCCAAGACAAGTTTCTTCGTAAAAGCTTTCATTGTTTCTATTTAGTGTTCATTGTTTCGTCCATATAGACACACTCGCCGCCCACGACCGTCATCGCGGCGCGACCGCGCACCTCCCAACCGGCAAAGGGCGTCGCCTTGCCCTTCGAGCGGAAGGTCGCGGGGTCGATCGTGTAGGTGGTCATTAGATCGAGCACCGTAAAGTCGGCCGGAGCCCCCGTCTTCAGCTCGCCACCCAAGTCGAACAGCCGTCCCGGGTTGGTTGCCATGCGGTCGATCAGCTCCTCGAGGGTCAAAATACCCTTTTCGACAAGGTGCGTGTAGAGCACCCCGAAAGCGCACTCCAACCCGACGATCCCCATCGCGCTCCTCTCCAATCCGCGCCCCTTCTCCTCGGCCGAGTGGGGTGCGTGGTCGGTGGCGATCACCTCGATCGTCCCATCCTTCAGACCGGCAATCAGCGCATCGCGATCCTCGGCCGAACGGATCGGCGGATTCATCTTCCAACGCCCATCCTCCTCCAACTGCTCGTCGCAGAGTACGAGGTAGTGCGGCCCCGTTTCGCAGCTTACGGGTAACCCTTTGGCCTTCGCCGCGCGAACCAGCTCGACGCTCTCTTTGGTCGAGACATGGCAGACATGGTATTGACAGCCGATCTGCTCGACCAGCTCAATGTCGCGTTTCACTTGCGCCCACTCGCTCTCGGACGAGATGCCTCGGTGAGCGTGCGCACGGCAGTAGTCGCCGTCGTGGATGTAGCCCCCCTTCAGCAGTTCGTTCACCTCGCAGTGCGCCACGATCGGCTTTCCCAACTCCTTCGCCTTGCGCATCGCCGAGGCCATATCCTCGTCGCACTGCACACCGCGCCCGTCGTCCGAAAAACCGACCACCTTGTCGGCCATCGCCGCCAAATGGGCCTGCTCGCCACCACCCTGCTGCCCCATCGTGATACAACCGTAGGGCACTACGCGCACGACGGCATCGCGCTCGATCAGAGCGAGCTGTTCGCCGAGCGTAGCGGCCGTGTCGGGCGCGGGGTTCAGGTTGGGCATCGAGCAGACGGTCGTATAACCGCCGTGTGCCGCCGCTGCCGTACCCGTGGCGATCGTCTCCTTGTAGCCGAACCCGGGTTCGCGCAGATGGACATGGACATCGATCAGTCCGGGTACCAACACTCGCCCGCCGAGATCGACCACGCGATCGCCCTCGCTCGGGGGTGCCGCCTCGACGATACGCCCCGCCTCGACGACGAGTGTCCCCTCCTCGAAACGGCCGTTGCGATAGATGCGCGTATGGGTGTAAAACTGCTTCATAATCGTACAAAAAAAGGGTAACTGAAAACAGTTACCCCATAAAAGACAATATTTCCGTCGATCGACCGAAACAATCTGCCTGTTGCGGCTGCAGCGAGCGAGATATGGAGCGGTGTTTCGACATAGTTATTCCTTATTTAATTGGGACAAAGATAACGCCTTTTTGCTCGTAAAACAAGCCCTTGACCCAAAAAAATTATCGAAAAATATTCAACAAGATACATTTTCTCCCTCCTGCCCAGTTCTCTATGTGGCAAATGAAAAATAATTTATCGTTTTTCGATATTTTTTTTTTGTTTGTCAAAGTCTTTTTGCTACCTTTGTCGCCGAAACCAAACAGAAAGAAGAATGAAATACCTGACACTCCTCTATTGTCTTTTTGCGGGCTGCTCTGCGGCAGTTGCGCAATCGGTGGTTACGGGTCGTGTGGTCGATACCGACCATCGCCCGATCGCCTATGCTACAGTCGCCCTGTTGCGCGACACGATCCCCTCGGCGGCCGTCGCCTCCGATCTCGAAGGGCGTTTTCGGCTCGCGCCGAAAACGACGGGCGACTATCGCCTCTCGATCTCGTCGGTCGGATATTCATCTCATACGCAACCGATTACGGTGACTTCAGAATCGCTCGATCTGGGCGAGATCGCACTCACGGAGGGTGTTGAGGTCGATGCCGTGGTGCTCACGGTACAGAAACCGATCGTGACGACCGATGCCGAGAAACTCGCCTACTCGGTCGAGGATGATCCCGAGGCGCAATCTTCGACCCTCGAAGAGATCATCCGCAAGGTGCCGCAGCTCTCGATTGATGCCGAAGGAAATGTGCTCGTCAATGGGCAGAGCGACTATAAAATATTGGTGAACGGCCACCCCTCGAACGCCTTTGCACGCAACTTCTCGGAGGTGATCAAGTCGATGCCCGCCAACTCGATCAAGCGGATCGAGGTGATCACGAACCCCTCGATGAAGTACGATGCCGAGGGCACGGGCGGCGTGTTGAATATCATCACCTCGAAGGCGCGTTTCGACGGCTACAACGGTTCGCTCAACACCTCGCTCGATGCGGGCGGTGCCGTGCCGTGGATGACCAGCAACTCGGCGAACTTCGCCGTGCAGACGGGAAAACTGACCCTCTCGGCCGCCCTCTACCACTCCTACGCCGATGAACCGACCGAGCTGAAGAATCGCTTAAGCAGCGTGGTCGAAAACTTTACGGGCGAGGCCTCCTACCGTACGATGCAGAGCAGTGCGGCCTATGGTTACGGTTTTCGTGCCCTCTATGCCAACCTGCAGGCGAGCTATCAGATCGACTCGCTGAACCTCCTGACGGCCGAGTTCTCGACCTACGACGGATACAGCCGCACGCGGCAACGCGGCAGGGTTAGCTACCTCGGCTTCGACGGTGCGACACAGCTCGCCTACGCCAACGAGGTGACGGCACGCCCCGATTGGCAGGGTTACGACCTCGGGGTAAACTATCAGCACACTTTCGGGCGCGAGAACCATACGCTGACCCTCTCGGAGAATCTCTCGATTCAGCCGCTGACCGGCTCGCCGATGGAGGAGTGGATCACCTCCGAGGTGGGCAATGCGGGCTACGCATCGCTCGTTCAGAATACGCGCAGCCGCCGGTTGGAGAATATCGTTCAGATCGACTACCAAAACCCGATCGACGACCACCATACGATCGAGGCGGGTCTGAAGCACAGCTTCGACCGCTCGGAGAGCTTTGCACTCAACCAGTTCGATCTCCTCACGACTGAAGGCGAAACGGAGTTGAAGAAGCAGATCGTCGGCCTCTACGGCGGTTATGCCTACAAGTCGGCGAAGTTCTCGGCGCGTGCAGGGGCGCGTGCCGAGGGGGCGTGGTATGCCCTCTCGAGCGACGACAACGGCCGGCGCGAATCCTACCGCAGCTCGCTCGTGAATGTGATCCCCTACCTCTCGGTGACCTACCTCCCGAAGCAGGGGCAGATGTGGGCACTCTCCTATACGCAACGCCTGCGCCGCCCGGGTGTGGAGGCAATGTCGCCCTATGTCAGCGAGTCGCTTACGACGCGCAGCTACGGAAATCCCGACCTCGAAACGGGTGTTAGCCACTCGTTCAACCTCCGCTACTCGCTGATGACCAACCGCTGGACTTTGGCCTTCGGTGCGACGACCAACTTCTCGCAGAACCTCGCCTCGGCCTACTCGTTTATCGACGACGAGGGGTTGATCAACTCGACCTACGCCAACGACGGTCGGATGCAGTTCTACATCGCCGACCTCTCGCTCGCCTACCGCCACTCGGCCAACTTTACCCTTTCGCTCACGGGGCGCGGCGGCTGGGGTCGCTACCGCTTGCCCAATCAGGGGATCGAGAACGAGGGGTGGTGCTACACGCAGAGCCTCAATGCGATGTTCGGGCTGTGGAAGGGGGCGCGACTGACCCTCTCGGAGTATCTGATGCTGCCCGAACCCTCGATGGAGTCGGTGTGGCAGCGACCGATCGTGATGACGGGCGTTCGCTTGGGGCAGAAGTTCCTGAAGGATAAGTTGGAGTTCTCGCTGACGGTGCAGAATCCCCTCTCGAAGGAGATGACCTACCGCATCGAGAATCGTACGCCAAGCTACCTGCAGACCACGCGCTCGACGAACCGCGCCCGCAGCGTGCGTTTCGCTCTCTCGTGGCGTTTCGGCAAGCAGGGCATCGCCGTCAAGCAGACCAACCGCAAGACCGATACCCATACCGAAAGTATGGATACGGATAAGAGCAGTTCGATACCGAATTAAGAGGAAAGAGGAAAGAGGAAAGAGAGAAGAGAAGTTAGAGAAATTAGGGAAATTAGGGAAATTAGGGAAATTAGGGAATTTAGGGAATTTAGGGAGATCTCCCTAAATTCCCTAATCTCCTTAAACTCCCACAATCCAATTCATTCGATGGATAGCTCCTCCTTCAGGAAGCCCCTGCCCGAGGCGGGGGGGGTAATAATTGTAAACGCCGCCGGCGGCGAGAACAGCCGTCGAAAGTGTCGAAACATTCCTGTTGTATCGAAAAGATAATTTTTTTGTACTATCTTTGCGGTGTTTATGTTTATGGCCGAAAATATACCTGTTGCATTGCTGCTGACACTCGGTGCGGGTCTGGCGACCGGCATCGGCAGTGCGATTGCGTTTGTGGCACGCCATACGAACAAACGACTCCTCTCCTTCTCGCTCGGTCTGTCGGGCGGTGTGATGGTCTATGTTTCGTTTATGGAGCTGATGCCGCAGGCGCAGGGGCAGCTTGCGGCTGTGTGGGGCAGCCGTTTGGGCGATCTGTGGGCGGTTGGAGCCTTCTTTGTCGGGATGCTCCTGATCGGCGTGATCGACCGCTTAGTTCCCGAGGTGGAGAACCCCCACGAGGCGCACGCCGTCGAGGAGTTGCAGGAGCGACCAAAAAGCCCCAAGTTGATGCGGATGGGGCTGATGGCGGCATTGGCGATTGCGATCCACAACTTTCCGGAGGGTATCGCCACCTTCGCCTCGGCGATGGATGATCCGACGCTCGGTGTGGCGATTGCCGTGGCCGTGGCGATCCACAACATCCCCGAGGGTATTGCCGTCTCGGTGCCGATCTACTACGCGACGGGGAGCCGCGCGAAAGCTTTTCTATGGTCGATGCTCTCGGGATTGGCCGAGCCGATCGGGGCACTCACGGCGTGGTGGCTGCTCTCGGCGGTGATGACTCCGACGCTGATGGGGGCTATCTTGGCCGGCGTGGCGGGGATCATGGTCTTTATCTCGATCGACGAACTGCTGCCCGCCGCCCGCGAGTATGGCGAGGCGCACACGGCGATCTACGGTGTGGTAACGGGTATGGCTGTGATGGCGGTGAGCTTGTTGCTGTTGGCGTGATGCCGAAAAATTCAAAATGCAAAATGAACTCTCTGTAATCAACTTTTTATAAGCAATGAACAAAGAGGTCATCCCGAACGCACCGGCGGAGGGATCTGCCGATTTTTGGAATAAGCACGATAATAAGGAAGATCCCTCGTCGACTTCGGCTCTGTCGGGATGACATTGGTGAATGACAAAATTAATAGTGAAAAGACGCTAACCTTGTACCTCCTTTGAAATTCTCGATTCTCAACTCTTAATTCTAAATTTTGAATTCTAAATTCTAAATTTCTATGGATATTTTACTGCTTATTGTTGGTCTGACGCTGATCCTCGGGGGTGCCAACTTTCTGACCGACGGCGCAGCGGCGTTGGCACAACGCCTGCGTATGCCCGAGTTTCTGATCGGTCTGACGATTGTGGCGATCGGTACCTCGATGCCCGAGATGGTGGTTTCGACCCTCTCGGCCATCAACGGCCAACCCGATATGGCGATCGGGAATGTCGTCGGCTCGAACATCTTTAATGTCTTCTTGATCCTCGGCGTGTGTGCCGTGGTACAACCGATCAGTTTCACGAAGAGCAACATCCGCTTCGATATCCCGTTTGGCGTAGCGACTTCGTTCCTGCTGATCATCTTGGCTCTCGACACACTGGTCGGTACGGGGTCGGTCGATCGCATTTCGCGCATCGACGGTGCGGTGATGCTCGTGCTCTATATCGCGCTGTTGATCTACACGATCCGCACGGCCGAGCATCCCCAAGAGCAGCCGTCGGAGAAGAAACCGATGGCCGTGTGGCTGATGGCAGTGATGATCGTCGGCGGTCTGTGCGGTTTGATCTTCGGCGGAGAGTTGTTTCTCGACAAGGCGACTAAAATTGCCCGTTCGATGGGTGTTTCGGAGTCGGTGATCGCTATCACGCTTGTAGCGGGCGGCACCTCGCTCCCCGAGTTGGCTTCGTCGCTCGTTTCGCTTGTTAAAGGAAAAGCCGATATGGCATTGGGTAATGTTGTGGGTTCCAACATCTTCAACATCCTCGGCATCTTGGGCGTTTCGTCGCTGATTATGCCGCTTACGATGGGCGGTATCACCCCGCGCGACCTCTTCGTGGTGTTGCTGACGGCGGTGCTGGTCTTTCTTTCGGCCTTCACCTTCCGTCGCCAAACGCTCGACCGTACGGAGGGCGTGATCTTCCTCGCGCTCTACGCCGGCTATATCTATCTGCTGGTGGCGTAACGAACGAACCTGCAAAAAAATCCCGACCGATGCGCGCATTTGTCGGGATTTTATGTTATATTTGTAGGTTGTTAATCACACAAATTCTCTAAACAGACCAAGGAATGGAAAATGGACAAGTGCAGGAGTTGCAGGATGTGGTGATTCGCTTTTCGGGCGATTCGGGCGACGGTATGCAGCTCACGGGCACCCTCTTCTCGGACACGACCGCACTGATGGGAAACAGTATCTCGACCTTCCCCGACTATCCGGCCGAAATTCGCGCCCCGCAGGGTACCGTTGCGGGCGTATCGGGTTTTCAGGTACACTTTGGCGACCACCGCGAGCTCAACCCGGGCGACTACTGCGATGTGTTGGTGGCGATGAACCCCGCCGCCCTGAAAGCCAATCGCAAGTGGCTCAAAGAGGGGGCAACGGTGATCCTCGACGGGGATTCGATCACCGAGGAGAACCTCCGCAAGGCGGGCTTTGTGAGTGACGACCCGATCGCCGAGCTGGAGATCACGGAGTACAATGTCGTTGTACCCGACATTACGACCCTCACGCGCGAGGCGCTGAAGGAGACGGGCTTGGATAACAAGGCGATCGTCAAGTGCAAGAATATGTTTGCGCTCGGCATCTGCTTCTGGCTCTTTGATCGCAGCGAGGAGCACGCCTTCCACTACCTCGAAACGAAGTTTGCGAAGAAGAACCCCGTCGTGGCCGAGGCGAACAAGCTGGCCATCAAGGCGGGCTACAACTACGCGGCCAATACCCACCAGTTCGCCAACCACTACCGCGTGGCACCGGCCAAGCTCGAGAAGGGTACCTACCGCACGATCTCGGGCAATGTCGCTACGGCGTGGGGATTGATGGCTGCCGCCGAGAAGGCTGGTCTGCCGCTCTTCTGCGGCTCCTACCCCATCACCCCCGCAACGGTGATCTTGGAAGAGCTGGCCAAGCGCAAGGATCTCGGCGTAAAGACGGTGCAGGCCGAGGACGAGATCGCCGGCATCTGCACGGCCATCGGTGCCGCCTTTGCCGGTAACTTTGCCGTGACGACCACCTCGGGTCCGGGACTTTCGCTCAAGAGCGAGGCGTTGGGTTTGGCCGTGATGATCGAGCTGCCGTTGGTAGTCGTCGATGTACAGCGCGGCGGCCCCTCGACGGGTCTGCCGACCAAGACCGAGCAGAGCGATTTGGTACAGGCGCTCTATGGGCGCAACGGCGACTGTCCGCTGATCGTCGTGGCCGCCTCGTCGCCGAGCGACTGCTTCCACTACGCCTTCGAGGCGGGGCGTTTGGCGATGGAGCATATGACCCCCGTCGTGCTCCTCACCGACGGTTTTATTGCCAACGGCTCGGAGCCGTGGCGCATCCCCTCGATGAGCGACTACCCCACGATCACGCCGCCGATCATCGACGAGGCTCCCGAGGGGGGCTTTATGCCCTATGTGCGCAACGAGAAGCTGGCGCGTGGTTGGGCCTTCCCGGGTAAAACGGGGTTGGAACACCGCGTGGGCGGCTTGGAGAAGGATGCCGTGAAGGGTTCGATCTCGCACGATCCGGCCAACCACCAGAAGATGACGCGCCTGCGTGCCGAAAAGGTTGCGAAAGTCGCGGAGGATATCCCCGTACAGACGGTCTATGGCGACGAGGAGGGCGATCTGCTCGTTGTCGGCTGGGGAGGTACGCGCGGCCATCTGCAAAATGCCGTCGATCAGCTCCGTGCCGAGGGTAAGCGCGTTTCGCTCTGCCACTTCAACTACATCAACCCGCTGCCGAAGGGGGTCGAGGCGATCTTCTCGAAGTTCAAGAAGATTGTCGTATGCGAGTTGAACGAGGGGCAGTTTGCCGGCTACCTGCGCCAGCAGTTCCAGCAGTTCCACTACG